>JBCCIN010000483.1:0-3449 GCA_039028235.1 Pseudomonadota bacterium
ACATAAGCAAAAAGCTGGACATTGGCTTGGCTGACGGGCGCTTCCAGAAAGGCTCTTTGCAAGATCAGCGCATTCCGTTCTCGCTCGAAAAGGACGGGCACACGGAAAAAGGACTGATAGGCTTCAAGCGATCCTCGGGGAGGGTGGGAGAATTCGACCCGTATCAAACTCTTGCCGACCTGCAGGATCTCGGAGAGCACTCGTGTCGCCACGGCAACCCCGGCTTCATTGGCCCGTCCATGATCAAGCTGATCCATGGGGTGAAAGTTAATCAAAGCGGCCTCATCGCCATGTTCGTGAAGCGATAGCTCCAAACGATCCGCCACGACGATGCGGTTTCGTATCATCAATGTCAGCGCTTCTCGAAGATTGACAGCGAACTGCATGCCATGAGCGAGGCCGCCGAAAATGGAAAAAGGTGCCGCCTTCGCCATCTCAAGCGAGGGCACGGCCCTTGGGTCTTCATAGGCTTCGATCGCCAGCCATAGCTTGGCCAGTACATCGTCGGGCAGGCGGGCGTCTGGGTCAACAAAATCAAGGCCTTGAAGACCGGTTGCCTCCTCGATCTGCGCAGGCGTCAGCCCGCGCGATAGGGCGAAGGCAACGGTCGTCGAAGCTATGGAAGCCAGTGCCGTGGGTCCCATCATTTTGGCGCGATCTGTCCGGTTCGATGCGTCCATTGTCCTGCCGGTTCCTTTCCAATTGTTGCAAAACAAAAGTAGATAGCTCGGCCGGAGCTAAATGGCAGCAGATCGAGACAGTGCTAGTCAGTCTTGAAAGAAGAATCCAGAGGGCAACGCGACAGTTGACAGATCCAAATCTGAATAGCCACCGAGATCACGACATCAGAAAAGGAACCATTCTGCTTTGTACCAGTCTCATACTGCTGGCAACGCTCTTGATTAGTGCCTGCAATCAACAGGATGAAGCCGGTGACCATGACAATGCACCGATCAGAGGCCTGGTGACCACCCAGGTGGCGTCGACGGAAAGATCGACGGTTCGGCGCTATCCAGGCGTTCTCGAGCCCACGGAGATCACGTCGCTTTCCTTCGAAGTTGCAGGCAAGCTGGAAGCAATTGACCTATCGGTTGGTCAGCGTGTGTCGAGAGGCGACATTCTCGCCAAGCTCGACGATACGCAGTTCCTGGTCGAGATCGGAAACCGAAAGGCCTCCGTCGAAGAAGCGGCCGCGACCCTCGCTCAAGATGAAGATGATCTCGCCCGGCAACAAACACTCCTGGAGTCCGGGACCGTGACCCGCGTTGCAGTTGACGAGGCCGAGACCGACTTTAAGACGAGCAGAGCTCGCTTGACCCAGGCTGAGGAGGCACTGAAGTCCGCAGAGGAGAATCTCGCCGACTCGGTGATAACGGCCCCCTTCGACGGGATCATCAATTCGGTCGATGCCGATTCGTTCGCAACGGTCGCTTCGGGAACCACGATCACGTCGCTCTACGACGCTTCATCTTATGAGGTGTCATTCTCGGTCAACTTCGACACGGTGGCACGGCTCGTCGTGGGCACGCCGGCGACGATTCGTCTGGCCGACGACCCGGATTCAGTTTTGGACGCTGTGGTCAGCGAGCTGGGTGAACGTGCCGACACGGTGTCGTCCTTTCCCGTCATCGTCGAACTGAAGGAGGTGCTTCCCGTCATCAAGGCGGGGATGGCCGTCCAAGTCTCGTTCGAGTTCAATCTGCCCGCCGAAGAGGGCTATCTGCTTCCGATTTCGGCGGCGATTGCCGAAGGTCAGATTCCGGAAAACGCTGGGCCAAACACCGCCACCCCGCTCGCCGTGTTCGTCTTCGATCCCGAGACCGGCACGGTGAAACGCCGGGAGGTGGTCATGGCCGGTATTCGCGAAAACAAGTTCCTCATCATCGAAGGCCTGGAGCCCGGCGAGCATGTGGCGACGGCGGGCGTGTCCTTCCTGCGTGAAGGCATGCAGGTGAAGCTGCTCGAGCCGGGAGAGTAGCGCTTTGGACTTTCTTACGCGCTTCGGGCTCGATACGTCCCGTTTCACTATCCTGATGATGGCCGCCATTCTTTTGACGGGGGCGTTCTCCTATACCAGCCTGCCGAAGCGCGAGAACCCGATCATCACCATCCGCACAGCGGCGGTCATTGCCGAATTCGACGGCATGTCGCCCGAACGCGTGGAAAATCTGATCGTCATTCCGATCGAACGCAAAATCCGCGAGATCGGCGAAGTCGAGGACATCGAAACGATCGTCACCAGCGGTCAAGCGCTGTTCTATGTACAACTCTTTGACGAGACCTATGGCGGCAATATCGAAGGGGCTTGGGAAGACCTCCGGAACAAGATGGAGGATGTGGTCGCTGACTTACCCGATGGCACGGTCGGACCCTTCGTCAACACCGACTACGGTGATGTCGCGATTGCGACGATCGCGGTGACGGGCGACGGGTTCGACCTTGCCGACATCGAAGAGGTGGCCGAAGACCTGCAGCAGGATCTTTACAGTCTGGACGGCATCACCAAAGTCACGCTCTATGGCGAGCAGGATGAGAGGATCTGGCTGGATCTGGACGTCCGCAAGCTCGCTTCGGTCGGGGTTCAGATCGACCAGCTCCTGGACGACCTTCGAGCGCAGAACGTCATCCTGCCGGCGGGCGAGCTTGATGCCGATGGCACCAACATCGTGCTCGAAGCGAATGGTGATCTGAGCTCGGTCGACGAAATCCGGAACGTGCTGACCAAGGTCTCTGGCCTTGCTGGCTATGTGCGCCTCGCCGATCTCGTGGACGTTCGCCGGGGCTATGTCGATCCCAAGGAGACACCTGTTTTCTTTAACGGCGAGCCGGCCATCGTCTTAGCCGTCGAGATGTCGGACGATAGTGACATTCAAACCTTGGGCCGTGAGCTCGCCAAGCGCATCGTTGCCTTCGAGCAGCAACAGCCCATCGGCATCGCGCTCAATGTGTCCACGTTTCAAGAAACCAATGTCACCGCCGCGGTCAACAACGCGCTATCCAATGTCGGACAGACGTTTCTCATCGTCTTCATCGTCATGCTGATCTTCCTCGGCTTTCGCGCGGCCTTGGTCATCGCCTGCATCGTGCCGTTCACGATCTCGTTCGCGCTGGTCAGCATGGGCATGCTCGGTGTCGACATCGAACAGGTTTCGATCGCGGCGGTGATCATCTCGCTCGGTCTTCTGGTCGATAACGGTTTGGTTGTGGTCGAAGACATCGAGGGTCGAGTGAACCGAGGCATCCTGCCCGAGGACGCCGCCAGGAGCGCCGGCGCTCAGTATCTGATCCCGCTCGGCGTCGCGTCGATCACGACGATTTCCGCTTTCATTCCCATGCTCCTGATCAGCGGCACGGAAGGCGAGTACTCCTACTCGCTTGGCGCCGTAGTCGCCTCCATGCTTTTGGGTTCCTGGCTGACGGCCCTTTACATCCTGCCCTTTTTGAGCGCC
>JBCCIN010000484.1:0-3439 GCA_039028235.1 Pseudomonadota bacterium
CAACGCATCGCCATCGCCCGAGCACTTGCCGTCGCTCCCTCGATCCTGCTTGCCGACGAGCCGACCTCCAGGCTCGACCCGATCACCCAGGCCGACACCATGGAGCTCCTGGCCGAGACGACGACCGAAGCCGGAACGGCCGTGGTGCTCGTAACCCATGACAAGGCTATGGCCGCAATCTGGGCCGAACGGCAAATCGAAGTTGGGGGTCAAGCATAGTCGGACTGCCCTGTTGCGCGCAGGTTCAACGAGCAACGAAAGCGTTCCGATCAGACATTCAGATCTTCACACGACTGAAGGTCGGATCGTAGGGGCAGGGCGCGATGATGTCGGCATCGGTGAGGTCGCCGAGCATGTCGATCCGGAGATGCGTTCCTACGTCCGCGAAACCGGGCTCGACGAAGGCCATGGCGAGGTTGAGGCCGGTACGATGGCCCCAGTCACCGGAGGTGACGGTACCCACCACGCGGCTTTCCTGCATGACCGAGGCGCCGCCATGTGCGGCCCGATCGTCACTGTGAACCTTCAACGTCACCAGACACCGACGCATCCCCTCAGACTGGCGCTTTATGAGTGCTGTCTTGCCGATGAAGTCGCTCTTTTCGAGCTGGACGAAGCGCGCGAGGCCTGTTTCGAAAGGATCGAATTCAGTGAGGATGTCGGCCTTCCAGTGGAGATAGCCCTTCTCGATGCGCATGGACTCGATGGCGCGGCTGCCAAAAAGCCTGAGCCCATGGGGTTCGCCTGCCTTTCGAAGAGCAAGGTAGGCCGCATAGAGCTGGTTGTTGGGAACGTGGATCTCGTAAGCGAGTTCACCTGAATAGCTGACCGACAGGACGATGGCAGGCGCGATGCCGATAAAGCATTCCCGCACCGAGAGCCAGGGGAAGGCCTCTTTCGACCAGTCTTCCCGCGAGACCGCTTCGATGACCGCACGGGATTTCGGCCCGGCAAGCACGAGGATGGTCATCTCGTCGGTCAATGATCGGATCTGCACATCCTCATCGGCGCGCCGGTGCTGCTGCAGCCAGTCCATGTCGTGATATTCGGCCGCCGCGGCCGAGCCATACCAGATCCGCTCCGGCCCGTTCGCGCCCGACGGCAGGTTGGCAATGGTCGCCTCGGCCTTGAGCATGCCGTGTTGATTGAGGAGATAGCCAAGCCCGACCCGGCCCGGCTTCTTCGCAACCCGGCCGCACATCAGGCGATCGAGAAAGCGATGGCGGTCCGCGCCGGTGATCTCAAAGCGATTGAAGCCGCTCACCTCGGTAAGGCCGACAGCGTTTTGCACGCCGTTCACTTCTTCGGCGACTAACCCATGGACCTCGTTGAACCGAAAGCCCAGCGTTTCGCTGAAGTCGGGCTCGGGCTTGATGTAATCGACCCGCTCCCAGCCATTTACCACGCCGAACGCGGCGCCCTCGGCGGCGAGAACGGGGGTCAGCGGTGTGGTCTTGATCGGCCGTCCTGCCGGGCGGTGCTCATGGGGGAAATGAAAACGGAACTCGTTTTGGTAATCCTCGATGGCCTTGAGCGCGGTGAGCTCGACATTGCCGTGACCGGTGAAGCGGCGCGGATCGAGCGGCCAGGTGTCGTAGCATGCTTCGCCATGCACGATCTGCTGAGCCAGAAGCCAGCCATGGCCGCCACCTTCGCCGAGCCCCGCGCGCAGGCCGATGATGCAGTAGGCATTGCGCCTGCCGGGGATTGGGCCGACCAGCGGCGCGCCGTCGATGGTGTAGGTGATCGGGCCGTTGATGACGGTGTGAACGCCCACCTCGGTCAGAGCGGGCAGCCGGGCGAACGCGCCCTCGAGCACGTCGGTCACCCGGTCGAGATCGTCCGGGCAGAGCGCATTCGAGAAATTCGGATCGATGCCGTTCATGCCCCAGGTTTGGCAGCCCTGCTCGTAGAATCCGACCAGCAGGCCGAATTTCTCCTGGCGGCAATAGAAGTCGCTGATCGGGCAGCGAATCAGGGGCATACGATGCCCCGCGTTCCGAATCGTGGCGATCTCCTCGGTGACGAAATATTGATGCTCCATGGACATCACGGGATGATGCACGCCCATCATCGCGCCAACCTCGTTCACCCGATAGCCGCAGGCGTTGACCACTATGTCGGCGTTGACCTCGCCCTTCGGCGTTTCGACGATCCAGCTGTCATCCTTAAGCTGGCGAAGCCCCGTGACCGGCGTGTTGCGGTGAATCTCGGCGCCGGCCTTACGCGCACGGCGGGCGAGTGCCTGACAGAGCTGGGCGGGATCGATGTCGCCGTCGAGCGGATCCCAGAGCCCGCCCAGAAGATCGTCGGTGGAAATCAGCGGATGGCGCCGTCGGCATTCCTCGGCGTCGATCGCCTCGAAATGCACATCCATGCCGCGCGCCATCGAGGCGAAATGACGATAGCCGTCCATCTGCGCTTCGGTGTTGGCAAGGCGGATGCCGCCGTCGCCGTGGTGGTAGTTGATGGGGTAGTCAGGGTCGTCGGCGAGCTCCTTATAGAGCGCGATCGAATGGCTTTTCAGGCCGACCATGGTCTGGTTCATGCCGAAATTCGTGACCTGCGCCGCCGAATGCCACGTCGTTCCCGAGGTCAGCTCGTCCCGTTCCAGCAGCATCACGTCGCTCCAGCCTTCTCGGGTGAGATGATAGAGCGTGGAGCAGCCGGCGATTCCGCCACCGATTACCGCAGCTTTGACCCGGGTTTTCATGGGATGCGTGTTTCCCTGGCAAGGTCTGTCGAACGATTTCCGTCATGTCGACATCTTTTCCCCAGCCGATCAAGGGCGGAGATTCGATCGCAAGATCTTTTGCAACTCGGTCGCCCTCATCGCGACGTGCCGGCGGCAGGACATAGTCACAACAAGCTTGCGCCCGGATGGCGACGGCGCGCGGAAAGCGCCTGTTTCTGAACAGAATCGAGCCAGGGCTGATCGCCAGCCGAGCCGTGGTGGTCGAGACAATCGCCAGACTTAGCGCTTTTTAAGCAATTATATAAATCATTGATTAAATCCAATCATTTAAAGTTGTCACAATCAAATCGAATTGTGGAGCCTAAGATGTCCGCAGATCCAACCCCGCCTGTTGAGCCGTCGGAAGTTGTCACAATCCCTGAGGATGAGCTGCGACGGGTTCGAACTAGATCGTCCGATACGGGATCGACTGGCGACAATGTGGGTTCCCAGGGGCCCGGCGACCTCGCCAGTCTACATGTTGGAAGCGGTGATCAGACGCCCGAGGACGATCGCGCTGCGACGTTCTCGAGCCTTGAGAGCCAAGCCGAGCAGGACGTTGCGGCCCGTGTTGCCGCGAGCGATGCCGGTGAACAGGCGGAGACATCGGAACGACAAAGCTTTGCCACGAGGGATGTGGATCAGGCCGAAGCCATTCAAAACCCGGCGAATGACCAGGAAGACGCTGTCGCGGGGCCCGCGCCA
>JBCCIN010000485.1:0-3412 GCA_039028235.1 Pseudomonadota bacterium
ACCTTGCCGACGGTGGCGTAGTCGAGATCCCACTTGGCCATGATCGCCCGGGCCTTGTCCTCGGCCCCTTCGCGCAGCACCAGCAGCATGCGTTCCTGGCTTTCCGAGAGCATGATCTCATAGGGCGTCATGCCGGTCTCACGCATGGGCACCTGATCCAGATCCATCTCGATGCCGACCTCGCCGCGTGACGCCATCTCGAAGGAGGACGATGTGAGGCCCGCCGCCCCCATATCCTGAATGGCGACGATCGCGTCGGTCTGCATCAGCTCCAGGCAGGCTTCCAGCAGCAGTTTCTCGGTAAAGGGGTCACCGACCTGGACGGTCGGGCGCTTGGCTTCGGTCTCGTCACTGAACTCGGCGGACGCCATGGTCGCGCCATGAATGCCGTCCCTACCAGTCTTGGCGCCGACATAGACCACGGGATTCCCCACGCCGGCCGCACGCGCATAGAAGATCTTGTCGGCATCCACAAGGCCGACACACATGGCGTTGACCAGATTGTTGCCGTTATAGGCGGGATGGAAGGTGGTCTCGCCGCCAACCGTCGGCACACCGATGCAGTTGCCGTAGCCGCCGATGCCGGCGACCACGCCGTCGACCAGATGGCGGGTCTTTTCGTGGCTCGGGCTGCCGAAGCGAAGGGCGTTGAGGAGGGCGACCGGGCGGGCACCCATGGTGAAGATGTCTCGCAAGATGCCGCCGACCCCTGTCGCAGCACCCTGGTAGGGCTCGATGAAGCTCGGGTGGTTGTGGCTTTCCGCCTTGAAGACGGCGGCCTTGCCGCCGCCGACATCGACGATGCCGGCGTTTTCGCCGGGGCCGCAGATCACCCAGGGGGCCTCGGTCGGCAGCTTGGAGAGCCAGTGCTTGGAGGACTTGTAGGAACAGTGCTCGCTCCACATGACCGAGAAGATGCCAAGTTCGACGAGGGACGGCGGCCGGCCCAGGATATCGAGTATCAGCTTGTACTCGTCCTCGGAGAGGCCGTGCTCGGCGATCATCTCAGGCGTGATCGGATCGTTGCGCATGCTCATGCCAGCGCCTCCATCAGGGCGCGGAACATCGGAGCGCCGTCGGTGCCGCCGGTCTTCGGGTCGAACGCACGCTCGGGATGGGGCATCAGGCCTAGGACATTTCGCCCTGCCCCCAGAACGCCCGCGATATCGGCGGTCGATCCGTTGGGGTTGTCGCGGTAGCGAAAGGCGATGCGGTCTTCGTCTTCGAGACGCTGCAGCTCATCCTCGTCGCAGACATAGTTGCCGTCATGATGGGCGATCGGGATGCTGACGGATGTTGCCGGATCGTAGATGGTGGTGAAGATCGAATTGTTGGTGACGACGTCCAGCTCGACCTCCTTGCAGACGAATTTGAGCCCGGCATTGGCGATCAGGGCGCCCGGGACGAGGCTGGCTTCGGCGAGGAGCTGAAAGCCGTTGCAGATGCCGAGGACCGCGATGCCGGCGTCGGCTGCGCGCACCACCTCGGTCATGATCGGGGCTTTCGAGGCGATCGCGCCGACGCGAAGATAATCACCGTAAGAAAAGCCGCCTGGAAGGACGATCAGGTCGAGCTTCGGGAGCTCGGGATCGGCGTGCCAGAGGCGGGTGACCGAAGCGCCTGCCGCTTCGAGGGCGACGGCGACATCGCGATCGCAATTGGAGCCGGGAAAGGTGACGACACCTGCCTGCACGTCGGCGGTCCTTCGTTCGCTTGATGTTAAGCCTGCCGGGCTCCGGCTAGGCCTCGATGGTGACCGAGTAGTTTTCGATCACCGGATTGGCCAGGAGCTGAGCGCACATGGCCTCAACCTCTTTTTCGGCGGTCGCGGGATCGGTCGCAGTGAGCTCGAGTTCGATCAGCTTGCCCTGGCGCACCTCGCCAACCCCCTCGAAGCCGAGCTGTCCGAGCGCCCGACCGATGGCTGCACCCTGCGGATCGAGCACGCCGTCTTTAAGCCTCACATGAACTTTCGCTTTCATCTTTCCTCGATCTTTCCTTGATGTGACGAGGTCCAAATCAACCCAGTAGCGGGCCGCTACCGGACGGCCACTTATTGCACGACCTCTGGGCCCTTCAAGTCGCGGGGGCCGGCCTCCGGCAGAATGCCGAGGCGGCGGGCGACCTCCTGGTAGCCCTCCTCGACCCGGCCGAGATCGCGGCGGAAACGGTCCTTGTCCAGCTTTTCGTTGGTCAGCACATCCCAGAGCCGACAGCTGTCCGGACTGATCTCATCGGCGAGGACGATCTGCATGTCGTCCTCTTCCCAAAGCCGGCCGAATTCAAGCTTGAAGTCGATCAGGCGAAGCCCGGCGCCCATGAACAGGCCGGAGAGGTAATCGTTGATGCGAAGGGCGAGATTGAGCATCTCGTCGACTTCCTGATAGGCGGCCCAGCCGAAGGCCGATATGTGCTCTTCGGTGACCATCGGATCGCCGAGCTCGTCGGATTTGTAGTAATACTCGACGATCGAGCGGGGCAGAGGCTCGCCTTCCTCCAGGCCGAGACGCTTGGCGAGCGAGCCCGCGACCACGTTCCTGATCACCAGCTCGATCGGGATGATCTCGACCTCTTTCACCAGCTGCTCGCGCATGTTGAGGCGACGCACGAAGTGCGTGGGAATGCCGATCGAGGCGAGGCGCTCCATCAGATATTCGGAGATGCGGTTGTTGAGGACACCCTTGCCCGTGATCACGCCTTGCTTCTGGTTGTTGAAGGCGGTGGCGTCGTCCTTGAAATATTGAATGAGCGTGCCGGGCTCGGGCCCTTCGAACAGGACCTTGGCCTTGCCTTCATAGACCTTGCGGCGGCGTGAGGACTGGGGAGACATCGGGCGGCGTTCCAGAAGGGCGCGGGTAGCGACAGACAGCGCGCCGTCTATAGCGCACGGCAAGCGGGAAGACAACAAAACGCGTCAAAAGCGAGAGGTCAGCGGTAGACCTCGCGGCGATGGCCGACTTTGATGACTGCGATGACCAAGCGATGGTCCTCGATTTTGCAGATGATGCGATAGGCGCCAACCCGATAGCGCCAGTAGCCCAACATATTTTCTTGCAGGCCCTCGCCGATCAGGCGGGGATCAGGCAACGTGAGGACGCGTTCATCGAGATAACGCGAGATCGCAGCCTGCCACTGCGGGTCGAGTCGCTTAATCTCGCGGCGTGCCAGTTCTGTGAACTCAATCGTCCAGCCCGAGCTCCCGTTTGATCTGCTCGAACGGGATCCTCTTTTTTCCTTTGCTCTTTTCGAGGACTCTGACGGCATCGAGATAGTCGGCCCGATCTTCTAGATATTTGGTGATGGCTTCGCGGACGTAGTAGCTCTTGCTACGTCCAGTTTCTCGTGAGATTTCTTCCAACTCTGACGCGATGTCCTCGGGAAGTCTTACCGCTATAGTAGAGGTTTGGTTTGG
>JBCCIN010000486.1:0-3403 GCA_039028235.1 Pseudomonadota bacterium
CAGGCGCAGACCCTGGATGCCATCGAGATCATCATCGTCGACGATTGCTCCACCAACGATACGGCTGATGTCATCAAGGGGCTCGCAAGTGAGGACGCGCGGATCGTCGGCCTCACCACCTCGGCCAATGCCGGCCCGTCGTCTGCACGTCATCTCGGTATTCAGGCCGCGAGGAGCGATTATGTCGCGACCCTCGATGCCGACGACGTCTACCTCTCACCGAAGAAGCTGGAAGCCGAGCTCGACCTCGCGCGCGGCCGCTCGAACGCGGAACGCCCTGCCATCGGCTATTCCCGCTATGTCGTGCTCGACGCTGATCTCCAACCTTGGCCGAAGGCGCTGCAGCCGGCGGAGCCGCTGCGGGATGGCGACCTCGCCCAGGACCTTTTTGCCCGAAGCGTCCACGTCCCACGCGACTTCGTGATGCCGAAGGCGCTCTATGACAAGGTCGGCGGCTATGATCCGTCGATCCCGCTCTATGAGGACTGGGACCTGAAACTGCGCCTCGCCGCCAGGGCCGACTTCTTTCGGACCGACGTCGACGGCACCGGTTACGTGCAGGTCGAAGGCGGGCTTTCCAAGACCTTGCCCAGCGAGCACGAAGCCTGGCTAGGCGCCATCTTTCGAAAGAACATCGACCTTCTCGATCCTGACCGGCAGGCAGCTGCGCGGTCGGGCTTCAACGCCTTCCTCGCGAAGCAAGGCTGGCAGGCGAGGCTGGATGATCCGCCTGGGCTGAGCGAGCGAGAACGCCTGGGCGAGGGGCTCGTCTTCCTCATCTCCATGCCGCGCGCGGGATCGACCCTGACCCAGCGCCTGCTCGCGGCGCATCCTGCGATTCACAGCCGCTCGGAGAGCTGGCTGATGCTGCAGCCATTGCTCGCGCGCGAACCGGACGGCCTGTGGGCACGGCACAATCACGAGCTGTCGGTCCAGGGCCTCGACGACTTCATTGATCACTTGCCAAACGGCGAGGCGGATTATCGCCACTGGCTCAGGACCTGCTATGCCGGGCTCTATAGGGACGCCGCGCGGGCCGCGAATGCCCGCTACTATCTCGACAAGACGCCGCGCTATCACACGATCTGGCCGTCGCTGACGGCGCTATTCCCGCGCGCCAAGATCATCCTCCTCTGGCGCCATCCGCTAGCCACCCTGCAATCGATGCTGGAGGTGATGGACCATGATCGCCGGCGCCTGGACTTTTGGGCGATCGACCTGCAGGAGGGGCTGGAAAACCTGCTGGCGCTCAGCGCGTCGGGGCGGGCGCTGGAGATTGTTTATGAG
The DNA here is from genome assembly GCA_039028235.1 of Pseudomonadota bacterium. GTDB lineage: Bacteria > Pseudomonadota > Alphaproteobacteria > Geminicoccales > Geminicoccaceae > JANQPX01. The sequence continues at coordinate 1,288 of JBCCIN010000486.1, forward strand.
GATCTGATCCGGGAGCCCGAGGCCGCCCTCCGCAAGGTCACGGACCATCTCGGTCTCCCCTTCGAACCGGCGATGCTCGATCTCGACGGCGGCTGGCCCGGCGGTGATGCTTCGCTTGGCGACCAAAAACAGGCGTCGACCGCCCGCACCCTCGATGCCAGCCGCCTCGATGGCTGGCGTCAGGCGATCTTGGATCGTCCCGCCTTCGCCGCCCTCGCCGACGCCTATCTGCGCGCCCATGAAGAGGCCCTTCGCAGTGCGCCCTACGACTATGACGAGATGCGCGCCCTGGTGCCCAAGGTCGGGGACCGTGACGCCGACGCGGTGGTTGCTCGCGCCGCCGGCCAGCAGCGCCCGCCGAGGCTGCGCAGCCGGGCCGACATCTCGCGTGCCGATCGTTGGCAAAAGCGCCTCGCTCGGATCGGCCCCCTCCCCTATGCGCTCGGTCGGCTGGTCTGGCGGACCTACAGGAATATCAGGTCGTGAGCGATCGCCCGACCGTAACGGTGGTGACCGTAACCCTGGACGCCGGCCAGGCGCTCGAGGCCACCATGACGTCGGTGCTCGCTCAGACCTGGCCCGCCATCGACTACGTGGTGATCGACGGCGGTTCGAAGGACGGCAGCGTCGCCTTGATCGAGGCGCAGGCGGACCGCCTCGGCGCTTGGGTAAGCGAGCCGGATCGCGGCATCTACGATGCCATGAACAAGGGCATCGCCCGTGCACGCGGCGACTGGATCATCTTCATGAACGCCGGCGACCGCTTCGCGTCCGACAGCATCGTCGAGGAGGTCATGCAGGCCGCGTCCGACGACACCGACTTTCTTTACGGCGACGTCGAAGTGCGGAGCCGGCAGGGGCCGGTCCACGTCCCTTGCCGACCGCTGGAGACGATGTGGCAGCGCATCGCCTTTTCCCACCAGTCCCTGTTCGCGCGCACCGAGCTGATGAAGGCCAGCCCCTTCGACCTGACCTACGACGTCATCGCCGACTACGCCTTCTACTTTTCTCAGCACTGCGCCGGCCGTCGTTTCCATCATGTGCCGCTGGTGGTCGCCAGCATCGCGCCGGCTGGTTACTCCGAACAAAAACTCTGGCGCCGCACGGTCGAACGCTGGCGCCTGGCCCGCCGCCACCGGCCTCGTATGACCACCGATTTTTTCTATCTGAGGCTGGTAATCACCCATGTTCTCCCACTCCAGAGCCGTCGCGTCCTGAAGCAGATTTCCTCCTTGGCATAGCTGCCTTCAGGGTTTAATAACGCGATGTGATAAACGCGCTTTAGATTTGTACTTTCAAGACGATTCCGAGCGAGAGGGCGGCACGTGGACAAAGTTGTCGATTATTTGACCGAGTCGAAATCGTCGGAACTCTACAAGTGCTTTCTCGAACACCGGCCGACAAAGCAGCTTCACAATTACATCCCTCTATTCGTCCGCCATTTCGAGCCGGTACGCCTGGATGTTACCCGCGTTCTCGAAATCGGCGTCGAGGCGGGAACCTCGCTTCGCATGTGGGCGGACTACTTTCCGAATGCCGAGATCGTCGGGTTCGACATCGACCCCAGGTGCAAGATCCATGAGACTGACCGCATCAAGGTCATCATCGGCGACCAGACCAAGGAGGATGATCTCCGCAGGATGCCCGGCGCCTTCGACATCATCATCGATGACGGGCTGCATACGCAGAAGGCCCAAATGGAGACCTTCGCCTTTCTCTACCGCGAAAAGATGTCCAGGCGCGGCATCTATGTGGTCGAGGATTGCGAGAAGCGTGTGCAGACGATCAACTACTTCAAGAATCTGGCGAACATGATCAACTGGTGGCCGGACGACGTCCATCCGAGCGACTGGCCGAAACTGAACGATCTCGAAGCCTATTTGCAGACGGACAGTGCAAGCCCGGAGGCGGGTGATGACCGCTTCTACGTGCGACACACGGTCGGCGTCTCGATCTATCGACACATCATCTTCGTCGACCGCGGCGACAACCCGGAAGACGGCACGGCGCACTTCCGGCTGAACGAGAAAGAGCTATGTCAGAAGATCGGCGCTGATCGAAAGGAATTTCTCGATCTGCCCGGCGCACGCCCGGAGAGCCTGAGCCCGCCAGCACC
>JBCCIN010000487.1:0-1569 GCA_039028235.1 Pseudomonadota bacterium
TTGTGCAACTATCCGCGCGGTCCTATCCGGCCCGACATTGACAGTTGCGCTCGAACTTCCTGACCATGACAAATCATTCTTAATTTTTCGTTAGCGATGCATCGAAATTTCCCTCCGCTTCTCAGCAGCCGGAAAACGCTATGGTTATAGCTTTCCCAGTCGCCCTAAGAGCGCCGCATGGGACCTTATGCCGTTGAGGAAGCATCGGAGTTCGAACTTTTCGTTGGGGGCGTGGACGCGGTCGTCATCGAGGCCGAAGCCCATGAGGATCGATTCGATGCCGAGATGCTGTTTGATCGCGCCGACCGCGGGGATCGATCCGCCCATGCCGACGAGGATTGGAGCACGGCCGAAAATGTCGCTGAGTGCGGCTTCGGCGGCGTTCAGAAATGGCGAATTTGTTGAGGTTTTGATCGCTGGGCCTGCCCCCAACTCCTCCAGCTCGTAGCGGCAATCTTCGGGCATCCGCGCATCGAGGAATGTGCGGAAGCCCTCCTTGATCCTGCCGGCATCCTGGCCTGGGACGAGCCTGCAGCTGAGCTTGGCGGACGCCTTCGCGGGGATCACGGTCTTGGCGCCGGCGCCGGCATAACCGCCCCAAATACCGTTCAGATCGCAGGTCGGACGTGACCAGATGCGCGCGATTGTGCTGAAACCCGCCTCGCCGGCCGAGCGGGAGAGACCGGCGTGACCGAGAAAGGACGCTTCGTCGAAATCGAGCGCCTGCCAGTCCCGTTCGAGCTCGCCGAGATCCTCCAATTCGTCATAAAAGCCGGGGATCTGCACCCTGCCCTGCTCATCATGCAAATCGCCGAGAATGCGCGTCAAAATGTTCAGCGGATTGGGCACCGCACCACCATAGAGACCGGAATGCAGATCCTGGCTCGGGCCATGCAGGGTTAGCTCCAGATAGAGGAGGCCGCGCAGCATGATGCCGAGCGCTGGCGTGTCGATGTCCCACATATTGGTGTCGGAGACGACGCAGACATCCGCCTGAAGCTCGTGCTTATGCGCCTCGAGAAAGCCGTCGAGCGACGGGCTGCCCGACTCTTCCTCGCCCTCCAGGAAAACCGTTACGCCGACTGGCAGCGCGCCATGCACGGCCTTCCAGGCACGGAACGCCTCGACGAACATCATCAACTGCCCTTTGTTGTCGACCGCACCGCGCGCCACGATCCGCTTGCCAGCCGGCCCATCGACGATTGCCGGCTCGAACGGTGGGCTGCCCCAGAGATCGAGCGGTTCCGCCGGCTGCACGTCATAGTGGCCGTAATAGAGGATATGCGGCGCACCCTCAGGCCCCGGATGATGGGCGACCACCGCGGGCTGCCCCGGGGTCTCGCGCAATCCCGCCTCGAAACCGATCTCTGACAGCTCGCGCACCAGCCAATTCGCTGCTTCCAACGTCTGGGCCTGATAGGCGCGATCGGTGCCGATGCTGGGGATACGCAGAAGCTGGGACAGGCGCTCGACCGACTGACCGAGTCCTTCGTTTAAATGCACCAAAATATCGTCAACGGGCAAGTTCATCGCCTTCCTCTCCCCTCATCGTTTGTCCTCGATCAGCGC
>JBCCIN010000488.1:0-3374 GCA_039028235.1 Pseudomonadota bacterium
CAGCCGGGCCTGGAGTGTCGCCGGAATCAAGCTGTTTTCCGAGATCGAGCCGATCGGCGGTGGTGTGGTCCAGGTCAAGACCACCGAGGACTGGTTCGAGGTGCCGAAGATCGGCCAGACCAGCTATCTCAACACTCTGGTGGACCGTTGGTCCAGCGCCAAGGCCGACGGTGCGCCGGCAGGCGTCATGCTGGTCGATCCGAAGGGCGATCTCCTGATGCATCAGACCAAGCCTTAACTATCATCGACGCCTGGCTTATCTGTTTGGACGGTCTTGAGCCGCTGGCATCGACACGTCTACCATCGGCCGGCAAACCAAAGCACAGAGGTGATGATGGTCGATATTCAAGCGGCGGGCAGGGCGCTCGCCGAGGCGAGGCGGGAACGACGCAATCTGGATGAGCTGCCTGGCGGCCTGCCGGAGGACGAGGCTTCGGCCTATGCCATCCAGCGGGCGGCGATCAGCGCCTATGGCGAAAAGCGGGTGGGCTACAAGGTCGGCGCCACCAGCCCCGAAGCCCGAGCCATACTCAAGACCGACCATCCCTTCCAGGCACCGTTGTTCGCTGCCGACTGTCATGAGTCCGGCGTCACGTTCGCCATGCCCGGCTACGGCCTGATCGGCCTTGAGCCGGAATTCGCGCTTCGGCTGGGAGAAGATCTGCCGGCGCGGGACGAGGCCTACGGAATAGACGAGGTGCGGCAGGCGGTCGTCACCGTGCACCCCGCCTTCGAGATTATCGGCCTTCGCCTGCCGACCGAGCTCTTCAAGAACGCGATCATCGTGACCACCGATTTCGGTGCCAATGTCGGCTTCACAGCAGGCGAGGGTGTTCAGGACTGGCAGGCGCAGGATCTGTCGGCGATCCAAGTTCGCGCTTCCGTCGATGGCGAGGAGGTTGCGACAGGCTCCGGCGCCAATGTCATGGGCAATCCGCTGAATTCGCTGCTCTGGCTGGTGAACGATCTCGCTTCCAGGGGCGAAGGCCTATCGGCCGGCGACTGGATCAGCACCGGCACTTGTGCAGGCGTCGTCGCGATCGCACCAGGACAGCGCGCAGAGGCGGATTTCGGCCCCTTCGGCCGGATCAGCCTGAGCCTTACCGCCTGATTGGGAGGCGCGCCCTCAGCGTGCCAGATCGGCAAGGGATGCTTTTAGCCCCTCGATCAGATCCTTGGGTGCAAGCTCGATCTGCAGGCCGCGGCGCCCGCCATTGACGAAGACCGTCTCATGGTCGAGGACCGAGCGGTCGATCACCACATCGAGCATCTGGCGTTGCCCGAAAGGGCTGATCCCGCCTTTGACATAGCCGGAGAGGCGCTCGGCCTCGACCAGGTCCGCCATGGTCGCGCGCTTGCCGCCGAGGGCTGCGGCCAGCACCTTCAGGCGCGTTTCGGCAGCCACAGGGGTGAGCGCGATCGCGGCACGCTTGCCGTCGATCATCACCATCAGGGTCTTGAAGATGCGCGCCGGCGTAATGCCGAGCGCTGCCGCCGCCTGCTCGCCGATGCCGAGATCGCCGGGATCGAAGTCATAGCTGTGCAACGCGGCGTCGACGCCAAGACGTTCGATCGCTTTGGTGGCCGGCGTGCTGCCGCCATTCTTCCTGGTTTTCTTCGCCATGGCCGGTCAAGACAGTCGCACGCCCGGCCTCACCAGCCACGCGGTGACCAGAATGCCGGTCACGAAGCCGCCAAGATGGGCGACATAGGCAATGCTGCCGAAAAGCGGCATGACCATGCCGAGCAGATTGGTGATGATGAAAAAGGCGGTCAGCGCCATCAGGATCTGGGTGTTCGGCCCGAGTGAGATGCCGCGGCCGTGCAGAACCAGGCCGGAACCATAGAGAGCGCCGACGCCCGCGGACGCACCCACCAGCGGCACCTCGGGGGCGCCGCCGATCAGTGCGTGCACGAACGCGCCGCCGATGGCGCCGGCCGCGAACACCGAGAAGAAGCTGAGCGCGCCTAGCTTTCGCTCGAGCACCTGTCCCATCACTGCAAGCATGACGCCATTCATCGCCAGATGCAGCAGGCCGCCATGCAGGAAGGCATAGGTCAAGGGGGCGGCGATCAGCGACCAGGCGGGCCAGATGTCCGTAAACCAGGCCGCAGGAATGAAGGCGAAATGCACGATCAGCCACTGTCCGAGATAGCCAGGGGCGAGCGTGGTCAGCCCGAAGATGCCGATCATCGCGATGATCAGTCCGAGCGTGAGCGGCGGCAGATTGACGATGGGCGGGGACGGCCTGGTCGTTCGTTGATAGGGCTCGATCGCAGGATCTCCTCTGGGTTTGCCTGGCGTGGCCTCGACGAGTTGGTTCTGCAGTAGCGGGCGGCTTTCTGCAAGCATCCCTTTAAGGCGCCCTGCTTCTATCGGCGGTTATTCCTCAGGCCGTTCATGTCGATGATGTCGAAATCGCCGGCTTCAGTCTTGGTGACCAGGAAATCGCGCCCCGAAAAGCCGTGGCATTCGCGCATGATCGTGCAGCGCAGAGGCCGTCTCTTCGGATCGCAATCATCGTCTCCGTCATTCAGAAAATCGCGGTAGTAGTAGCGAAGATGCACCTCGAACACCCCGTCTTCGGGCTCGCTCGCGGCGGCATGGGTCACCGCGTCGATGTAGGGAGACTTGCAACGGCCGTTCTCTTCCATCGCATGGCGGTGATAGTAATTGCTGACATCGAGCAGCAGCCCCTGATGCTCGCCGATGTCCCAGATGCCGCTCTCACGCCAGTATTGCTGACAGGCGGCGAGCGGGGTTGCAGCGAGGACGATGAAGGCAAGTGTCCCATAAAGCCGAAGTCGTGCAGTCATCGGCATCCCTACTGTTCCCTTCCTCCCAAGATGTAGGAATGACAAGGCCGAAAGCCAGCAGGGGATGCCCCGCTTCGGCTTTGATCCACAGTACCGTTCAGGTACAAAGCTGGCTTTGGTGCCGCCTTCCCGGCGGCCGGCAGCCCTGCGGTGGACCGATGACCGAAGCCAGCAACGCCATTGCTCTCCTGCATGACGAGGATTACGGAAAGCCGTTCGATCGCCGCAATCTCGATCATCGCGGCATGCTGCACACGCGCGGCAGGGCCACACGGTCGCTGAATGGCCGCTGGTCCTTCACCCTCGACCCCCATGACACCGCCCTTCGTCAGCATTGGTACCGGGACTGCCATCTGCCGATCGAGGGACGAACGGCGCCTTGGGACTATGACGTCGAAAGCAGTGAGACGATCGAGCTGCCGTCCTGCTGGAACCTCACCCGTCCGGAATTCTTTCACTACGAGGGCAGTGCCTGGTACGGGCGCCGCTTTGCCCACCAGCCGGAGCGCGAAGGCGAGCGTGTCGTCCTGCGCATCGGCGCCGCCCATTATGACACA
>JBCCIN010000489.1:0-3353 GCA_039028235.1 Pseudomonadota bacterium
ACCAACATACCGGCCGGCACGATTTTCGCCATTTTGCCGATGATGGCCGATCTCGAGCAGACATTGCTCCAGCCGGGCCATCGCCTGATCGCTGCCGGCTTCGTGATCTACGGCCCGCAGACCTGCCTCGTACTGACGCTCGGAGACGGCACCGACATCTACAAGCTGGACCGGCAGGACCGCAGCTATCTGTGCATCAGGTCAGCCGTCGAAATCGCTGCCGACGGCGATGAGTATGCGATCGACGCCTCGAACTATCGCCATTGGGATAAGCCGATACAGGCCTACATCGACGAAAATGTCGATGGCGCCGATGGGCCGCGGGGCAGGAATTTCACCACCCACTGGACCGGCTCGCTGGTTGCCGAGGCCTACCGCATCCTGGTTCGCGGCGGGATCTTTCTGTACCCGGGCGATCGGCGCGAGGGCTACGAAAAGGGACGGCATCGGCTGATCCACGAAGCCAACCCCCTTGCCATGATCTTCGAGCAGGCTGGTGGGCTCGCCACCGACGGTGAGGATCGCATTCTCGACATCCAGCCGCACAAGTCTGAACAGCGCGTGCCGTTGATGTTCGGCTCGCGTGACAAGGTCGAGCGGGTGAGAAATTTCCACGACGGCACACTGTCACTCGGTGAGCGCTCGCCGCTTTTTGGCCATCGCGGCCTCTTCCGGCACTAGGAGGGAACGCGATGTCCAGACGCCACCCCATCATCTCGGTCACAGGCTCTTCAGGGGCTGGCACCAGCACGGTCAAGCACACCTTCGATCAGATCTTCCGGCGCGAGAAGATCGACGCTGCGACCATCGAAGGTGATGCGTTTCACCGCTACAACCGCGCCGACATGCTGGACGCGATCGCCCGGGCCGCGAGCGATGGCAACGATCATTTCAGCCATTTCAGCGTCGAGGCGAACATCCTCGACGAACTGGAGGCGGTGTTCAAAGACTACGGCGAGAACGGTACGGGCAAGACTCGGCATTATGTGCATGACGACGAGCAGGCGGCGCGTTTCGGCGTCTCCTCCGGCTCCTTCACCGAGTGGGAGCCTCTGCCTGAGAACACCGATCTCCTGTTCTACGAAGGCCTTCACGGCGCCGTCGTGACGGACAGAGTGGACGTCGCCCAGCATGCCGATCTCAAGATCGGCGTCGTGCCGGTGATCAATCTCGAATGGATCCAGAAGATGCACCGCGATCGGGCGAAACGCGGCCATTCGGAAGAGGCGATCACCGATACCATCCTTCGGCGCATGCCGGACTACATCAAGGTGATTTGCCCGCAGTTCACCGAGACCGACATCAACTTCCAGCGCGTGCCGGTGGTCGATACGTCGAACCCCTTCATCGCGCGCTGGATTCCGACGGCCGACGAATCGATGGTGGTCATCCGCTTCCGCAATCCGCGCGGTATCGATTTCTCCTATCTGACCTCGATGCTGCACGACAGCTTCATGTCCCGCGCCAACTCGATCGTGATTCCAGGCGGCAAGCTGGATCTCGCGATGCAGCTCATCCTGACGCCGATGATCATGCAGCTCAAAGAGCGCAGACAGCGATCATCCTGAACGAGGAGATTTTCCGATGGATACAGGCCTTCCCATGGACCTGAGCCAAGCCGACGACACCGGCAGCGTCACCCACGCTGACATGGCGAACGCGATCAGAGCGCTCGCGATGGACGCGGTCGAGATGGCGAAGTCCGGCCATCCCGGCATGCCCATGGGCATGGCCGATGTCGCCACGGTTCTCTGGAGCCAGTTTCTGACCTTTGATCCGACCAAGCCGGACTGGGCCGACCGGGATCGCTTCGTATTGTCCGCAGGGCATGGCTCGATGCTGCTTTACGCGCTGCTGCATCTGAGCGGCTATAAGGACATGACGATCGAGCAGCTGAAGCGCTTTCGCCAGCTGGGCTCGTTGACCGCGGGACACCCCGAATATGGTCAAGCCGCCGGCATCGAAACCACCACCGGTCCGCTCGGGCAGGGCCTCGCCAACGCCGTCGGCATGGCGCTTGCCGAGCGTATTCTCGCCGAGCAGCATGGCGAGGTGCTGGTCGACCATTACACCTATGTGATGGCTGGCGATGGTTGCCTGATGGAGGGGATCAGCCACGAGGCCGCATCGCTTGCGGGTCATCTCAAGCTCGGCAGGCTGGTCGTCTTCTACGAAGACAACGAGATTTCAATTGAAGGCGTCACCGATCTCGCGTGCTCCGATGATGTGCTGAAGCGCTTCGAATCCTATGAATGGGACGTCTGCCGGATCGATGGCCATGATCCGGAAGCGATCGCCAACGCCATCAGAAATGCGCGGAGGAACTCGCGTCCGTCTCTGATCGCCTGCAGGACCGCGATCGGTTTCGGCGCGCCGAATGCGCAGGGCACGGCTTCGGCCCACAGCGTACCGCTCGGCGCCGACGAAATCGCGGCAACCCGCGATGCGCTTGGCTGGACGCATCCGCCCTTCGTCATCCCCGACGAGATCAGGCAGGCTTTCGAGGCGGCCGGCCATCGCGGCCGCGCCGTCCGGGAGGCCTGGGAAGCCCGCGTCATGGAGCTGGACGTCGCCACCCGAGCGAAGTTCGGGCGCTCGCAGGCGGGAGGGCTTTGCGACAGCTGGCGGGCGGCACTTGCCGACCATTGCCGAAAGCTGGTCGATGAGAAACCGGCCATGGCCAGCCGCAAGGCGAGCCAGGCAGCACTTGAAGTGCTGACGCAGGCTGCGACCAATATCATCGGCGGCTCCGCCGATCTCACCGGCTCCAACAACACCAAGACGGTCGCAACCGAGCCGATCGCCGCCGACCACTTCGATGGCCGCTACATCCACTACGGTGTGCGCGAGCACGCCATGGCCGCCATCATGAACGGCATCGCGCTGCACAAGGGGCTCGTCCCCTATGGCGGCACCTTCCTGGTGTTCAGCGACTACGCCCGAAACGCGATCCGACTTTCCGCGCTCATGGGCCTTCGCGTTATCTATGTGCTCACCCATGATAGCATCGGCCTCGGTGAAGATGGTCCTACCCATCAGCCGATCGAGCATCTGGCGAGCCTGCGTGCGATCCCCAATCTCGATGTCATGCGGCCCGCCGATGCGGTCGAGACGGCGGAGTGCTGGGCGCTTGCGTTGACCCGCCGCGACGGCCCGACTGTTCTTGCGCTCAGCCGTCAGACCCTGCCGGCGGTGCGCACGGCCCATAGCGAGGAGAACCGCTCCGAGCGTGGTGCCTATGTACTTGCGGAGCCGAGCGGGCCGCGTGCCTTCACCATCCTCGCCACCGGCTCCGAAGTGCACGTTGCGCTCGACGCCAAAGTCCAGCTTGAGGCCGCCGGCCTCCCGACGGC
>JBCCIN010000490.1:0-3322 GCA_039028235.1 Pseudomonadota bacterium
ACGTCGCTGTGGACGAGGAGGACGAGCTTTCGTTTTTCCATCACCAGCCAGCGCATCGATCCGAAGAAGTCGACGCCGTAGTGGTCGCGGTGCATCACGCTGTCGAAATGCTTGAGTGCAAGATGGCAACGGTCGCCATGCTCGAAGGCATCGGCGAGCAGCGGAAGGTCGTTGGGCGGCAGCGGGACGTCAGCGTTGCTTCGGCCGGTGGCCTTCAGGATTTCGCCGATCAGCCCGTCGCGCGGCACGGTGCGCGGATCTTCGAGATCGACGGCGGCGATGTCTTCGAAGCGGGTCTCGATCAGCTGATCCAGCCAGCGGCGCCAGTTCACGTCCTGGTTCTTGACCACCAGATTGACGCTTTCGCCCCGTTCGAGATGGGTCTGCGCCCGGTCGAGCGCGGTCAGCCAGGTGGGCGCGTCGGTGCCTGACAGGACGAGCCTTCGGCCGGCATTTTCGATCAGCTTGCTCCATTGATCCGCATCGCTGTCATCCTGCAGATCGACATACAGCGTCGAGTCGCCGAGGATCGCGCGCCCTTTGAGCTTCGCCGGCATGGGCGCGTCGTCGCGTTTGACCGGCAGCACCTTGCCATCCTTGAAGTCGGGATCGTCCTCGATCGCCCGCTTCAATTCATGCTTGCAGTAGTCACTCTTGTGGAAAGCCTTGGTCAGCACCAAAAGGTGCCGGCTCGCCATGCCCTGGGTGCCGTTCATCTCGTCAATAAGCTTGCGGCCGGGTTTGAAGCGCTCCTTGTCGACCAAGACTTTGCCGCCGGCAGCATCGAGGACCGGGATCAGACGGCTATGAACCCAGGATTCGTCGGCATGAGCGTAGCTGATGAAAATCGTCATAGTTCAGCACTGCAATGGTTACCCCAAATCGGCCGCAACCTAGCTTTTTTGTGTAGAATCAATCAATCACTTTTGACGGCTGAAGCGATAGCAGCGCCGTTTCTGTCGTTTCGCCTGCGAGTGCATTTCAATTCCCGAAGCGACGTCGAAAATCGACAGCGGCGTCGGATCGCCGTCTCCGAGAAAAAGAGACTCTGCGTCATGCACGATGACGGAGAGGAAATGCGGGCCTGTCGTTGATGCCTAGTCTCGATCTCAGTTTGGCGCGCTCTCGAGGAGTGCGACAGGTTGCGTGGCAAGGCTGCGCTCAAATGAAAGTCCACAACGTCGTCGGCGCAAACGGAACATGTGACGATGGCGATTTAGGGGAGGTTCTTGATGAAAGCGAAACTACTCGCTTGTGCTTCCGTTGCCTTGATGACCTTGGCGGCTGGCGCCCAAGCCGACGGGCACGGCAAGCTCAAGATCGGGGTCACCGCAACGCTTGAAGGCACCTATACCGTCCTCGGCGAGGACGGTATGCGCGGCTTCAACGTGGCGCTCCAGGAGCGCGACGGCAAGGCTGGCGGTAAGGAGATCGAGGTGATCGTCGGCTCCACAGATGCCAGCCCGGACAGTGCGGTACGTGCTGCTCGCAAGCTGGTGGAGCAGGACGAGGTCGACGTGCTGATCGCCCCACTGTCCGGCTCAGAGGGCATCGCCATTCGCGACTATGCGAAGACCCAGCCGGACATGACCTTCGTTAATGCGTCCTCCGGCGCCCAGGAAACCACGTACGTCAATCCATCGGAGAACTTCTTCCGCTTCAACCTGGATGGCGCGCAGTGGCAAGCCGGACTCGGCGACTACATCTACAATGAAAAGGGCTACCGCACGATTGCTACGATCGGCGAGGACTACTCCTTCATCTATACGCAGGTGTTCGGGCTGGCACTTGAGTTTTGCGGCCTCGGCGGTGAGATCACCGAGCGCTTCTGGGTGCCACTCGGCACCAAGGACTTCGCCTCCGTGATCGCAGCACTTCCGGATGATGTCGACGCCATCTATCTCGGCCTCGGCGGCGGCGATGCGGTCAACTTCCTCAATCAGTATCAGCAGGCCGGCGGTGAAGCAGCACTCATCGGCGGCAGCATCATGGTCGACCAGACGGTGCTCTCTTCCAAGGGCGGTGCCAAGGAAGCACTGATCGGCACGGTCGCCGCCAGTGGCCAGGGCGATACGTGGGAGGACGAGGGCTGGCAGGGCTTCGTCAAGGCCTATCAGGATGCCTTCCCGCCGGAAGAGCGCTTCCCCGGCCCATCACTGCTCGCCACCAGCTACTACAATGCCGCCAGCGCCGTTTTCAACGCGCTCGACGAGATCGGCGGCGATCTTTCCGGTGGCCATGATCAGCTGCGCGACGTGCTGACCAACATGGAGCTGGATGCGCCTAACGGTAAGATCACGCTCGACGAGAACCGCCAGGCGATCGGCACCAACTTCGTGACCGAGGTGGTCGAGGATGCAGACGGCAATCTCGTCTCCCAGGTCGTGAAGGTGGTCGAGGGCGTCAATCAGACGCTCGGTATGGACCCTGAGAAGTTCGCGACCATCGGCCTTCCGGCGCGTGATGTGCCGGAGTGCAAGGTCTTCGAATAGGCCATCCCGCGGACCGGGCGGGTCCATCAGTGATCTGCCCGGTCCAATTTCCTGATCGAGAACCGGTTACCCGCCCTCCAGCCTGAAGGGTCGGCATGGCGCTGATCAACTATCTGACTCGCATCCACTTTGCCGATGGCGTCCTTGAGGACGCGCTTCGTGCCGAGGTCGAAGGCCTGGGCATGGTTCGGCCTCTTCTCGTCACCGACGAAGGCCTTGTCGCAGCAGGCCTCGTCGAGCGAGCCGAAGCGGCACTACCGCAAAAAGTTCAGCCGGTTCTGTTCGACCAGACGCCATCCAATCCTACCGAACAAGCTGTTAAGCGTGCGGCCCAACTCTATCGGGCGGAGGCTTGTGACGGGCTGATCGGTTTCGGTGGCGGATCACCGATCGACCTTGCCAAAGCGGTCGGCATTCTGGTCAGCCATGACGGGCCGCTCGCAGACTATGCCGCGATTGAAGGCGGCATCGCGCGAATCAAGGATCGGCTGCCACCGCTGATCGCCGTGCCGACCACGGCGGGTACCGGTTCGGAGGTTGGCCGAGGCGCCATCATTACGTTGGATGACGGCCGCAAGCTCGGTCTACTCAGTCCCTATCTCATTCCCAAGGTCGCCATCTGTGACCCGACGCTGACCCTCGACCTTCCACCATTGCTCACCGCCGCGACCGGAATGGACGCTCTAACCCATTGTATCGAGACCTATATTGCCACTGCCTACAACCCGCCGGCAGACGGCATCGCGCTGGATGGGCTGCGGCGTGCGGCAGCCTTCATCGAAAGGGCGGTGGAAAAAGGCCGTGATCTGCTGGCAAGGCGGGAAATGATG
>JBCCIN010000491.1:0-3320 GCA_039028235.1 Pseudomonadota bacterium
AGCGGCGTGCAGAGATCGGCCTCGTCGTCCTGGCCGAGGCACATATACATGCGGCCGGTGCAGGTGATGCGTACCCGGTTGCAGCTTTCGCAGAAATTGTGGGTGAGCGGGGTGATGAAGCCGAGTCGGCCACCGGTCTCCTCGATCTTCACATAGCGCGCCGGGCCGCCCGTGCGATCGGGCAGATCGGTCAGCGTCCAGCGGCTCTCCAGATCCGCGCGCACCTTGGAAAGCGGCAGATACTGGTCCGTCCGGTCCTCATCGATCTCGCCGAGCGGCATGGTCTCGATCAGCGTCAGATCGAAGCCCTGCTCGCCGCACCAGCCGATCATGTGATCGAACTCGACGTCGTTCACGCCCTTGAGCGCGACCGCGTTGATCTTGATCTTGAGACCCGCCGCCTTGGCCGCCTGAATGCCGGCCATGACCTTGTCATACTTGCCCCAGCGCGTAATTCGCTCGAATTTTTCCTTCTCCAGCGTGTCGACCGAGACGTTGATGCGCCGAACGCCGGCGTCCAAAAGCTCGTCCGCAAACCGCTCGAGCTGGCTGCCATTGGTGGTGACCGTCAGCTCCTCGAGGTTGCCGCCGCCCTTTTCCTTGAGCTGTCCACCGAGCGAGCGAAACAGCGTCATGATGTCCCGCCGCACCAGCGGCTCGCCGCCGGTCAGCCGGATTTTCTTCACGCCAAGCTCGATGAAGGTCGAGGCGAGGCGGTCCAGCTCCTCCAGCGTCAGGAGATCCTTCTTCGGCAGGAACGTCATGTTCTCCGCCATGCAGTAGACACAGCGGAAATCGCAGCGATCCGTCACCGAAATGCGGATGTAGTCCACGATCCGATCGAAAGGGTCGATCATCATAGGCCGAAGCACTCCCTCGCTCCCAACACCTCTCCTCGTCGCCCCCGCAAGCTCCTGAGGCGCCATCCCTCTATACGGCTCCACGGTTGCAATGGTTCTAATGTAGGCGCCGAAGCGGCCCCTGTGAATGACTGGACTGTCGCGGGAGTCCTCAATTCCTTGACGATCAAGGAGTCCTCGCATCAAGGTACTGCCGACTATAGCGACGAGAATAGGCAATCGACGCGGAGATCTGCGACCTTGAACGATGCGCTTCCGGACGAGTTGGAAACCGAGGCCGCCGACATGCGGATCGGCTTTCGCGCCGCCGACAGCGACGAGGCGAAAACCGCCCTCGACGAGCTTCGCGCCCTCTACGGCGACGCCAGCGACGACGAGGCCGACCTCCTCGTGGCCCTCGGCGGCGACGGCTTCATGCTCGAAACCCTGCACGCCACCATGGAGCGCCCCGTCCCGATCTACGGCATGAACCTCGGCACCGTCGGCTTCCTCCTGAACGAATTTCGAAGCGAACGCCTGCATGAACGCCTGGACCAGGCCGCCGCCGTCGGCCTCCACCCCCTTCGCATGCGCTCGATCCGGCGGGACGGCTCGACCGAGGACAGCATCGCGATCAACGAGGTCTCGCTCTTCCGCGAAACCCGCCAGGCCGCCAAGATCCGGATCTCCATCGACGGTGTCGTGCGCATGCCGGAACTGGTCTGCGACGGCGTCATGGTCGCCACGCCTGCCGGCAGCACCGCCTACAACCTCTCCGCCCACGGCCCGATCCTGCCGACCGGCTCCAAGCTCCTCGCCCTCACCCCGATCAACGCCTTTCGCCCAAGACGCTGGCGCGGCGCTCTTCTCCCCAACAGCAGCCAGTTCCGCTTCGAGGTGCTGTCCCCCAAAAAACGCCCGGTCAGCGCCGTCGCCGACTACACCGAAATCCGCGACGTGGTCGACGTCGAAGTCTGGGAAGACCACAGCAAATGCCTAACCCTCCTCTTCGACCCCGAACACGACCTCGAAGAACGCATCCTCAACGAACAATTCGTCCCCTGAGGGCGCGGCCCTCGGCGTTGACTGGGGGGCGATGGAGCTGAGCCCGCCCGGTTTGGGAGGGTATGCGGCCTGGTTTTTCTTTGCCGCAGGAACAGTTCGATCAACCTGAGCAACCAAGAACTATTGGACGGCTTCGAGGCGAGAAGCGGTCATTGCACTCGTTCGGGCTTGGTGCCAGGAGCCGCCAAAAGGACATCATTCCTTTGCAAGGCAATCAAGCATCGTCCGAAAACTCGCTGCAGGCGCTGCCGCCAACATGGAAGGTCGAGAATCCGAGTTGACTTCAAGATATTTGCCGACGAGCTGATAACCGAGTGAATAGCCGATCCAGTGCGGAAGATCACCTTCGCCAAAAAACCACCGCATGTGATCGTAGTTTTCGGAATCCCATTCCTGTGCCGCTGCACCGAGGTGAGGTCGCAGCTTTTCCAGGCTAACCGCGCTCTCCCAAGGCTCAGGTGGATTGTCGTAAATCTCTTCAACGAATCGTCCGGCCAGCCCTTCCGTTATAAGCTGTTCGCCAAGCGTTTTTCCGCATCCGACGGTATCCCAACGTCTAGCGTGATGAAATTCATGTGCGAGCACCCGCTCCATTGGCAGACCAAGATTAGCCTCTAAAGCTTCGCTCTTAGTATCGAGCGTCAAGAAAATGGCATCGGCCTTGGGTGTGTAGCCGGTGTGTCCGATCTGCGGAATGACCCAGCGGCCTTCCTGGACGATGATGTCCAATGGGCCGAGTTTTTCGAGGGCAGTCGTAGCTTTTACGACATTTGAGACCGTTTCGCGGACCCGCTTCTCATAGCGATCGAGCTGACCACGAGCACTCAGGAAATGAAGGCTGATCTTCGGGAGGCTTGCATTCGATATCATGCCGCTGGTCCGCTGCTCGATTAAGCTGCGCTCGGTTCAAGCCTGTACTCTTCGGAGTAAGGTTAGTCCTTGGCTTTCTTGTTAGGAACACCTGTCACCGACCTCTCTTCCAAAAGAGCGCTAGGGGCCGAAACGGGTCAACTTGAGACGAAGCCCGAATCGCCGAAGCGTCCAGAGTTGAGCAGAATCCGGCCATAGACCGAGTCAAACCGTCGTCAGTTGAGTATCGGTTCAGTCCGTACCAACCTCGTTGGCAATCTCGATCAGATTGCCGTCGGGATCGCGGAGGTAGAGGGAAAGGATCGGACCGGTGGCGCCGGTTCGGGGGACCGGGCCTTCGATGACAGCGAGTCCGGCCGTCTCGAGTTGGGTCTTCAGCTCAGTAACAGGCTCGTCCGTCAGGAAGCAGAGGTCGGCGGAGCCTGGTGTGGGGAGGTCGGCCTTGGGCTCGAATTCTTTGCCGAGTTCATGGAGATTGATCTTCTGCGACCCGTAGTGAAGCGCCACGCGCTCCTGGTTCGGGCCGAAGCGCCGCGCCTCCATGCC
>JBCCIN010000492.1:0-3320 GCA_039028235.1 Pseudomonadota bacterium
ATCCAGCCCAATCGTTTTGATGTTCATTGCAAACGCTCCGCATTCTGCCTTCGATGTTCGGTAGCCAGAGTATCCGGCTCCGGCAGCGGTGGCAGGGGCGTCCACATCATCAAGATGTGGGCTGGTGAAGGAGGCCAGCCTTCATGGCGAAATCTCTATCGATGGATTTGCGCGAACGGCTGATATCGGCTGTCGAGGGCGGGATGTCGCGACGATCGGCAGCGAGGCTTTTCAGCTTTGCGCCGTCGACGGCGATCAAATGGGTGGATCAGAAGCGGCGTACCGGCAGTGTTCGGCCGCAGGTGCGAGGCGGCGACTATCGCTCCCATCACCTTGAAACTCACGCCGATGAGATCGTGACCCTGGCCAAAGACACCGATATGACACTCGCCGAGTTGGTCGATTATGTTCGGCAAACCCATGGCCTGAAGGTGGCGCCGAGCACCATCTGGCGTCTGCTCGATCGCCACGACATGACGTTTAAAAAAAACCGCGCACGCCGCCGAACAACAGCGGCCTGACATTCTTCGCCGACGACAGGCCTAGTTTGACGCTCAGATCGATCTTGAGCCCGAACGGCTGGTGTTCATCGATGAGACAGGAGCGTCGACCAATATGGCCAGGCGCTATGGGCGAGCGCTGCGTGGTGAACGTTGCCGGGCGTCCGTTCCGCACGGCCATTGGAAAACGACAACCTTCGTCGGCGCGCTTCGGCTGGAGGGCATGATGGCTCCGATGGTTCTTGATGGCGCCATGCACGGTGCCGCCTTTCTTGCCTATGTCGAGCAGGTCCTCGCCCCCACCCTCTCACCCGGTGATATCGTAGTGATGGACAATCTGCCCGCTCACAAGCCGGTTGCCATTCAACAAGCGATCGAAAGAACTGGCGCAGAGCTTCGCTTTCTGCCGCCGTATAGCCCGGACTTCAATCCGATCGAAATGGCCTTCGCCAAGTTCAAAGCCTTCCTCAAAAAGACGGCCGCACGAACCGTCGAAGATCTTTGGAACGCTATCGCCGAAGCCATCGAATTATTCACACCAACAGAATGCGAAAACTACTTTGCTGCTGCTGGATATGACCGCGAATGATCGGAAATCGCTCTAGAAGCCTCGGAGGTCTTCGGATCGGCTTTCTACCTTTCTTGCCTCACCCGATCCTCGGCCCGCTCATTCAGGCGTTCCAGTTCGGCAAACAACCCGTCCAACGTCGCGCCGACCCTGTCAATGTCGACGACGGGCGTCGACGCGCTCAGGGCAATGGGCTCGCCCTCGCCGGGCTCAGCCTGGCGCCGATGGGCCAGATCGCCGGCGATAAAGACCTTGTGACGTGATCGCGACGTGGCCGCCAGCACAATACCGAGATCCATCAGCCGCTCGAGGATCCTGCCAGCCGCCACCGTGCTGCAAGCCAGGTGGTTTGCGACCAGACCAATGCTCAAAACCGGCGTCGCCGTCAGAAGGTCGAGCACTTTCGGCGCCATCGCATGTCGGCGAAGACCCTCCTTGACCAGAGCTTGACGCCACGCCTGATTCTGCCGCTCGAGCTCCGTGAGGCGTCCGCGGGATTGATGCGCCTCCTCGGCCAGCTCGCCGAGGCCTCGGGCAAGCCAACGGGTTAGAGGCGCCGGATCGGCCGCGGCTCGACTCATCCCGAGTGGCAATCGACGGCCGCCGAGCAAGCCCGGCGCCGCCCTTG
This sequence comes from Pseudomonadota bacterium, assembly GCA_039028235.1. GTDB lineage: Bacteria > Pseudomonadota > Alphaproteobacteria > Geminicoccales > Geminicoccaceae > JANQPX01. The sequence continues at coordinate 1,697 of JBCCIN010000492.1, forward strand.
GTACCACCCCCGCCCGCGCCAGGGCGAGCGGCAGGGTGAGCCGCATCAAGGATGGCCGCACACGCCGCGCCGCTGCATGCCGGCGAAGATCGACCAGCAGATTGATCAGCGCCGGCCGTCGGCCGTCATCGGCGAAGCCGGCGATCTCGCGCGCCGCCTGCAATAGCTGGGCGCACTCCCCTCGAAGGGGCCACGCCAACTCCCCTGCCCCGTCAGTGTCTTCACGCGCGTCGGCTTTGGTTGTCGTCCGTCGGTCGTCGGCCTCGTCATCGCCCAGCGCATCACTGACCTCTGGAGCCCAGAATGCCGGCCAGAGCGGCTCATCCGAGTCGGCTTGTCGACCCAAGCGAAAGAGCGGTGTCGCGGTGAGGAAGAGTCGCTTTGCCGCCGCCAAGCCGCTGGTGTTGTCGTTCGGATCGACAGGCGCTCCGATCAGCGCCAGTCGCAGCTGATCCTGGCCAACGATATGGCCGCCATTCTGGGTTATAGCGGCTGTTGTCCGGGTGAGCTCGCGCCAGAGCCAGGTTTGATGCAGCGTAGTCACGTCAAGGGCAAAGGCGAGACGGCCGAGCGCTCGTTCGGCCTTGGCCAGGGGGCGAACGACGTCGGGCCAATGGATGGAGTCGGTGCGATCGAGCATTAATTGAACAAAGCAAAATGGATGAAAAGTTTCAACAGTGATTGCACTGAGAAATGGCCAGGTTCAGGCAAGTTTAGCCTGCCGTTGCTAAGAGCTGATAAAAGATGTTATCGTCTACTGCGATCCGCAGTGGATTCACTTGACGGAGCGAAAATGGGGATTTTCAGCGTAGTTTCGGGAAAATCACAGGAAAAGGGACGGTGAAGGCCGCGAGAAATCCCTACCATGGGCGGGGAGCACCATGACCAGCGGCGATCTCATCACCCGCGATGGCCGTGCCCCCTTCCCTGCCCTGCCCGTCTCATCGACGCCGGCCTTTCCTGTGCCAAATCAGATCGCCTCGGCCAGCCCGGCCGCCGCCGAGAGATTTGTCGAGTTCTTCATCGCCACCATCAGAAACCCGAACACCCGCCGCGCCTATCACCGTGCCGCCATGCGCTTCTTCGCCTGGTGTGACCAGGTTGGGATCGACCAGCTTGATGCGCTACGCCCGCTGCATGTCGCCACCTATATCGAGGCCCTCACACAGAGCCATGAGCGCGCCACGGTCAAGCTGCACCTGGCAGCCCTGCGCCGCCTCCTCGATTGGATGGTCTCCGGCGGTGTTCTCGCCGCCAACCCCGCCACCTCGGTCAAAGGGCCTTCTCTTCAGGTACGCCGCGGTAAGACCAACGTGCTCACCGCCGCTGAAGTGCGCCAGCTTCTCGACAGCATTCCGCTGACCCAGATCGACAAGTCAGGACAAGTTCGGCCAGACCCCGCCGGGGTCAGGGATCGGGCGCTGATCGCGCTGATGACCTTCACCTTCGCGAGGATCGGCGCCGCCCTCGCCCTCAAAGTCGAGGACGTCGAGCGCAGAAACCATCGGCTCTGGGTAAGGTTGTTGGAGAAGGGAGGGAAAGTCCATGACGTTCCCTGCCATCACACGCTTGATGAGTATCTGACGGAATATCTTGAAGTCACCGGCCTGGCAGGCCGCCCCAC
>JBCCIN010000493.1:0-3289 GCA_039028235.1 Pseudomonadota bacterium
CGAAGCCATCCGGGCCGATGGCGGCGACGGTGATCGGACGTACCGACGACGGCAACGTCGTCTTGAAGGCTGAAGGCCGGTTCATGAGGATCGAACAGGCCGTCGATCTGCCAATCGGAACAACCTTGCAGGCAACCTACGCCCAGGCCACACCGACTTTGCCATCGTCAATCGAACTTGGTCCCATCGCAAGATCCCAAACGCTGCTTACCAAGCTCGTCGAGCTTCTCAACGAGATCGACCGGCAAAGTCTTCGGGCAGGTGAGTCCGATCAACCGATGATCACCAAGAGGCTTCCGGCACCGGACAAGCACCTCGCATCGAGGTTTTTGAGCCTCTTTTCGGCCGCCAATAGCGGGCAGGCGCCTGATGACGTCATGATGTCTTCCCTTCGAGCAAACCAAGCCATTGGGGCTCAGGATGATCGGCTCCCGCTATTGATCCGCGAACTGGGCAGCGTCGCATCGGAGCCTTTGGTCGACGGCTGGAAAACGCTCCTGCTGCCTCTCGAATCGGATCCGACACAGGCCGTTTCTCTTTTCTATCAGGATCATGAGATCGATTCCGACGAGCAGATGGACGACGCCGAAGTCTTAAAAAGCAAGGCAAAAAGAGCGATCTTCGACGTTTCCTTCAGCCAGCTTGGTCGATGTCAGATCGACACCTTTTGCCAGGAGCGGCGTTTCGATCTCATGATCCGCAGCGAAACAGCTCTGAACAGCGAAGATCAGCGAGAACTGACAACGCTGTTCCACGGAGCCTTGGACATCGCGGGATTGACCGGAGAGATCGGGTTCAGCGTCGGCGGCTTCTTCGAGCCGATGCTATCACACAAAGGGGCAAGAGAACTGCAAACGTGACACGTGGGACGCTCGCGAACGGCAGATAGAACGCGTCAGATCATATTTGCGATCGAATTCGCTTTGTCCTGGTATGATGCGCAGGGCACGTCAATGTGCCGGACGCTGTCGTCACCGATCAAAGGCACCAACAACGAAGACCTAGCGTTTTGGCTTGGCTTTGTTTTTTTGCGACTCAACCAGCTTGCTGAGTTCCGCCTGGAGCGACTCGATCCTGGCGTTCAGGATTTCAATTTCCTTGGCGGGGTCATCGTGATCGGGCGATGCTTTGCCGTTCTCGGCCGGCGAGCAGGGCTCGTGATTGCCGGTGGTTGGATTGAACATGGTCGCTGCCTGCTGAAAAAGCGCGATGTTCTGGCGGGCCATATCCTCGAACTGACCGATCGGGAAGAACCGTCCGAAGGTGCCTTCGATGTAGTGCCGGATCTGATCCTGGTTGCTGGAGAAGTTCTCCATGCTCATCTCAAGATAGCGCGGCAGGAAGGCACGCAAGCTGTCGTCGTAGAAGCGGATCAGTTGACGCAGAAAATTGGTCGGCAGGAGATTTCGGCCCTTGCCGTCTTCTTCCAAAATGATCTGCGTCAGAATCGAGCGCGTCAGATCTTCGCCGGTCTTGGCGTCGTACACAACGAAATTCTCGCCGTCGCGCACCATCTTGCTGAGATCGTCGAGGGTGACGTAACTGCTCGACGCCGTGTTGTACAAGCGCCTGTTCGCATATTTCTTAACGACAGCAACGCCTTCCTCGGCGAGGCCGCTCATCTTTTTTCTCTCAGCCATAACAGCTCATGGCCTTCCAACTACTCCAGACCAATGGGCCAACTTAGACCATGAGCCCATCAGCAAGCCAGCAGTTTTTTTGCAATGCAGCGAGACCGCCGACACCGAGACACCGCGAGAAACGATGCCCTGCTCAACCCTCGCCTTCGGCCTCACGCAGTTCCGCGCCCATATCCGCAAGCTCGGCTGCCGCTTCCTCGGCCTCGGCGGCCTGGGCTGCGGCGTAGGCGGCGGCACGCTCCGGATCGGCCTGAATTTCGGCCTCTTCGTCGGAACGGGCGACGTTGACCTTGACCTCGACATCCACCTCCGGATGCAGGGCAACCCGCACGTGGTGCAGACCAAGGGTCTTGATCGGCTGATCGAGACGGACCTGACGGCGATCGAAGTTGATCCCATCAGCGGCAAATGCGTCTGCGATGTCGCGACCATTGACCGAGCCATAGAGCTGGCCCGACTCGCCGGCCTGGCGGATGATGATCACCGATTTACCATTGACCTTGCCGGCGACACTCTCCGCCTCTTCGCGGCGTTTCAGATTGGCTGCCTCGAGTTCGACCTTGCGGCGCTCGAATTCGGTCATGTTCACCTTGGTCGCCCGCATCGCCTTGCCCTGGGGCACCAGGAAATTCCTGGCGTAGCCGTTCTTGACCGTGACGAGGTCACCCATCTGGCCCAGTTTCTCGATGCGCTCCAGCAGAATGACCTGCATGGGAAGTTCCTCCGATATCTCTACATGTAGCGGCGCAGATGCGCCCAATCCTCAACCAACCCAAGGGCGATGACCGCCAGGACCGGCCAGTTGAACACGACGATTCCCGCATAGACTGCGGCGAGACCAAGCTGCCTGTACGACCAGCGATTGGCGAATTTGTGAATGACCGCCAGACCGAGAAAACCGAACGGCACGATCAACACGATCAGCGCCGAACGTCCGAAAAGGCCGAGCCCCGACGTCCCGAGCATGGCCAGAAGAACGGCGACGCCCAAGAGAGGCCAGAGCCAGAAAGGCAGATCCAGCTCCGACAATGCCGGGCTTGGCCGGCGATTCCAGCCGGTGCGCACCGCGATCGCCTGGGCGACCACAGCATTGATCACAGCCATGACCAGCCATGAGCAGGCCACGATCGCCGGCACGAACAGCGCCCTGGACTTCACCAGCGCCGCGTCCGGCGGCGGTTGGCCGGTCGCCGCGCTCAGCTGCTCCAGCGCCATGGCAAGAACGGCCTCGATCGCGCCGACCAGACCACCGGGCTGCCCCGTGAACGCTAAGAAGGCAAAGGCGAGAACCAGAACCGCCATCACCGCGAGCTGTGCCAAAATCAGCCCCGGCGGATACCAGATGAGGCCTGCCTCCGGCTCCTGGCGGGAGAGCAAGGCCTGACGTACCACCCAGACGGCCGGCAAAGCAAAGGCGATTGCGAAGATCAAGGCTGCCAGTGGACCAGCGATGAAACCGCTCACCAAAACAGCTGAAAACGCCGCGACCAGAGCTGCCGCCAAACCCATGGTGAGGCCGACCAGCATCAATGGCAGCTGTACGAAGTAGCTCAAAAGCACCAGCGCGAAGGAACCGAGAAGCGGTGCCAGTCCCAGAGCGCCACTGATGATGCCGGCAATAACGGCGAGGGCGAGCGCTTGGGACATGA
>JBCCIN010000494.1:0-3269 GCA_039028235.1 Pseudomonadota bacterium
CTCGGCCTCTCGATCTACTCGGCCGTACGCACGGAATTGGTCTCGGGCATTGCCATGTGTGAGCAGTTGATCGATCTCGCCAAAGCCAGCGGCGATGAAGTCTGGACGGTCGAAGCGCATTACGCGGCCGGGGTCACCTATTCCTGGCGAGGCGCCTTCAACCAAGCACGCCACCATCTCGAATTCGCGTTCGACCACTACGACATCGAGCAACATGACGCCCACCTGGCTCTCTATGGTCAGGATGGTGGCCCCGTTTGCCTGTGTCGAAACGCGATGGTGCTCTGGTATCTCGGCTACCCTGACCAGGCGCTGGCATGGATGGAGAGAGCGCTTCAGCTTACCGAAGAACTCGGTCATCCGTTTAGCCGGATTTACATTCTGACCTGGGCGGCATGGCTTCGCCAGCATCGACGCGAGTTCGACGAAGCGATCTATTGGAACGAACGCACGCTCGATTATGCCGCCGAACAAAAATTTCCATTTTGGGCGGCCATGGGGACCGTGCAACGGGGTTGGCTTACCCTGGAAAAAGGCCAGATCGATCGCGGCATCACCTTTATCAAAGAGGGTATCGATCAACTAAAGCGCCACGGAACCGAGGTCACCCAAGCCTACAGCATGAGCTTACTCGGCGAGGCCTTGGGCAGGCGTGGTGACCTTGATGCAGGCCTCGCCGTCATTGATGAAAGCCTGGAGAAAATCGAGGCTACCAAGGAAGAGTGGTGCAAGGCCGAGTTGCTGCGCGCCCGGGGAAACATGACCTGGCTTGCCCGTCGCAACAGCATGAACGAGGTCGAGGCCTGGTATCAAAAAGCCATCAAGGCGGCGCAGGATGAGGACGCGAAGGCGTGGGAGCTACGGGCCGCTACGTCACTTGCCCAATTATGGGCAGATGAAGGACAAAAGGAGGATGCCCGATCTCTGCTGGAACCGATCGTCGGCTGGTTTCAGGAGGGCTTCGACACGCCGGACCTGAAGGATGCGAAATCGGTCCTGGATGGCCTTCAGCGTTCCACCTGAGAATGGCGTAGCCATGTCATTGGTGGAATGTCCACATCATTCACTCGGACCGTTGTCGCCAGGATCAACGGTATGCGCCCCAGCCTGACGAGGTTGGAGTGGTACGCCTATGTCGCAAACTCACCGATCGGTATTTTCCACCTGCTCGGAAAAAGCTCTAGATTGACGTGGTACCAGCCAACCCAGCCGACAGAGTGAGGCCCATGTCAAAACGCAGCACTACCATGGCTCGTGCGAACAAATTTGCCGAGGACAACGGCATTCGGATACCCATTTTGATGGCGCCGATGGCGGGTGCGTGCCCCGCGTCGCTCTCAATCGCCGTTGCCAATAGTGGCGGTATGGGAGCGTGCGGCGTTCTGACGATGGATGAAGACGCCATTGCGGACTGGGTCGGCGAGATGCGTGCAGGATCGACGGGTGCCTTTCAACTGAATACCTGGATTCCCGATCCCGCACCTGTCCGGAACAGAGAACATGAGGCTGCAGTTCGTGCGTTCCTCGCCCATTGGGGTCCAGCCGTGCCGGATGATGCTGCCGATCATCCCCCACCCGACTTTCATGCCCAGTGCGAAGCCATGCTCGCTGCTAGCCCAAAGGCGATCTCGTCGATCATGGGGCTTTATCCGCCAGATTTTGTCGACCGGATGAAACAAAGAAACATCAAATGGTACGCGACGGTGACGACCCTCGCCGAGGCCCGCGAAGCCGAAGCTGCTGGCGCGGATGTGCTGATCGCCCAGGGTATGGAAGCAGGCGGCCATCGAGGTGCCTTCAGTGCCGATCAAGCCGGCACTGCCATGATCGGACTTTTCTCGCTCTTGCCCGCGGTCGTCGATGCCGTCGATATACCGGTCATCGCGACCGGTGGCATTGCCGATGCGCGGGGCGTCGCGGCTGCGCTGCTGCTCGGCGCCTCCGCCGTGCAAATCGGCACAGGCCTTCTTCGTACACCTGAAGCCAAGATTGCCCCGGCCTGGGCCGATGCCATCGGCGCTGCAGCGCCAGAGGGAACACAGGCGACGCGCGCGTTTTCCGGACGGTTGGGTCGCAGCGTTCGAACGGCCTATGTGGAAGCCGCCAGCGCCAAGGATGCTCCAGAGCCAGCCCCCTATCCGATCCAGCGCGCCCTGACCCAGGCGATGCGCACCAAGGCGGCAAAATCGAATACTATCGAAGGCATGCAGGCCTGGGCGGGACAATCGGCAAGATTGTCTAGGAACATTCCCGCAGGCGAGGTCGTACAAGCGCTCTGGCAGGGCGCTCAGGAATGGCTCGGCTAGAGCTTTTCCCGAACAGGTGGAACCACCTGTTCGATAAGGAAATGCGGCGAAACAATGAGATAGAGCGTGTATCCCGATCACATCCCATCGGGATGCACGCTCTAGGTCACCGTGACCTCGAGATCGCCGATACCGTCGGCATGGCCGATGAGCTTGTCGCCCCTTTGGACTGCGGCAACACCCGATGGAGTTCCTGACAGGATCAGATCACCGGGCGCTAGCGTGAAGAGTTCGGAGAGATAGGTGATCATCTCCGGGACCTTCCAGATCATCTGGTTGAGATCGCCCTCTTGGCGACGCTCGCCATTGACCTCCAGCCAGATGGTTCCGCTATCCGGATGGCCGATCTCCTCGGCTTTGACCAGCGGCGTGCAGGGGCAGGACCGCTCGAACGCCTTGCCGATCTCCCAGGGCCGGCCGAGCTTCTTCATCTCGCCCTGCAGGTCCCGCCTGGTCATATCAAGGGCGAGGCCGTAGCCGTAGACATGGTCGAGCGCCGTCTCGACCGGGATGTTCACGCCACCCTTGCCAAGCGCCACCACCACCTCGATTTCGTGATGCACGTCCTCGGACTTCGGCGGATAGGGAAAGCGGCCATCCAGCACCAGATTGTCGGGGTTCTTCTGAAAGAAAAACGGCGGCTCCTTGTCCGGATCATGCCCCATCTCGATCGCATGCGCCGCATAATTCCGCCCCACACAATAGACCCGCCTCACGGGGAAGGCGCGGCCTTCACCGTTGACTGGAAGGGTGACGGCGGGAGGGGGGGCGATCACATAGTCCATGAAGGTTCCCAGCAAGTCAGGTTGGTGGAACGCGAAGGTGCCATCAGAGTTGATTGACGCCAAGCTCTGAGGCGATCGCATCGAGTTCGCGGCGAAGGTTGGCGTGCAGGTCCAGGCCTTCCGCTTGTCGCTTGGCGTGCGCGGCGGCGCGGCCTTCGCCTGGGATGCGTACGGGATC
>JBCCIN010000495.1:0-3264 GCA_039028235.1 Pseudomonadota bacterium
ACAGAGATAGCTCAAACTAATCGGCCTCAAGTAGGGCGAACGCCCGATAGGCCAACCAATAAAAGTATCCCCGCCACTGATGTCCAAACGACAACCTCCGCCGCCTGAACATCCCTTCCTCTATCCACATTGTCAAAGAGCAAACGAGACGCGCCTAGGCACGTCTCTCTCCCGGCTCGCCCAGCGGCTGCCGGTCAACTCGGGTGGTTATAGACAGGGCCTGCGTCTTCGGCAAGCCCTTTTTTCATGAATTTTCAAGGTTAACAACAGATGTGAACAAAGCGATACAACAGTAAGATTTTGTTGACAAATCTCCACTAGAATAACAATCATAGCTTGTTGATAATGTTGAGACTTCGTGTTCTGACCTCGTGGATAAGCGACCGTGAATCCGAGAAGACAGCGCATTGTTTTGGTTTCCGCTACCGTCGTCGCTTTTGCGCTCGGCACGGTCGCCGGTACGGTCGCCACCTTCGGACCAAGTGCGGACGCACGCCTCCTCGCCGAGGTCGAGCCAGGCCTCGGCCTGCCCGAAGCGGCACCTGCTGAAGGCCAGCGGATCGTCCTTGCTGCTGGACTACAGGGTAAAGCCTCACCTGAAACAGCTGCACCGACACCTGCGGGCAAGAGCGTGATCGTCGGCAGCGAAGGGCGCGGGCAGATCGCGCTCCACGACGGTCAGCCCGGCATCGCCTTGGACGTCGATACCCGCAGCGAGCTCCAGGCATCGCCCGGCGTCAATCCGATTCTGCCCGCCGAGCGCGCGCCGGAGGCCATGATCCCCGATGACCCTGAGGCTCAGAGCAGCGCGCGGATTGCCAGTATCGCGACCATCGCCAGGGCCGCACTGACACCGCGGCCCTGGAAAAGCCAGCGGGTCGAAGTCAGGAAGGGCGACAGCCTCACCACGATCCTCAAGCGTGCCGGAATCGACGGACGACAGGTGCACAGCGCGCTCCGCTCCCTGAAGGGCGTCTACGATCCCCGGGGCCTGCGTGCCGGTCAGGAGCTGATCGTCACCGCCGCGGCGGAAGACGATCAGCCGGCGCGACTCCTCAGCGTCGCCCTCGATCTCGACTTCGACTATCAGCTGCTGATCACCCGCGATGCCGAGGGCAGTTTCTCCACCAAAAAGATCGAGCAGGCCAAGCAACGTCAGCTGGTGCATCGCGCCGGGGATATCGAGGATAGCCTCTATCTGTCGACGAGGCGTGCGTCGGTCGCCAGTGACGTGACCGACCGCCTGATCCGCCTGTTCAGCTGGGATGTCGACTTCCAGCGGGACATCCGCCGCGGCGATCGCTTCGAGACTCTCTACGAGGAGGTCACACTCGAGAAAGACGATAGCCAGGTCAAGGGCGAACTCGTCTATGCCGGCCTCACCCTTCGCGGCAAGCTGATCGACGCCTATCTCTTCTCACCGGACGGCGGGCTCAAGACCTATTACGACCGAGACGGCCGCTCGCTCCGCAAATTCCTCCTGCGCACGCCGATCGACGGCGCGCGTCTGTCCTCGGGCTTCGGCATGCGCAGGCATCCCGTGCTCGGCTACAGCAAAATGCATAAAGGCACGGATTTCGCCGCCCCACGCGGCACGCCGATCTATGCCGGCGGCTCCGGCAGAATCGAAAAGGCCGAACGCTTCGGCGGCTACGGCAATTATATCCGCATCCGCCACAGCGACACCTGGGGCACCGCTTATGCCCATCTGCACAAATTCGCCAAGGGGATCCGTCCGGGTGTGCGCGTGCGCCAGGGTCAGGTCATCGGCTATGTCGGCTCGACCGGACGTTCCACCGGCAATCATCTGCACTACGAGGTCCTGAAGAACGGCACCCAGGTCAATCCGATGAAGATGAAACAGCCGGCCCTGGCCAGCCTGTCAGGCGCAGATCTCGAGACATTTGAGAAGGAGCGCGATCGCATCGACGCCCTGCGCAAGCAATATGGCGAGGAACAGCTCCTGACCAGCCGCGCTGCTGAGACGGCGGCCCGCTAACGACGCCTTCTTATCACCCGGACGTAAACGCCGCCTCGCGCGCTTTGACCACCGCGGTCAGGGATTCGTTATAAGGGGTCGGGATGCCGAGTTCCCGGCCCAGCGTCACCGCCATACCGTTGATCGCGTCGATTTCTGATCGGCGGCGCGCCTGGTGGTCGAGCAGCATGGATGGTCGCGCTTTCGGCATGCGCTCACCAAAAGCCGTGACATAGGCGACCGGATCGTCGAAGGAAAAGGCGATCTTTTTTGACGCGCCGAGGGCGAAGATCTCGGTCGCGCAACCAAGCGCCACATGCCATCGATCCGGATCGGCCATGAGTTCACCGATCGTGCAGTCGAAGGCCGTGCAGGGCGCGCTGAACGTACCGTTGCACAGAAACTTCTCCCAAACCAGCTGGTGGATATCGTCGAACGCCCTGACCTGGAAGCCGGCGCCGCGCCAGAGCTCGGCCACACGCTCCAACCGCTCGCTCAGCCCGCCGCCGATCTCGCCGATGCGGATCAGGTTCATGCCGTTGTGATGCGCATGACCGGGACCGCGCATCGAGGCTCCGAATCCCTCAGCGACACCAAGCAGCACATCGTCGACCGGCATGTGCTCCGCGATGCGCTCGGCGGCACCGAGGCCGTTCTGGATAGTGAGAACAAGCGATCCGGGCTTCATCGACGCCCGGATGGCCCGTGCCGCCGCCGCCACGCCCGACGCCTTGGTGGCGATGATGTAAAGATCGGCGCCATCTGCTGCCTCGGAATCGGTTGATGCCTTGATCGAACGGACCGTGCGATCGCCGCTCGCCCCCTCGACCCGGAGGCCGCGCTTCCGCATGGCGTCGACATGCGCCGTCCAGGTGTCGATCGCCACCACCTCATGGCCCGCATCCGCCAGGAGGGCGGCATAGATCGAACCCATCGCGCCGACGCCGATGATCGCGATTTTCATGCGATCTCCTTTTCTCATCACGCTTAACCGCCTGTTAACCAAGCTAGTCCTATTGTGAAAAAGATCACAGACCACCGCGTGCTTTGGCTTTATGGATGAAGATGACCTATGATCGACGATCTCGCTCGACCGGTATCCGGGACGGTTCCGGCGAGACGATCGAGGGGAAGGGCGATGGATCCGCATGTCGTTCCCGGAGCCAGGGTTCGCCACCCGACGGAGCCTGGCTGGGGTATCGGTCATGTCCAATCGGTGGTCGGAGACCGTATCACGGTCAATTTCGAGGATCGGGGCAAAGTGGTGATCAATGGCGGGGTGATCA
>JBCCIN010000496.1:0-3234 GCA_039028235.1 Pseudomonadota bacterium
CCCGCCGCCGGTTTCGGCGACGATCTCCTTCTGTCCGTTGGGCATCACACGCGTCAACGTCCGGCGGCCGATCTCGACCAGTAGAACCGAGCCGTCGGGCATGGCAATCGGCCCCTCTGGAAACAACAGCCCGTCGGTGATCTCGCGAATGTCCATCATGTCCTGCCGTCAAGTCTTGCCAATCGATCGCCTCATCCTTAACGGGTTGATGACGTGGTGCAAACGACTTGATAGCCGGGTCGACGAAAAATGCCACAACTCACCATCGGTCTCCAAAAGATCACCTACAGCCTGCGCACCAGCAAACGGGCAAGGCGGCTTCGCCTGACCGTGCAGCCGGATGGCGTCGAGGTGGTCGTGCCGCCCGGTGTCCCCGCCCGCGAGGTCAGCCATTTCGTCGACAGCCATCGCGGCTGGATTCGCGAGAAGGTCGAGAAATATCAAGCTCTTGCCGCCGCTCATGACGGCGTCGAGCGCCTCGAGGACGGTGCCGTCGTCCCGTTTCGCGGCGAGCCGACACCGCTCTCGGTCCGGCGAACCGAACGTGTTCATCCCAAGGTGATCGACGGCGACGGCTTCAGGCTGGAACTGCCGCGGCATTTGCCGGCCGACGCGGAGGACGAGGTGATCGAACAGGCACTGACCAAGCACTTGAAGAAAGAAGCGCGCAACGATGCTGCCATGGCGATCGAGCGCTTTGGACCGCCGAACGGCCTCACGCCCACCGGCCTTCGGATCAAGGACCAAAAGCGTCTTTGGGGCAGCTGCACCTATGCCGGCGTGATCAACCTCAACTGGCGCCTCATCCTGGCGCCGATCGACGTCTTCGATTACGTGGTCGTGCATGAGCTTTGCCATCTTCGTCATCGCCATCACCAGCCGCCGTTCTGGCGAGCGGTCGGCGAGGTCATGCCCGAGTTCGAGCGCCACCGCCGCTGGCTCAAGACCAACGGCCACCTCCTCACCTTGAGGCGCCCGAAAGCCCTTGAAATTCCTGCCTGAGCGCTCATGCCGCAAGGGCTGCGACCTTGAGAGCGAAGCTCAGGAGCGCTACATGGCAGGGAGGTCAAAAACCAAGTGACATCGCCGCGTGCGCATCGCTCCAAAGATCCTGCTGCCGATCATCCTGATCGCCGCCTCACTTGCCGGTGCTGGCTATCTGCGCGCCACTCGCCCCGATGTCACGCCGGCACCTGAGACCGAGCCGGTCTGGACCGTGCGCGCCACCCTGGTCGAGCATGGCAACCACCAGCCGACTCTCGAGCTCTATGGGGAGCTGGTTGCCAGCCGCGTCGTAACGATCAGACCGAAGGTGGCGGGCGAGGTGATCGAAGCCTCGGACAGACTTCTCGACGGAGGCCGCTTTGCCCAGGGAGACGTCATTCTCCGGATCGATTCGTTCGACTATGAGACGGCGATCGATGACCTCGAGGCACAGATCGCCGAAGCCGAGGCCAGACGCGCCGAGCTTGTCGCCAACCGAGCCACCGAAGAGATGATGCTCGTCCTGGACCGCGATCAGCTCGCCCTGGTCGAGCGCGATGTCGAACGATATGAGCGGCTTTCCGGCAGCCGTGCCGCCTCGGAAAAGGCCTTTGACGATGCCCGGATCGCCCTTTCCCGCCAGACCGGCACGGTGAGCCAGCGCGAGCAGGCGATCGTCATGCTGGATGCGCGTCTCGCCCAGCAGGATGCGGCGATCAAACGGCTGGCCGTCGCACTGCAACGCGCTGAACGCGATCTCGCCGATACCGTGATCGAGTCGCCTTTTGCCGGTGTGGTCACCGACGTCGACGCCCAGATCGGCAGGCAGCTCAATGCGAATGATGCCGTCGCCCGGCTGATCGACGACAGCAGCCTGGAGATCAGCTTTCAGCTTGCTGATGCCGATTTTGGACGCCTCTGGCAAAGCGGGCTGATCGGGCGTGAGGTGATCGGCCGCTGGCGGCTCGGCAGCGCCACCTTCACCTTGCCGGCGACAATCGCTCGCGTGGTGCCGACTATCGACCCGGCGAGCGGCGGCGTCACCGTCTATGCCCGTCTCGACGGTGACCACGACGACATGCCGCTCAGGCCGGGGGCTTTCATCGAGGTCGAGATGCAGGACCGCCTCTATGAGAACGTGGTCGAACTGCCTGCAAGCGCTCTGTTCGGCAACAGCACCGTCTATGTCATCGAGGATGACCGTCTTCGGGCGGAAGATATCGATCTGATCGCTGCCGACGGTGATCGGGTGCTGATCGCCACGGACATCGTAGAGGGCGCCCAGGTTCTGACCTCGCGGCTCGCCGAGGTTGGTCCGGGTCTACGGGTCGAGGTGATCGAGTGAGCGACGCCGATCAGCCGGCGACGTCAGGGGGCGGCGGCCTGATCCGCCTGTTTGCGCGGCATCCCACGGCCGGCAATCTTCTGATGGCGATCATGCTGCTCGCCGGCCTGTTCGCACTCACCAAGCTGAACCGACAGTTTTTTCCGGACTTTGGCATCGAGGTCATTCAGGTCTCGGTCACCTGGCCGGGGGCGAGCGCCGAGGATGCCGAGGCCTCGATTGTCGAAGCGATCGAGCCGGAGGTGCGCTTTCTCGACAGCGTCGACACCACGACGGGCGTCGCGAGCGAAGGGCTGGGCGCGGTCTATATCGAGTATGATCAGGGCGCCGACATGCAGCGCGCGCTGTCCGAAGTCGAGAGTGCGATCGCTCAGATCACGACCTTCCCCGAGGACAGCGAGCGACCGCAGATCCGCCAGATCGTCCGCTATGATACGCTCGCCAGGCTTGTGCTGTCCGGCCCCTTCGACGAAGCCGAGCTCAAGCGCCATGCCAAGGCCATCAGGGACGATCTGCTGGCACTCGGGATCGACCGGGTTACGCTTCGCGGGGTCCGCGACGAGGAAATCCGGGTCGAGCTGGCCCCGGCAGCGCTTCGCCGTCTCGATCTCACCCTCGATGACATCGCAGAAGCCATCGCGCGCTCCTCGCAAGACGTGCCGACCGGCGACCTCACCGGCGCGTTCGAGCGTCAGCCGCGCACGATCGGGCTCGCTCGGACCGCTGAAGACGTCGCCGAAATCGAGGTTCGATCGACGCCATCTGGTCAAAAGATCAGGGTCGGCGATCTTGCCGAGGTCAGCGAGCGCTTCGATGCGGATCAGATCGAAGGGCGGCGTTTCGGCGAGCGCGCGGTCGAGTTGGAGGTGCAGCGCGCCCTCACCTCCGATGCCCTGGACGCTGCC
>JBCCIN010000497.1:0-3211 GCA_039028235.1 Pseudomonadota bacterium
CAAGCACTTGCCTATGCGTTCGATTTCGAGTGGACCAACAAGAACCTCTTCTACGGGCAATATGTCCGCACCGACAGCTATTTCGAGAATTCCGAGCTGGCGTCGAGCGGTCTGCCGAGTGACGAGGAACTCGCCCTTCTGGAGCCGCTCCGCGGCCAGATCCCGCCCGAGGTATTTACCGAAACCTATCAGCCGCCGGTCACCGACGGCTCCGGCAATGCGCGCCAGAACCTCAGAACCGCGCTCAATCTTCTGAAGGAGGCCGGCTGGACCGTTCAGGGTGGGAAGCTCACCAATGAGGCGGGCGAGAACCTGGACTTCGAGGTGCTGCTGGTCTCGCCTCTGTTCGAGCGAATCACGGCGCCTTTTGCCAAGAATCTCGAGCGTCTCGGTATCGAGGTGTCGATCCGCACCATCGATCCGGCGCAATACCAGAACCGCATCGAAAATTTTGATTTCGACATGATCGTCGGCTCATGGGGACAGAGCCTGTCGCCAGGCAATGAACAGCGGGATTTCTGGGGCACCGACGCTGCCAGCCGGGAGGGCAGCCGCAATATCGTCGGGATTGCGGATCCGGCAATCGATGCGCTGATCGACGCGGTCATCCAGGCTGAGTCGCGCGAAGCGCTGGTGATCGCGACGCGCGCGCTCGATCGCGTGCTGCTTTGGAATCACTTTGTCATTCCGCAGTATCATTCGCCTGTCGACCGCTACGCGTATTGGGACAAGTTCAAGCGGCCTGAGATCGATCCGAAAAACGGTATCGATCAGTTCGCCTGGTGGGTCGACCCGGGTAAGGAAGACGAGGTAATCGCCGCTCAGGAGGAGCTGGACGATGCCGAGAGCGCGACCACGCAGTAGTCGCTGAAGCCGCGCTCGATGCTCGCCTATATCGTCCGGCGGCTGCTGTTCATCGTCCCGACGCTGCTCGGGATCATGGCGCTCAACTTCCTTGTCATCCACGTGGCGCCAGGCGGCCCGATCGACCAAATTCTCTCGAATATTCAGGGAAGTGGGGTTGACGTCACCGCGCGTGTGAGCGGCATCGATTCGGGTGAGCTGCGCTCAGGGCCGAGCGGCGGAGGGGAGGGGCCGGTCGGCAATTATCGGGGCGCTCAGGGCCTTGATCCCGAGTTCATCGCCGAACTTGAGCGACAATATGGCTTCGACAAGCCGCTGCTTGAGCGCTTTGGCACCTTGATTTGGAACTATGCGCGCTTCGATTTCGGCGAGAGCTATTTTCGCAATGAGTCGGTGATCGATCTGATCCTGGAGAAAATGCCGGTCTCCATCTCGCTCGGCCTTTGGACGACGCTCCTGACCTATCTGATCGCGATCCCGCTTGGCATCAGGAAAGCGGTGAACGACGGCTCGACATTCGATATCTGGACCAGTGCCGTGGTGATCATCGGTAATGCCGTGCCGAGCTTTCTGTTCGCGATTCTCCTGATCGTGCTGTTCGCCGGCGGCAGTTTCCTCGATTGGTTTCCCCTTAGAGGGCTGACGTCGGACAATTGGGATCAGCTCTCGCTCTGGGGCAAGATCGTCGACTATTTCTGGCATCTGACTCTGCCGCTCTTGGCCCTGATGATCGGCGCTTTCGCCGGCCTGACCATGCTCACCAAGAATTCCTTTCTCGATCAGATCAACATGCAATATGTGCAGACCGCGCGCGCCAAAGGCTTAGGTGAGAACAGCGTGCTTTACGGCCACGTGTTCCGCAACGCCATGTTGATCGTGATCGCCGGCTTTCCCGGCGCCTTCATCGGCATTCTGTTCACCGGTTCCCTGTTGATCGAGATTATTTTCTCCCTGGATGGCCTAGGTCTCCTCGGCTATGAGGCGGCGTTGAAACGCGATTACCCCGTGATGTTCGCGTCCCTCTACATGTTCGGCCTTCTCGGCCTGGTCGTGCAGTTGATCACCGATCTGACCTACGTGCTGATCGATCCGCGCATCGACTTCGAAACGCGGGAGGCCTGATGGCGACCGCGGCGATCGAGCAAGGGCAGGGCGCAGCACGGCGTCGCACGCGGGCAAGCCTCCTCGGCGTGCCGCTTCGCCTGAACCCGGTGAACCAGCGGCGGCTGGCCAATTTCAAGGCCAACAAGCGTGCCTACTGGTCCCTGGTAATCTTCGCCGTTCTGTTCACGCTCACGCTTTTTGCCGAGCTGATCGCCAATGACAAGCCGCTCCTGATCCGCTTCGATGGCGGCCTCTTTTTCCCCGCCTTTCAAACCTACAGCGAAGACACCTTCCTCGACGATGGCTTTCCGACGGAAGCGGACTACACCGACAGCTTCGTGATCGAGGCGATCGAAGAGAAGGGCTGGATCGTCTGGCCGCCGATTCCATTCAGCTACGACACCATCATCTACGATCTGCCAAGCCCGGCCCCTTCGCCGCCGGACGTGCGCAATTGGCTCGGCACGGACGATCAGGCGCGTGACGTGCTGGCACGGGTGATCTACGGCTTTCGCATTTCGGTGCTGTTCGGGCTCTGCCTGACCATTCTGAGCTCGATCATCGGCGTGCTCGCGGGGGCCATCCAGGGCTATTTCGGCGGCTGGACCGATCTTCTCTTTCAGCGCTTCATCGAAATCTGGACCTCCATGCCCACGCTCTTCCTTCTGATTATTCTGGCAAGCGTGGTGACTCCGAGCTTCGGCTGGCTTCTCCTGCTTCTCCTTCTGTTCAGCTGGACGGCGCTGGTCAGCGTGGTGCGTGCGGAATTTCTGAAAGCCAGGAACTTCGATTTCGTGCGTGCCGCACGCGCGCTTGGCGTCGGACCGCTGACCATCATGGTTCGCCATGTTCTTCCCAATGCCATGGTGGCGACGCTGACCTTCATGCCGTTCATCCTGGTGGGGGCGATCACCGCGCTCACCTCGCTCGACTTCCTCGGCTTCGGCCTTCCCGCCGGGTCGCCGTCACTGGGCGAACTGCTGAACCAGGGCAAAAACAATCTCCAGGCACCCTGGCTCGGCATTAGCGGCTTTGTGGTGATGGCGATCATGCTGTCACTCCTGGTGTTCATCGGCGAAGGGGTGCGCGACGCGTTCGATCCCAGAAAGACGTTCAAATGACGATGTATCGACCTGAAAGAGTCCCGTTGTGAGCCTTCTGGACGTCAAAGACCTCTCCGTCGACTTCAAGATCGAAGGCGGCTCGCTGCATGCGGTAAAGGACGTGTCCTTCAGCATAGACA
>JBCCIN010000498.1:0-3194 GCA_039028235.1 Pseudomonadota bacterium
GAGAATCGTGTCGGCCAGCCCTGCCGCTTCCGTCGCCGCCTCGACCGTCTCGGGTCCCTCGACATGGATGACCTGTACCAGGCGCCGGCTCGGCAGTGCCGCCCTGATGATGGCGTAGGCGTCGGGCTCCACATGATCGACAAGTTGCAGCGTGTCGGCCCGGCAGCGCCTTGCATGGTGGACGATGGCGCCCGCCTTGGTCTCGCTGGTCAGAAGGAAGGTCGACACCGGCGGCGGCACGGTATCGACGATATCGGAGACCAGATCGTCGTCGATCACGCCGGGACCGCTCGGCATCCGCCCGACCAGGCCTAGCGCGTCGGCGCCATGGGCGATCGCGAGCGCTGCTTCTTCGGGCGACCCGATGCAGCAGATCTTGATTCGAGTCCGGATCATCGCCCTAGCCTCCAGCCTGTTGAATCCGCCTTGTCGGTGTGACGCCGCGATCTCAAGAAGATGATTATCCGCGAGACATTCAACCTTACGTCACCTTCCAACCGACAGGAAAGATCGAGTATTAATAAAATGTTCTCAAGATTTTCATCATCTTCTTGTTCATAGCGCACAACGGCTACGCAAACAAAATCCGGCATCAAGGAAATTCGTCTCGCACGCTTTAGTTAGCCTTAAGGATTGGATGAGATGATGCGCAGCATGAAGTCGTGGTGAGGCGAGGGAATCGGCCCACCTGAAACGCCACTGGAAGGTGCGGGAAATGTGCGGCGTCACCATCATCGTTGACTGCTACAACCATGAACGTTTCGTCGGAGCGACGATCGAGAGCGCGCTCGCGCAGGACCATCATCCGCTGCAGGTGATCGTCATCGACGACGGCTCGCCCGATCGTTCACAAGAGGTCATCAAGGGCTTCGGCGACAGGATCACGCCGATCTTCCAGGAAAACCAGGGGCAGGTCGCCGCCTGTCGGAACGCTTTGGCGCTCGCCGAGCACGACATCGTCATCTTTCTCGATTCCGACGATCTGCTCGAGCCCCATGCGGCTGGGACCGTGGCCAGCCATTGGCGGGATGGCGTTTCGAAGGTGCAGTATTGCCTCCATGTGATCGACGATCATGGCGAGAGGAACGGCAATATCTTCCCGAAGTTCGCGGAAAGCCTGACGCCGGAAGCGGTGCGTGCCGAGATATTCCGGACCGGCTCCTATCCCGATTCGCCGACCAGCGGCAACGCCTATGACCGGCAGTTTCTCACCAAGGCCCTGCCCCTCCTCCCGCGGCGCAACGGCTTCGACGGTGAGCTGAACGGCATAGCACCTCTCTATGGTGACGTGATCTCCCTGAATCAGCCGCTCGGCAGCTATCGGATCCATGGCGACAACGACTTCGCGCTCAACGAGCTGAACGTCGACAAATTCACCGAGTATCTTCGCCATAGCGAGGCGAGGCTGGCCTTCATCCGGGAACACTATCGATCGATGGGCCGTGAGATCACCGACGATGTGCTCACGCGAGATCTCAAATATCAGGAATACGCGCTGGTGGTCGAGAAGCTCGGCGAACCGGCGGATGGCCAGCCGAGGCGCCTCCTCCAGGTCGCGCGGACGGCCCTGACCGCAGCGCTGACCTCGCCCCACACGTTCGCCCAGAGAGCCTTTCGCTCCATGTGGATGGCGGCCGTGACGATCGCACCCAGGCCGCTTGCCGCCTGGCTGGTCGAGCAGCGCTTCATTCCAGGCCGTCGCGCCGGCTGGATCACCAGCATCGCCACCATGCGCCAACGCTCCGCGCCGGAAGATAGCAAGCCGACCCAGGTCGGTCACGGACTGTCACGGGTACGCCCCTCCTCCTCGCATGTATGATCTCGTCATCGCCTGCATCGCCGTCGTCACGGCGATGACCTGCATGCAGCAGCTGGTTCGCCTGGACCAACTCGCCCATGAATTCCGGCAGGTCGCCGAAAAAGCGAAGACCGAAGCGACGGATCTCTTTCAGGCGATGGTCGAGGATGTCGAGCTGAGCACGCATCAGCGCATTCTGCGAACTGAGGCGCTGGCCGCATCCAGCCTGCTGATGCTGTCGTTCAGCTGCCTTCTGGGTGTGGTTCTGATCAGCTGGTAGAACAGCCGCAGTGCCAGTCCATCAGCAGACACCACTCCTGACGGGTCGCCAATGATCTGTCCGGCTGATGCCTATTCGGCGGCGAGCTGATCCCCGGCACCGAACTGCAGCTCGGCAAGGCGCGCATAGAGACCACCTTCTTCGATCAGCTCATGGTGACGACCAGTGGCGACTACCCGCCCCTCGTCCAGCACCACGATGCGATCGGCGTTCAGGACGGTCGCTAGACGATGGGCGATCACCAGGCTGGTGCGCCCCTTTCTCAGCCTCTCCAGCGCCTCTTGCACCAGCCGCTCGCTTTCGGCATCGAGCGAACTCGTGGCCTCGTCCAGCAACAGCAGCACCGGATCACGCAGCACGGCGCGCGCGATAGCGACACGCTGGCGCTGGCCACCGGATAGACGAACACCCTTCTCGCCCAAAAACGTCTCGAAACCCTCCGGCAAGGTCTCGATAAACTCGGTCGCGGCGGCGGCATCGGCGGCCACACGGATGTCGTCGTCGCTGGCATCGGGGCGGCCATAACGGATGTTGTCCCAGGCATTGGCCGAAAAGATCACGGGCTCTTGCGGCACCAGACCGATCTTCTTGCGCAGATCGACGGGGTCGACCGTCTTGACATCGACACCATCGAAGGTCAGACGTCCCGCCGCAGGATCATAAAAGCGCATCAGCAGCTGGAAAATCGTGGTCTTGCCGGCGCCCGACGGGCCGACCAGGGCCACGGTCTCGCCCGGTTTCACCGAGAGATCCATCCCGTGCAGCACGTCCCGTTCGGGATCGAGCGGATAGGCGAAGCTCACAGTCTCCAGCGCGATCGCTCCGTTGGCCGGCATGGCAAGCGCCACCGCCTCTGCAGGGGCAGCGATTACTGGCTCGGTATCGAGAAGGTCGAACAGCCGCTCGGTGGCGCCGGCCGCGCGCTGCAGATCGCCCATGATCTCGGCGAGGCCACCGGCCGCACTGGCAACCACAGAGGCATAGAAGACGAAGGCCGCAAGCTCGCCCCCGGTGATCGTGCCGGCGAGCACGTCATGACCGCCGATCCAAAGGACGACCACAATCGCGCCGAACACCAGTGTGATCACGACGGCCGCCAGCATCGATCTCGCCCGC
>JBCCIN010000499.1:0-3158 GCA_039028235.1 Pseudomonadota bacterium
CAACCGCCGGGATGAACACCAGCAATGACCCGGCGATAATCCCCGGTAATGAGAGCGGCAAGGTGATCGACAAGAAAGTACGCCAGGGTGGGCATCCGAGATCCGCTGCCGCCTCAAGCAGATTTGAGTCGAGCCGCTGAAGGCTGGCGAACAGCGGCAGGATCATGAAGGGCAGATAGGAATAGGTGATGCCGAGATAAACGGCGAAATCGGTTTGCAACATCTGGACGGGCTGATCGATGATGCCCAACCAGATCAGCACGTTGTTGATCACCCCATTGTCCCGCAATAGACCCATCCAGGCGTAAACCCGGATCAAGAACGACGTCCAGAAAGGCAGGATGATCAGCATCAGAAGGCCGGTCCGCCAACGCGGATCGGCGCGGGCGATGGCATAGGCCATCGGGTAGCCGATCGCCAGGCAGATCAGCGTCGAGAAGAAGGCGATTTTGACTGAACTGAGATAGGCGACCCAGTAAAGACGGTCGCTGGTCAGGAAAGAATAATTGGCGAGGTTGAGGCGGATTTCGAGCGCCAGATCCTGGCCCCATTGAACCAGCGGCGCATAGGGCGGCTGGGCAAATTGCGCTTCAGAAAGGCTGATCTTCAGAACGATCAGGATCGGCGCCGCAAAGAACACCAGCAGCCAAGCATAGGGGACCGCGAAGACGCCGAGGCGGGCGCGCCTTGAAAGCCACGCCATTAGACGGCTGCCCGCTTGCTGGGTTACGCTGGTGTTCGGATCCGCCATTTTCGGTCAGTCGGTCAGAACCACGGCGGCAAAGGCCGGCCAGGTTATGAACACTTGATCCTCCCACGTAATCGGCAATTCGGTCATTCGATGCGTATTGGGGACGGATACGCGGACCATTTGGCCCGAGGCTAACTCCACGATATAAATCGACTGGCCGCCGAGATAGGCGATTTCATCGACCTTGCCCTTCAGTAGGTTTGGCGCTCCTTCGGCAAGACCGTCCGGCAGTTCTTTGCTCAGCGTCATCTTTTCCGGTCGAATTGCAACCGCGACCGGGGCGGCAGTGGGGGCCGCGACGCCGTGATCCACGTAGAACCGAACCTGGTCATTGGCACCCTCAACGAGCGCGTGATCGGCCTCGCTTTCGACCAAGACACCGTCGAACATGTTGACCGAGCCGACGAAGCCGGCGACGAAGCGCGAGTTTGGATATTCGTAGACCTCGTTCGGTGTGCCGACCTGAACGATACGACCCGCGTCCATCACTCCGACCCGCGTCGACATGGCCATCGCCTCGCCCTGATCGTGGGTGACGACGACGAAGGTGAGGTTAAGTTCCTCCTGGATGTTGACCAGCTCGAATTGGGTTTCCTCGCGCAGCTTTCGGTCCAATGCGGCCAAGGGTTCGTCTAGCAGCAAGACCTTGGGCCGCTTGACCAAACAGCGCGCCAGGGCGACGCGCTGACGTTGCCCTCCCGACAGTTGGTGAGGTTTGCGTCGTGCGAGAGGACCGAGCTTGACCAGTTCAAGCGCCTCGCCGACCCGGCGTTTGATTTCCGATGAAGCCAGCCCCTCTTGCCGTAGTCCGAAGCCGACATTGCGCGCCACCGACATATGCGGAAACAGCGCGTAGGACTGAAACATCATGTTAACCGGCCGACGATGGGGCGGCATGTCGGCTAGGTCGTCGCCATCGATGACGATTTGACCCTCGGTCAGCCTCTCAAAACCCGCGATCAGCCTCAGAAGCGTGGTTTTGCCGCAACCCGATCCGCCTAGCAGGGAGAAGAACTCGCCGCGATAGATGTCCAGGCTGACATCGTCTACCGCGTAGAAGTCACCGAAGGTTTTGGTGACGTGCTTGATCTCGATGAACGGTTTTTCGCTCGGATCGATCCAAGGCTCGAACCGCGCGGCCGGTCGTTCCGCCGGTTGCGGGGCAACCAACGTGAGACAGTCCTGCTAAACGCCGGTGCGAACGCGCGTCCAAAGCCTCGTGCGTTCTCGCGTGGCGTTCATCGGCAAAACCTGGGCCGGAAACAACCGTTCCTGGACCTGCTCGGATGTAAAAATCGACTCGTCCTCGACCAATTCCTGGTCCATCAGCGGCCACGACTCCGGGACAGCGTTGGCGTAGGCAACATAATCGCTGATGCCGGCCATGACGTCCGGCCGCAGAACGAAATTCATGAATGCGTGGGCCGCTTCCGGGTTCGGCGCATCGGCCGGGATCGCCATCATGTCGAACCAGATGATGGTGCCTTCGTCAGGGATCGTATATTCGATATCGACCGCGTTCTCTGCCTCCAAAGCGCGATAATGGGCCTGCAAAACGTCGCCCGACCAGCCAACAGCCAGACAGATCTCGCCATTGGCTAAGTCATTGACATATTGGGATGAATGGAAATAGCGGATGTGTGGCCTTATCTCCATAAGCAGCGCCTCGGCCTGGGCCAAGTCGTCGCTTTCGAGCGTGAAGGGATCAAGGCCGAGATAGTGCAGGACCAGCGGCAGGATTTCGTCCTGAGAGTCGAGGAAGGCGACGCCACAGTCGGCAAATTGGGCAACGATTTCGGGGTCGAAGACCATCGCCCAGCTATCCACCGGCGCATCGGGCATACGTTCGGCGATGGCATCGACATTGTAGCCAAATCCGTTGGTGCCCCACTGATAGATGATAGCGTGCTCATTATCAGGGTCGGCTGGGTGCGCCCGTTCCATCAGTGCGGGATCGAGGTATTCCAAATTCGGTATCAGGTCGCGGTTCAGCGGCTGGTAGATTCCAGCCGAGATTTGCTGAGCCAGAAACGGCATGCTTGACGGTGTCACGACATCATAGCCTGAACGGCCGGCCAACAGGCGCGTCTCCAGCACCTCATTACTATCGTAGACGTCGTAGACCGGCTGGATGCCGGTTTCGGCGGCGAAGTCATCGAGTGTGGTCTCGCCGATATAGTCGGTCCAATTGGCGATATGGACCGTATCCTGCGCGGCAGCAGACCCAATGCCAATCAACAGCGCCGGCATCGCCAGACCGGCAAGGCGTGAGTGCAACGAGAAAGTCATGGTGTTTTCCTACACTTGAGAACCCGGCAATGGCTAGGCGCGGCCGGGCGTGGAACCAATTTTCGGCTTGATATCTTTTGCACGCGCTTCACTCAAGCCCGTCAAAGATGGTTGACCG
>JBCCIN010000500.1:0-3146 GCA_039028235.1 Pseudomonadota bacterium
GAAGGTGGAAAATGGTCAGCTCTATCGAAGCTATCTCGACGCCTATCACGCCGAGGCCGAGCGCACGACGGCCGATGCGATCATGCTCGCGGCAAGCGGTGTCGCCAAAACCATGCGTGCTGCGGCGATCGTCACCTACACCACCACCGGCTCCACCGCTCTTCGCGCCGCACGCGAACGTCCGGATCGGCCGATCCTCGGGTTGATCACCAGGGAAGGCACTGCAAGGCGACTGGCGCTTCTCTGGGGGCTGCATCCGATGATCTGCGCAGACGCCAACGACATCGACGACATGGTCGAGCAAGCGTGCAAAGCCGCCCTCGAAACCGATCTTGCGCGTCCCGGCTCGAGCCTGGTCATCACCGCAGGAATGCCGTTCGGCACGCCCGGCGCCACCAATCTCTTGCGCATCGCCTGGGTCTCCTGACCGAAGGCAAGGGCATGGCGGCACTACTCGAAGGCATCAGGGTTCTCGATCTGACCAACGTGCTGGCCGGCCCCTTTTGCTGCTATCAGCTCGCCATGCTTGGCGCTGATGTCATCAAGGTGGAGCGGCCGGGCACGGGCGATCTCGCGCGTGAACTCGGCGCCGATCCCGAACTCAACGCGAAACGCATGGGCGTATCGTTTCTCGCCCAGAACGCCGGCAAGCGTTCGATCACCCTCGATCTCAAGGCCGAGACGGGCAAGGCGATCTTCAAGCGGCTGGTGACCACCGCCGATGTCGTGGTCGAGAACTTTCGTCCGGGCGTCATGGTGAGGCTGGGGCTTGATGCGAAGACGCTTCGGACATGCCGCCCGGATCTGATCACCTGCGCGATCTCCGGTTACGGCCAAGATAGCCCGCTAAAAGCCAACCCCGCCTATGACCAGATCATCCAGGGCCTCTCAGGCGTTATGAGCGTTACCGGCAATGAGACGACGGCGCCGCTGCGCGTCGGCTATCCGGTGGCGGATACCACAGGCGGCATCACGGCGGCCTTCGCGATCGCGGCAGCCCTCTTCCGCCGGGCGACCACCGGCGAAGGTGAGGATGTTGACGTTTCCATGCTGGACTCGACCCTGGTCTCGATGGGCTGGGCGATCTCCAACTGGCTGATTTCAGGCGTGGCACCGACGCCGATGGGCAATGAGAACGTGACGGCCGCACCGTCCGGTAGTTTTTCGACAGCGGACGGCCTTCTAAATATCGCCGCCAATCGGCAGGAACAGTTCGAAACACTCTGCCGCCTTCTGGACAGGGAAGATCTTGCGGTCGATCCTCGATTTCAGGAAAGAGAGGCGCGCAAAACCAATCGCTACGCGCTTAAGGCAGAGCTGGAAAAGAAGCTGGTCAACAGGGCGGCATCCGATTGGGCGCCACTTTTGAACCAGGCCGGAGTGCCGGCAGGCGAGGTGCTGAGCGTGCCGGCCACCCTCGATCAAGAGCACGTCAAAGCGCGCAACCTGGTCAAGCGTTTCGACGCCATTCCAGGTGCCGAGCGCGACATTCAAATCGCCGGCGCCGGCTTTCGCCTCGGCAGCGGCGATCCAGCACCGGTAGCACCACCGCCGGAGCTCGGCGCCGACAATCAGGCGATCCTAACCGAACTCGGCTATGACAAGAGCGAGATTACCGCTTTCTCGTCCGACGGCGTGATCTGAACGATTTCAAGAACGTAACCAATGACATGAACGACATCGCCAGGACCGCCGATGGTCTCCTCAATGCCGATCAAATCAACCTCGTCTTCGAACGACTCAAAGCGCTATCGCCGGAGGTCGAAAGGAAGAACACGGTCAAGGACGATGGTGTCGCGTTTCGCGCGCTTGTCGCATGCCTGCTTTCAGCCCAAAGCCTTGACAGCAACACGGCCAAAGCCAAGAACGCGCTATTCGCACTTGCCGACACGCCCAAAGCCATTCTGGCTCTCGACGACGAGATAGTCGCTGCCGCGATCCGGCCCTCCGGGCTCTACAACATGAAGACGCGCAATCTGAAACGACTTTGTGCAGCGCTGATCGAGGAGCATGGCGAGGTTGTACCGCGTGATCGCAAGGGCCTGATGGCCCTTCCCGGCATCGGTCGAAAATGTGCCGATATCATGCTGTCCTTTTCCTTCGGCAAGCCGGTGCTCGCGGTCGACACCCACATCCACCGGGTTGCCAACCGTCTTGGCCTCGCAAGAGGACGCACGGAGGCAGAGACCGCGACATCGCTGGAAGCCCGCGCTGCGCATTGGGCCGGACGGGCAGGCCATATGTGGCTCTTACGCTTCGGCAAGACCACATGCAGGGCACGGGCGCCGAAATGCCCGGACTGCGTGCTGCACGACCTCTGCCGCTATGGCCTGAAGATCACCGCATGAACGCGATCTTTTTCCGGGCTTGGCGGGGTCCAGTTCGAAAAAACTGGTGCGGGCGGAAGGTTTCGAACCTCCGACACCGGCGGTGTAAACGCCGTGCTCTACCCCTGAGCTACGCCCGCGCCGGACGTGGCGAACACTAGGCGGAGTGCGAGGCAAGGGCAAGCGGTCGCGATCCCGGATTCTGCGCACTTGCGATGAACTACCTTCGGTGTTTCTCTGCCGCCGATGTCGGCCATGGTGAGGAGGTTCGGTGATGTCGCTTCTCGATATCGAGGCATTCAACAAGACGCCGCTGCAGACGGAACCGTTCGAATATTTGACCGTGCCGGGCTTCGTACGCCAGGAGCGGATCGCCGCTATTCTCGCCGACTATCCGGCGATCGAGAAAGGCGGCAGCTACCCGCTGATCGCGCTCGACTATGGACCGGTGTTCGGGAAGCTTTGCACCGAACTGCAGGGTGCGCCGCTCCAGGAAGCCTTCGCGAAAAAATTCGACATGGATCTCACCGAGCGACCGACCACGCTCACCGTGCGCGGCCGCTGCCGCCCCAAGGATGGTCAAATCCACACGGACAGCGACAGCAAGCTGATGACCGTCCTCGTCTATCTGAACGAGACCTGGGACGCCGATGGCGGGCGGCTTCGCCTGCTGCGCTCGGAGGATACTCTGGAAGACATGATTGCCGAGGTTCCCCCCGAGGCGGGTTCGATGGTCTGCTTCAGGAACCGCGAGAATGCCTGGCACGGCCACAGCTCCTTCGATGGTGTTCGCCGCGTGCTGCAGCTCAATTGGGTCAC
>JBCCIN010000501.1:0-3126 GCA_039028235.1 Pseudomonadota bacterium
GGATTGCAGTTTCGTGATCTACGACGAACTGCTGTCGTCCGTATGGGCGAGGCTGGGTTGGATGCTACTCAGATTGCTCAGATTACCGGTCATACCTATGACCACACGCTGAAGATCCTCGAAACCTATCTTCCGAGGAAACGCGAACTGGCAGCAAAAGCTGCTGCGGAGATGGAGCGATATTATGCCGATCTCAACGGTAACACGCTCCGCTAGGCATGAATAAATAAGAACACATCGGGCACAAAAGTCTGAAACGAAGTCTGAAATTGTACGGATGCGAAGGTTTGCTTTCAACCTAACCTATTGAAAAAATTGGTGACCCCGAGAGGATTCGAACCTCTGACCTACAGATTAGGAATCTGCCGCTCTATCCTGCTGAGCTACGGGGCCACTTCGTCGACTATGCAGGTTTTGTCTGACCTGATCGGAAAAATCTAGAGGAATGAAGGGTCGTGTGACAAGAACGAACGCGCCGGGGTAGAACTACGGCAGGATGTGGGATCACGTGGTTTCTTGATGTTTCTGCAAGCCGCCTTGTTCTGGGAATCGTGATGAGAGCTTCTTGGCTCGGATGTATTTGGGCGTTGATCGGCATGTTGATCGCTGATCGCTTTCTGACGGTCGGCTTGCTGGCCGAGGCTAGTCGATCGGGGTCCGTCGAGGTCAGGATCGAGAACATAGACGAATGGGGTCGTCTCGTTCTGGACGATGGCAGCGAGCTTTGCGTTGCCGGCGTCTGGACACCATCAATCGTCGATCGAGACGGCCGCGAGGGGGAATGGCAGTCGGCTTGGGAGCGTATCACCGAGGAGAGCGTCCTCTTTCGCCTTGGCGATCAGCCAACGAGGGTGGATCGCTATGGCTGCGTCTTGGCAAATCTTGAAGACGAGAAAGGCACCGCTCTGCAAGATCGCTTACTGTTCGAAGGATGGGCGTTGACCGACCCTTCCTCAGTGCTGGGCGGTGCTGAAACAATCCAGGCCATGCTCCTGATCGAGGATGAGGCAAGGCGTGACCGGCGCGGGATCTGGGCGGATCCCGAGGCCTGGCCGAAGAAGCCCGACGATCTTTCGGATCGCTCAGGCGAGCTTGGGATCGTGGAAGGTCGGGTCACGCGGGTTTCCGGCAACGACCGTTACCTCTATCTTAACTTTGGTCACGATTGGCGAACGGACTTCACCCTACGCTTGGATCGAAAGATGGCCGAAACCGCAGGTTTTCATACGGCCGGCCTTGAAGGAAAGAGGTTGAGAGCGCGTGGTGTCTTGCAGGAAGCGCGCGGGCCGCTGATGGATATCACTCATCTCCAACAAATCGAGCTGCTGCCATGATTGCGATCCCGAGAGCCCTTGCCAGCCTGGCGCTCGCGTCAGCCCTGGCACTGACCAGTGCCTGCACGCAGGTCGTCAACCCCGCCACAGGCCAGACCGAGCTCACCGCGATGAGCCCGGAACAGGAAAAGGCGGTCGGCAAGGAGCAGCATCCGAAGATTCTGCAGCAGTTTGGCGGTGAGTATGACGACCCGGATCTCAAGGCCTATGTGGACGAGATCGGGGATCGGCTGAAGGTGGTCTCTGAACTCCCGGATCTCGACTTCACGTTTACCCTTTTGAACAGCGATGTGGTCAACGCCTTCGCCCTTCCTGGGGGCTATGTCTACATCTCACGTGGTCTGATGGCGCTCGCGGAGAACGAGGCTGAGGTGGCTGGCGTCGTGGCCCACGAGATTGGCCATGTGACGGCGCGCCATTCGGCGCAGCGCTACAGCCGGGGCGTCCTCGCCCAGGGTGGCGTGTTCGCGGCGACCATCGGGGCCGCCATCCTCGGCGGTGGGAATTTGGCCAAGACCGTGCAGGAGATCGGCGGCACGGGGGCTCAGGCTTATCTGGCCGGCTATTCGCGCGAGCAGGAATTCCAGTCCGATGAGCTCGGTGTGCGTTATCTCACCCGGGCCGGCTACGATCCGATCGCCATGTCAACCTTTCTGGAGAAGCTCGGTGAGCAGAGCGCCCTGTCGAGGAAGCTCGCCGGCAAGGAGGACGGACCGGATCCGTCCACCAGCATGTTCGCCACCCATCCACGCACGCCGGATCGCGTGCGCCGCGCCGCCGAGAATGCCGCGAAAACTGAGGCTGCAGCAGGCAGGGTAGGGCGGGACGAGTATCTCCAGCGGATCGATGGTATGGTCTATGGCGATGACCCGGCTCAGGGGTTCGTGCGTGGTCGGGCTTTCATTCATCCGGAGCTTCGCTTCGCGTTCGAGGCGGCGGAGGGATTTCGGCTGCAGAACTCGCCGCGTGCCGTGGTCGGCCAGGATCAGGCCGGCAATGGTTTGCGGTTCGATGCGGCCAAGATGCAGTCCTCGAACCTGCGCGATTATATGGCGAGGGAGTGGGCGAAAGAACTTAAGATTCAAAGCCTTAATCAAATCAGCAGACTCGAGGTAGATGGGCTGCCTGCGGTCAGTGCCGGCACCAGCGGCAAGACCAAGGACGGCAAGACCGTCGATGTCGGACTCGCGGCCATTCAGGTCGAGCCTGGGAGCGTCTATCGGTTTCTGTTCATCAGCCCGGGCGGAGCGAGCAGCGCCGAAGCCCGTGCAGCCAAGGACACCGTCGAAAGTTTTCGTGTGCTGAGCGAGGCGGAAGCGGCGCGTTATAAGCCGAAAAGGATCAAAGTTGTGCGCGCCGGAGCAGGTGACAGCACGGCCACGTTCGCTCGTCAGATGGACGTCGACAATCTGCCGGAAGAGCAGTTCGAGGTGCTGAACGGACTCGATGCCGACGAGCAGCCATCGAGCGGTGAGCTGGTGAAGCTGATCAGCGAGTAGGGAAGGATGCCGCCCCTTCGCCGATGACGGTGAGGGAAGGGACGGCGTGAGAAGGGTCAGGCGACGGCGACACCGCGCAGCCGTCCGAAATGCTCGTCCCAGCCTCGATCGAGGGCCGAGAGCAGACCGAGGGCCGCGTCGCCGGCGGCAGCGCCAACGCCTTCATGCAGCAAAGTGAGCCGGGTGCCATCGGCCATCTCGTCCAGCGTCCAGGTGACGGTGGTCATCGCGCCATTTAAGGGCTTCACGGTGAAGCTGTAGGTGAGCTTCGCTGGCGGGTCCCAATGCTGCAC
>JBCCIN010000502.1:0-3111 GCA_039028235.1 Pseudomonadota bacterium
GACCCCGCCGTCATCGACTTCCAGATCGCTGGGTTGCGCCACATCGAAGCGACGGACCCAAGCATGCCGGTCCCGCGCGTCGTGCTGACATGCGCCGGTGAAACCCGCTCACACCTGGTCAGCGAAGCCGGTGAGCGATTGATGGTCTATGCGCTGACGTATCGTCCGGGCGTGCCGCTGAGAGAGGCCTCGCTGACACCGGTGATCATGGGTGCTGTGGGAACGACGATTGCCAAGCTCAGCCACGCGCTCAAGTCGTTTCACTGGGACGCGCCTGATCAAGCCCTGGTCTGGGACATCCGCCGCGCCGGGGCCATGCGCGAGCATGTGCCACTGATCAGGGACCGTGCCGCCGAAAAACTTGTTGGCGAGACGCTCGATTGGTTTGTCGCGACGACGCTGCCGGTGTTTGCGGGCCTGCGGCAACAGGTCATTCACAATGACGCCAATCGCGGCAACATCCTGGTTCTTCCAGGCGCGGATGCTGAGGTCAGCGGTGTCATCGATTTTGGCGACATGGTCCACGCGCCACTGGTGCAGGACGTATCGACCGCAGCGATGGAACTGACGGGCGTGAGCGACGACCCGATCGGCTATATCGAGGCTTTTCTCAAGAGCTATGTGGCGGTCAATCCGCTCACCGGCGATGAGGTCGCGAGTATCTATGACTGCGTGATGACGCGGCTTGCCGTTTGCGTTCTCGTCTATGCATGGCGTGCGGAGAACAAGGCGGAGCCGCGCTACGATGCCCATGCCGAGGCGATGCGGTTCTTTGACGAAATGAAGCGGGTCGACGCTGTCGGCCGCGACGCGGCGACCGAGAGATTTCACACGGTCTGCGGCACCGGCTGATAAAAAAGAAAAGGGGCCGCGGCATGAGCCGCGACCCCAATCTTTGATAACGAAGGTTGGCTAAGCTTAGAGCAAGGTCGTGTCGGACCAGTTTGGTCCGACACGTGAATCTTGCTCTACTTCATAGAATTAGAGACCGATTCACGGCCCGCATATGAAATGCGGGCCGATCGGGCTCTAGAAGCCCATACCACCCATGCCGCCCATGCCGCCCATGTCGGGGCCGCCTGCGGGCATCGGCTCTTCCTTCTTCGGCTTCTCGGCGACCATGGCCTCGGTCGTCACCAGCAGACCGGCCACCGAAGCGGCGTCCTGCAGCGCGGTGCGCACGACCTTGGTCGGATCGATGATGCCGGCCTTGACCATGTCCTTGTAGGTCTCGGCCTGGGCGTCAAAGCCAAAGTTCTTGTCTTTCTGCTCCAAGAGCTTGCCGGCCACGACGGCGCCGTCGACGCCAGCGTTCTCGGCAATCTGACGGGCCGGGGCCTGGACGGCGCGACGCACGATGTCGACACCGACCTGCTGGTCCTGGTCGTCAAGCTTGACCTTGTCGAGCGCGCGAGTGGCGTAAAGGATGGCCGCGCCGCCACCGGCGACAATGCCTTCCTCGACCGCGGCGCGGGTCGCGTTCAACGCGTCCTCAACCAGGTCCTTACGCTCCTTCACCTCGACCTCGGTCGAACCGCCGACCTTGATCACCGCAACACCGCCGGCGAGCTTCGCCAGGCGCTCCTGCAACTTCTCGCGGTCGTAGTCAGAGCTGGTCTCGTCGATCTGCGCACGGATCTGATTGCAGCGACCCTGGATCGACTTCTTGGCACCGGCACCGCCGACGATCGTCGTGTTCTCCTTGGAGAGCTCGACCTTCTTGGCGCGGCCAAGCATGTCCATGGTGACATTCTCGAGCTTGATGCCGAGATCTTCGCTGATCACCTGACCGCCGGTCAGGATGGCGATGTCTTCCAGCATGGCCTTGCGACGGTCACCGAAACCAGGCGCCTTGCACGCGGCGATCTTCAGGCCACCGCGCAGCTTGTTGACGACGAGCGTGGCAAGCGCCTCGCCCTCGACGTCCTCGGCGATGATGACCAGCGGACGGCCCGACTGCACGATCTGCTCAAGGATCGGCAGCATGGCCTGCATGTTCGAGACCTTCTTCTCGTGCAGCATGATGTAGGGATCGTCGAGATCGGCGATCATCTTCTCAGCATTGGTCACGAAGTAAGGCGAGATGTAGCCACGGTCGAACTGCATGCCTTCAACGGTCTCGAGCTCGGTGTCGATACCCTTGGCTTCCTCAACCGTGATGACGCCTTCCTTGCCGACGGCCTGCATGGCCTGCGAGATCATCTCGCCGACCGCGGGATCGCCATTGGCGGAAATGGTGCCGACCTGGGCGATCTCGGCATCGGTGTTGATGCGGCGCGAACGCTTCTCCAGATCGTCGACGACCAGACCGACCGCATGGTCGATACCGCGACGCAGATCCATCGGATTCATGCCGGCGGCAACGGCCTTCGCGCCTTCGCGCACGATAGCCTGGGCCAGCACGGTGGCGGTTGTGGTGCCGTCGCCGGCGATGTCGTTGGTCTTCGAGGCGACCTCGCGGACCATCTGGGCGCCCATGTTCTCGAACTTGTTCTCAAGCTCGATTTCCTTGGCGACGGTGACGCCGTCCTTGGTGATGCGCGGTGCGCCGAACGACTTGTCGAGCACGACGGTGCGGCCTTTCGGGCCCAGCGTCACTTTCACGGCGTCGGCAAGCGTGTCGACACCGTGCAGCAGACGGGCACGGGCATCGGCGCTGAACTTTACGTCCTTGGCAGCCATGTGTGTTTACTCCTTAGATTTGATGAGATTGTTGGAATCGCGAGAGAGAAAGGCGCTTAAGCGGCCTTCTTGCGCGACGCCTTCACTTCGATGATGCCCATGATGTCGCTCTCCTTCATGATCAGGAGATCTTCACCATCCAGCTTGACTTCGGTGCCCGACCATTTGCCGAAAAGCACACGGTCGCCCGCTTTGACATCGAGCGGCTGAACCTTGCCGTTCTCGTCACGAGCGCCGGATCCAACGGAGACGATCTCGCCTTCCATCGGCTTTTCCTTGGCGGTGTCGGGGATAATGATGCCGCCAGCGGTCTTTTCTTCGCTGTCGAGGCGGCGGACGAGCACGCGATCGTGCAGAGGCCTAAAGCCCATTGAGCAACTCCCTAGGTTGTCACGTCAGATTTAGGTTTACGCGAGGCTGCTAGCACTC
>JBCCIN010000503.1:0-3103 GCA_039028235.1 Pseudomonadota bacterium
CAGCACCCTGCATTGAGCACAGTCACGTAGCATAGAGCACAGCCACGCGAGCCGTCTCCTCGTCGTTAACCCTTGGTTAACCCACAGCCAATACCAAGGCCTTCAGGTCCATGCGACCCTGGGAGTCCGAGCCTCGCCCAAACTCTCTCAGCGGGCGGATGGATTCCCAGGGTCGCATGGACCTGGATTGGACGATGCCCGCATGGGGTTAAGATTTGATGAAAGCCTGAGAAGCCCGGGTGCTTGGTGGCTGCATGCGGTCACTGTTGGGTGAGACGTCGCGGGTGACGGATGACGCAAGACCAACAGTGGGTGAACGGCCGTGCCGCCGGGCTGACAGAGTCCGGCCTCACGCGCGGTAGGGAAAATCCGTGAACAGCTCGGGCTTGAAGTCCATGCCATGGCCGGGGCGGTCGGGTGGGATCATCAGGCCGTTTTGCGGGTGGCTCGGCTCGACCCACAGGTGATCGTACCAACCCATATATTCGAGCCAGGACGGGTTCGATATCGACGCCACCAGATGGGCAGACAGCTCCGGGAACATGTGCGGCGCGATCGTCAGGCCGGCACGCGCCGCATGCTCGGCGATGACCCGGAGTTCAGTGTAGCCGCCGCGCATGATATCCGGCTGCAGGATCGGGATCTTGCCGCTCTCGAAGAACGGCTTCAGATCGTGATGGGTAAAGTGGTTCTCGCCGCCGACCACGGGCGTGCTTATGGCGTCGGCAATGCGGTGATAGCCCTCGAAATCGTCCGCGATGACCGGCTCCTCCAGCCACGCCAGGTCACAAGCATCCAGACGCTTGCCGACGGCAACAGCCTCATCGGCAGTCCAGCCCTGATTGACGTCGACCATGATCTCGACACCGTCGCCGAGCGCCGCACGCATGTCCCGGACATTGGCGACGTCCTGGTCATGGGTGAAGAGGTGGGCGACCTGCATCTTGATCGCAGGAAAGCCGTCGGCGACGAAGCGTTCGGCCTTCTCGATCATGCCGTCATGGCCGAGCCCGCGAAAACAGCCGGAACCGTAAGCCGGCAACGGATCACCGCGCCCGCCCCAAAGCTCCCAGAGCGGTTTGCCGGCCGCCCGGCCGACGGCGTCCCAAAGGGCGATATCGAGCGCCGACATGGCCATCACCGTGATGCCCATGCGGCCTTGGATGTAGGTCGCCTGCCACATTTTTTGCCAGAGCGCTTCGACGTCGTTGGCATCCTCGCCGATCAGGAGCGGCTTCAGCATCTCGTGGATGCATGTCTCGAGCGTGCGCATGCCGGATGCCAGCGGATGGAGATGGCCGGTGCCAATCACACCGGAGGCGGTCTCGATCTCGACCACCAGGAGATCGATCATCTCGAGGGTCAAAAAACCGGTCTTCGGCGGATCGGCGAACGGCACGGAAAGAAGGTGGGTTCGAACGTCCTCGATGATCATGCGGGCTCTCCAAGACGGGGCGCAGGGGTCAGCTTCCGATCTTTTCGATCCCTCTGTCCATAGGCCGGTGGCCGATTTACCTTTGAAGTGCCCGCGTTTTAGGCCTATGTCGGCGGAGGCGGTGATCGATCATCGGGAGCCTGACGACGCATGAAGGTGCTGATCAAGGACAGCGAAGCGTTGGCGGTTGCCGATGCGGCCGCGCGCATCGCGGACCAGGTCCGCCAGCAGCCGAAATCGGTCCTTGGCCTTGCGACCGGCGGCACCATGACACCGGTTTATGTCGAGCTCGCCCGCCTGCATCGCGACGAAGGGCTGTCCTTCGCCGACCTCACCAGCTTCAATCTCGATGAATATGTCGGCCTTCCGCCCGATCATCCGAATGCCTATCGGCAGGATATGGAAAAGCGGCTCTTCACGCAGATCGACATCGCCTGCGAGCGAACCCATCTGCCCGCAGGCGATGCCGACGATCCCGAGGCTGAAGCGGAGGCTTATGAAGCGCGGATTGCGGCAGCGGGCGGCATCGATCTGCAGCTGCTCGGCATCGGTATGAACGGCCATATCGGCTTCAACGAGCCCTCCTCCTCGCTCGGCTCGTCCACCCGGATCAAGCGCCTTGCCCCCGGTACGATCGAGGCCAATCGACGGTTTTTCGGTAGCGGGGGCAGCGTGCCGACCCATGCGATCACCGTCGGCATCGGCACGATCATGAAGGCGCGGTCGATCCTGATGCTCGCGACCGGCGAGCGAAAGGCGGCGGCGGTCGCGTCGATGATCGAGGGGCCGGTGAGCGCGCTCTGTCCGGCCTCAGCTCTTCAATACCACCGGAAAACGACCGTGCTGCTGGACCCGGCAGCCGCCTCCCATCTGAAACTTCGCGACTTCTATCTCGACATCCATCCAAACGGCGAGGATCGGGATCTGCTGTGAGACCAGCGTCATGCTGACGGAGATTCGCGCCGAGAAACTGTTCGATGGCCTTGCCGACCGGCCATTGCCGCATCGCACCGTCGTGATCGAGGACGAGAGGATCGAAGCCGTGGTGTCGGACGATCCGGCCTTGCCCGAAGGGTCGGCGCGGCTGGAGACGCCGGTCCTGGCGCCTGGCCTGATCGACATGCAGATCAACGGCGCCGGCGACCGTCTGTTCAACGACGCGCCGACCGTCGAGACGATCGAGATCATCGCGGCGAGCGCCCGCCTGGGTGGTGCTGCCTATGTCCTCCCAACCTTCATCACGGCGAAAGGCAAGGCCTTCCGGCAAGCTTTGGAAGCCGTAAATGACGCACGCGAACGGCGTATCGACGGCGTGCTCGGCCTTCATCTGGAGGGGCCGTTTCTCAGCCCCAAACGTCCCGGTATTCACGATCATTCGGCGATAAGGCCGGTTGAGAAGGATGACCTCGACGCGTTGGTTGTGGAACGGCAGAGCATTCGTCTGATCACCCTTGCTCCTGAAGAGCAGCCGGACGGCGTGATCAAACGTCTAGCGGATACGGGCTGGGTCGTCTTCGCCGGTCATAGCGAGGCGACGCTCAATCAGATGAGACGGGCCGCCGATGCCGGCATCAGCGGCATCACCCACCTCTTCAATGCCATGAGCCAGATCACGCCGCGCGAGCCGGGTGTGGTCGGCAGCGCGTTCGACGACCGACGCCTGTTCGC
>JBCCIN010000504.1:0-3100 GCA_039028235.1 Pseudomonadota bacterium
CATGCGTTTCGTGGTCGGACAATCCGGCGACACCACGGCGGTCTATGCCTTGACCAATAACGGTGCGGTTGACCTGACGCATGCGGATCCGACGCTTGGGCCGGACCTCGCGGCTCTGATCCGCCGTGGCGACGATGGCCTCGAGCGGGCGCGACAGCTGATGTCCGCGGCCCGTCAGCCCGTGAGTCCATCAGGTATCACGCCTGCGCTCCCGCTTCGCTCCTGCGGCAAGATCATCTGTCTCGGCCTGAACTATGTCGATCACGCCAAGGAAGGCGGTTACGACGTCCCGGACTACCCCGCCCTCTTCATGCGCGGCATGACCTCGATGGTCGCGGCGGAGGCGCCCATCGTGCGGCCCCGCTGCTCGGAGCGCCTGGACTATGAGGTCGAGCTGATGGTGATCATCGGCAGGGGTGGCCGGCATATCGATCGGGCGGACGCGCTGGATCATGTCTTCGGCTACACCGTCTTCAACGACGCATCGGTGCGGGACTATCAGCGGAAGACCCACCAATGGACGCCCGGCAAGAATTTCGACGCGACCGGTGCCGTCGGCCCCGCTGTCGTGACGCCGGACGAACTGCCTTCCGGTGCGGCGGGCCTTCGCATTCAGAGCCGGCTGAATGGCGAAATCATGCAAGACGCCGACACTGGTGACATGATGTTCAAGGTGGATCAGACGATCGCGATCCTGTCGGAGGTGATGACGCTTGAGCCCGGGGACATGATCGCAATGGGCACGCCGCCAGGTGTCGGCCATGCCCGGAAACCGCCGGTCTGGATGAAGCCACGCGACGTTGTCGAGGCGGAGATTGAGGGGATCGGCGTGTTGCGCAATCCAGTGATTGATGAAGTCGCGCCAAAGTGACAGGCTGTTGAGTTAACGACCATGCGGCCGGCTCAACGGCACCGACCATGAAACGACAATTGGGGAGGCCAGAACCATGCTTGCGATGATTCGACGGAGGATCGCAGGGGCTGTCACGGCATTTGCGCTTATCGCAGGTCTCGCCACGCCCGCTGTCCTCGTAGGACCCGCGGCAGCCGAGACCATCAAGCTGATCGCAATCGACGGTTATCCCGCACGCGCCATGTGGGTGAAGGAGTTTTCCGAGTTCTTCATTCCCGAGGTCAACAAGCGCCTCGCTGAGACCGGCAATCATCAGATCGAATGGCAGGAGGCCTACGGCGGCACCATCGTCAAGCCCAAGGGCGTGCTCGAAGGGATCAAGCTTGGCCTCGGCGATATCGGAATCGTCACCACGGTCTTCCACAACGCCAAGCTGCCATCGCAGGCGATCGCCTTCGTGACGCCGTTCATCTCCACCGATGCCCGCGTGGTCGCCAAGGCCGTCGACGAGATCGCCAAGGAATTCCCGCAGATGGCGGCCGAGCTCGATGCGCAAAACCAGGTCTATCTCGCGACCGGCGTCGTGCTCGATACCTACCAGGTTTTCAGCACCGAGCCGATTTCTTCGCTCAGTGACATTGAGGGCAAGAAGGTGGCCGGTGCCGGCTTCAACCTTCGCTATCTCGAAGGGCTTGGCGCCGCTGGCGTCCGCGGCGGGCTGACCGATTTCTATAACATGCTGCAGACCGGTGTGGTCGATCAGGCCATGCTCTGGCCGGAAGCGGCGATGACCTTCAAGATCCACGAGGTCGCCCCGCATATGCTTCAGGCCAATCTCGGCGCAGTGAACTCCAAGACGGTGACTGTGAACAAGGACGTCTGGGAAAGCCTGCCGGAGGAGGTGCAGACCGTGCTCCAGGAGGTCGCCGTCGCCTATCGCGATCACGTCGCCGAGGTCGCCATGGGACGCGCTGCCGACAGTCTCGAAAAGTTCAAGGCGGCCGGCGGCGAGGTGGTCGAGCTTTCGGCGGAAGAGCGGACGGCATGGGCGGCCTCAATGCCGAACATCGCGGTCGAATGGGCGAAGGATCTCGATGCGTCGGGCGCACCCGGCTCCGACATGCTGCTGGCCTATATCGAGAAGCTGAAAGCCGGCGGCCAGGAACCCGCACGCGACTGGTCCGCCGAACTTTCGAACTAGTGGCGTGGCCACGTCATAGACGTCGATCATGTTGAGTCTCACACGCAGCGTGCTCGACCGGATCGCCATGGCGGCCAATGTCTGCGGGACATTGGTCGTCCTGGCGCTGGTGGTGATCGTCAATGTCGACGTGGTCGCGCGCGGTGTGTTTAGCGCGCCATTCCGAGGTTCCGTCGAAGTCGTACAGTTATCGATGGTGCTGATCGTTTTCTTGCAACTTCCCGACGTCGTTCGCGTCAACCGCCTCACGCGCTCGGACGGCCTCCTTACCGTTATGGGACACAGGAGGCCGGAAATCGCGCGAGGACTTTCTAAGATCATCAACGCTGTATCCGCGATACTCATGGCGTTGATCGCCTACGCGATCTGGCCGGAATTCGTCGAGGCCTGGGACACGGGCGACTTCTTCGGCACGCCGGGCGTCTTTACCGCCCCCTGGTGGCCGGTGAAACTCGCGATCTTCTTCAGCGCCGCGCTTTGCTGTCTGATCTGGATTGCCAAAGTCCTGGACGACGGCCGTTCGGACGTCCAGTCGATGCATGACCGCGCGGATGTCTGACCCCTTCTCGTCACGTCGTTCGGATAAAGAGTGATGTCGCCACTCGAGATCGGCGTCATCTCGGTCATCGCGATCATCGTGCTGATTTATCTCGGCCTCTACATCCCGATCGCGCTGGCGCTCGTCTCCTTCGTCGGCATCTGGCTGATCCGGGACAATGTCGAGCTTGCGATCAACCTTCTGAAGATCGCGATCGGGGACAGCGTCACCGAATATGCGTTCGCCACCGTGCCACTCTTCACCTTCATGGGGCTGATCGTCTCGAAGGCCGGTCTCGGCGCCGACATCTATGACGTCATGAACGATGCGTTTCGCCGGATCAAAGGCGGGATCGGCATGGCGACCGTCGGCGCGAATGCCGTGTTCGCAGCGGTTACCGGCTCGTCGATCGCCTCGGCCTCGGTCTTCACCAAGGTCTCCGTCCCGGAGATGCTGCGCTACGAGTACAATCCGCGCTTCGCCGTCGGCGTGGTCGCTGGCTCGTCGG
>JBCCIN010000505.1:0-3079 GCA_039028235.1 Pseudomonadota bacterium
CTCGCCGTGATCATCAGCGACAGTGTCGGTCGGGCCTGGCGCCGAGGAGTCGTCGGCCTGGCGCTGGGGGCTGCCAATCTGCCGGCGGTGCAGGATCTTCGCGGCCGCCAGGATCTTGACGGCCGGCCGCTTGCGGTCACCGAGGTCGGCCTCGCTGACGAGATCGCGTCGGCCGCCGAGCTTTTGATGGGCGAGGCGGACGAGGGTCGCCCTGCCGTTCTGGTCCACGGCCTTCGCCTGGATGGCCCCGCCCGGCCGGCGCGCGATCTGTTGCGCCCACCGGAGGAGGACCTGTTCCGATGAGTGCGGACAAGGCACCTCGCGTCCTGGCGCTTTCCGGCGGCATCGGCGGAGCGAAACTGGCGCTCGGTCTCGATCATATGCTGCCCGC
This sequence comes from Pseudomonadota bacterium, assembly GCA_039028235.1. GTDB lineage: Bacteria > Pseudomonadota > Alphaproteobacteria > Geminicoccales > Geminicoccaceae > JANQPX01. Next base: position 392 of record JBCCIN010000505.1, read on the forward strand.
AGGCGATCTTGCCGTGCTGTGCAATACCGGCGACGATTTCGAGCATCTCGGCCTCCATATCTCACCCGATATCGACACCGTGATGTACACGCTCGCCGGCATCGCCAATCCAGAGACCGGCTGGGGACGAGCGCAGGAAACATGGACGTTCATGGACACGCTCGAGAGCATCGGCGGCGAAAGCTGGTTTCGTCTGGGTGATCGCGATCTCGCCGTGCATGTCGAACGCACGCGACGCCTTAACGAAGGCGAGAGTCTGTCGTCGATCACGGCGGATATCGCCAAGCACCTCGGTGTGCAGACAACATTGCTGCCGATGAGCGATCGGCCCGTGCGCACGCTGGTCGATACCGATGAAGGCATCCTGCCGTTCCAGCGCTACTTCGTCGAACGGCGTTGTGCGCCGCGGGTCAAGGGATTCACCTTCGATGGAGCGGAGCGCGCAAAGCCGCCACCTATGCTCGAACACATTCTGGACAGCGATCGTCTCGAAGCCGTCGTCATCTGCCCCTCCAACCCTTTCATCAGCGTCGATCCGATCCTGGCCGTGCCCGGCATGAGGGAGGTGCTGCGGGCCTCGCGAGCACCGGTCGTCGCGGTCTCGCCCATCATCGGCGGCCGCGCGGTCAAGGGGCCGACCGCGAAGATGATGACCGAGCTCGGTCTACCCTCCAGCTCGGCGTCGATCGCCGAGCATTATCGCGGATTGCTGGACGGCCTGGCGCTGGACGAGGCCGATGCCGGGGATGTTGCCGTAGTCGATCTGCCCTGCCTGACAACAAAAACCCTGATGATCACCGACAAGGACAAGCGCCGGCTTGCGACAGCTGTTCTCGAATTCGCCGGCGATCTCGCGAAAGACAAAAGCGGTCGCAGCTGACCGCAGGCACTTGCGCAGACTTCGCGGTGACGTCGAATTCGTCGCGCTGGGCAGTTCGCGTGATGATGGTAAAGTCGTCGACGAGTGGCATGGCCACCTCATTAACATGACCACGGTATAAACGACGCGACCGGCAGTGGAATTCGGATGATGTTTAGGGCGAGCATGAAGTTCGGACTTGGCGACGAGATCGACGCAATCCGTGAAACGGTCCAACGCTGGGCTGAGGGAAATCTTGCGCCGCACGCCGCCGACATCGATGCCACCAATGACTTTCCGAGTGACCTTTGGAAAGAGATGGGCGACCTCGGCCTGCTCGGCATCACCGCCGATCCCGATGTGGGCGGATCGGGCATGGGCTATCTCGCTCATGTCGTGGTCATCGAAGAAATCGCCCGCGCCTCCGCTTCAGTGGCACTCAGCTACGGTGCGCACTCCAATCTTTGCGTCAACCAGATCAACCGTAATGGCACAGACGAGCAGAAGGCGCGCTATCTGCCGAAGCTCTGCTCTGGCGAACATGTCGGCGCTCTCGCCATGTCCGAGCCAGGTGCTGGCTCCGACGTGGTCTCGATGAAGCTACGCGCTGAAAAGCGCAACGACCGCTATGTGCTGAACGGCAACAAGATGTGGATCACCAACGGCCCCGATGCCGAAACGCTGGTGGTCTACGCCAAGACCGCACCCGACGAGGGTGCGCGTGGTATTACGGCTTTCTTGATTGAACGAGGTATGACCGGCTTTTCGACCGCGCAGAAGCTGGAAAAACTCGGGATGCGCGGCTCGAATACCTGCGAACTGGTGTTTGAGGATTGCGACGTGCCGTTCGACAATGTGCTCGGCGAGGAGAACAAGGGCGTTCACGTGCTGATGTCCGGCCTCGACTACGAGCGCGTGGTGCTCGCCGGCATTGGCGTCGGCATCATGCATGCCTGCCTCGATGTGGTGGTGCCTTATGTTCATGAGCGAAAGCAGTTCGATCAGCCGATCGGTGAGTTCCAGCTGATCCAGGCAAAGCTCGCCGACATGTACACCGCGATGAACTCGGCGCGCGCTTATGTCTATGCCGCAGCCGGCGCCTGCGATCGTGGCGAGACGACCCGAAAGGACGCGGCCGCCTGCTGCCTCTACTCCTCCGAACAGGCAACCCAGCAGGCGCTTCAGGCGATCCAGATCCTGGGCGGCAATGGCTACATCAACGAGTACCCGACCGGCCGGCTTTTGCGCGACGCCAAGCTCATGGAAATCGGTGCCGGCACCTCAGAGATCCGGCGCATGCTTATCGGACGTGAAATGTTTCGCGAAACCGCGTAAACCGATGCGGACGCCAAACGTGGATATCGCATGTCCGTTCTGACTTCAGCGCTGTCGACCGGTTCCGAGACCTTCAAGACCAATGCCGCCGCGATGCGGGCCGAACTCGCTCGCGTCGAGGAGGCCGCGAGGCTGGCCTTCGAAGGTGGCGGCGAACGCGCCCGCGAGCGCCATGTGTCACGCGGTAAAATCCTGCCTCGCGAGCGCGTCTCGCGGCTGCTCGACCCAGGCTCACCCTTTCTCGAAGTCGGCCTGACCGCCGCTCACGGGCTCTATGACGACGGCTCACCATCCGCCGGCATCATCACCGGCATCGGAAGGGTCGAGGGCCAGGAGGCCATGGTGGTCTGCAACGACGCCACGGCCAAGGGTGGTACCTATTTTCCGATGACCGTGAAGAAGCATCTGCGCGCCCAGGAGATCGCTGCGGAGAACCACCTGCCCTGCGTCTATCTGGTCGACAGCGGCGGCGCCAATCTGCCGAACCAGGACGA
>JBCCIN010000506.1:0-3065 GCA_039028235.1 Pseudomonadota bacterium
CGACCGCCGCCGAGGCGCCGGTATTCTCCAAGGACTTTCCTCACTATGTCGATCATATGTGGACCGAGGAGATGCTGGATCTCTTCACCCACAGTTTTCTCATTCGCGATCCCGCGAAGACGATCACCTCGATGTTCGACAAGTGGCCGGACTTCCATCCGAAGGAGGTCGGCTTCGCCGAGCAGCGCGCTTTGTTCGACCGGCTTTGCAAACGGGACGGCAAGGCACCGCCGGTGATCGACATCGACGACCTGCTGGAAGATCCAGCGCGTCTGATCGAGCTCTGGTGCGAGGCCGTCGGCATCCCTTTCATGCCGGAAGCGCTCTCCTGGGAGCCCGGTGCGCGCGATGAGGTCAGCTGGTGGGACGGTGGCTCGTTTCACGCCAATCTGCGCGCCTCGGACGGGCTGAAACCGCAAAAGCGCCGTTATGTCGATATCAACGATGCGCCTCGCCGCGTGCAGGACGTCTACGACGATGTTCTTCCCCATTACCGGCATCTCTATGCCCATCGTCTGAGCATGAGTGGCGAGGACTCGTCATAGCCGCTCGATCGACGCTGCAGCCCGCCCGACCATGGCGAAGGCCGGCCGCCCTTGGCAGGATGCACCGCTCGTCAAAATGGGGACCAACATGTCGCTTAAGTCCGGGGAACTTCAGCCCATTCAACAGTGCGTCGCTCTTCTATCTTCAAATTCACCAGGTCACGCTTCGAGCATCCATTCCCTCACCGATGCGACGGATGAATTGGCAAGCGCGCTTTTCCGGCAAACGAGATAGTAGGCGCTTCCGAGGTCGATACGGTTTGGAAATGGCTGGACGACCCGTCCGGCGGCGAGTTCGTCCTCGATCAGCTGGATCGCGCCCAGTGCCACGCCGCGGCCGGAAAGCGCTGCCTGCAGCAAGACATTGGCATCCTCGAAGATGGTTCCGGGCAAGTCCTTGGGCACCGATACGCGCTCCGTAGCGAGCCATCTGTGCCACCCTTCGCAGTCGCGGTAGTGAAGCAGGGGAAGGGACAGGAGATCTTCGGGTGTCGTGAGATCGATGCCGCGCTTCAGCAGTGACGGAGACAGCACCGGTGTCATATCGATCTGCAGCAAGGGTTCGGCGATAATGTCTGGCCAGTTGCCTTGCCCCCAGGCCACCGCCAGATCGAAGTCCGCCAGACGTCGCCATACCGGCACGGGCGACTGGTGGAGCCAAAGATCGATGGACGGATAGGCCGACCAGAAATCCGGGAGGCGGGGCACCAGCCAGCGGGACGCGAACAGGGAGCCGGCTCCGAGCGTCACTTGCTGTCGCTTCGGTTCCGTGCGCAGCCGATCGAATGCTGACGCGATCGCGTCCAGCGCCGGCATGGCGGTCTCAGCAAAGTCCCGGCCCTCAGGGGTCAGCTCGACATGGCGCGGCCGCCGAAGGAACAGCCGACACCTACACTGAGTTTCGAGCTGCTTGATCTGATGACTGATTGCTGTCGGCGTCAGGCCGAGCTCGAAGGCTGCATCCTTGAAACTCGAATGACGCGCGGCTGCAACGAAGGCGCGGATGGCGGTCAACGGCGGATGGATCGGCATCGTCTCGTCGCGATGGATGAATTCAGTTCATCTTTCTAGGCATGAAAACTGGTTTGTCAGCACTAATTCTGGGACCTAGGCTTCAATGAGATGAATTTTCTTGGCGGCCGAGGGTTGGGTGATGGCAGGTCAACCAGCGAGGTCGGCGCGGCTGCGAGGCCGCGGTCAGGACGGCGCGAAGCTGCAAAGGCCTGCGGTCTGGCCGGGTGTTGAAGGCGGGCGTTTTCGGCCGCTCACCGACGATGGTATGGCCGACGTTCATCAGGCGGCTCTTGAACTGCTCGGGACGCTGGGTCTCAGCCAGGCCATCCCTTCCATGATCGATAAGGTGACCGCAGCGGGTGGATCGTTGACGGATGATGGCCGTCTGCTGTTTTCGAGAGTGTTGGTCGAGGACACGATCTCGTCCGCTCGGCGCGACGTCGTGCTCTACGGGCAGCGAGCCGGGCTGGAGATCGAACTTTCCGGTTCCCGGATCCATATGAGTTCCGGCGGCGCCTCGCCGAATATCGTCGATCTCGAGAACGGGCACTATCGCCTGGCCAATACCAAAGACCTCTATGATGCAGCCCGGCTGGTGGATGCGCTGGAGCACATCCACCACTTCAGCCGATCGGTGGTGGCGGGCGATGCGGCAGATCCCCTGGCGCTCGATATCAACACCACCTATGCCTGCCTCGCCGGCACGTCGAAGCCTGTCGGCATCAGCCTGTCCGATCCGGCGCATGTGCAGACCATTGCCGACATCTGCTACCTGGTCGCCGGTGGCGAGGCCGCCTTTCGCTCCCGGCCCTTTGTGACCATCCTGGTCTGCCACGTGGTGCCGCCGATGCGCTTTGCCGAGGAGGCCTGCGCCACCCTCGAAGCGGCCATCCGCGCGGGCTTTCCGGTGCAGGTCATCTCAGCAGGGCAGGCGGGTGCCACCAGCCCGGCGACGATCGCGGGCTCGCTGGTCCAGGCGGTGGCGGAGACGCTCGCCGGTCTGGTCTTCGCGCGCCTGGTCGACCCCAACGCCGCCGTCATCTTCGCGCCGAAGCCTCTGGTCGCCGACCTGCGCACCGGCGCCATGTCCGGAGGCGGCGGGGAGCAGGCGATCCTGATGGCGGCCGCAGCGCAGATGGGCCGGTTCTACGATCTGCCCACCAGCTCGATCGCCGGCATCACCGATGCCAAGATCGCCGATGCCCAGCACGGCTACGAGAAGAACCTCGCAGTCAGCCTCGCCGCCCATGCCGGCGCCAATCTGATCACCCAGGCCTGCGGCATGCAGGCAAGTCTGCTCGGCCTCTCGCTGGAAGGCTATGTCGTCGACAACGACATGCTCGGCGGCATTTTGAGGTCGGTGCGCGGCGTCGAGGTCTCGTCGGAAAGCCTGGCAGCGGAGGTGATCGCCGAGGTCTGCCGGGGCGACGGGGACTATCTCGGTCACCCGCAGACGCTGGCGCGCATGAAGGCCGACTATGTCTATCCCGATATCGCGGACCGGCG
>JBCCIN010000507.1:0-3050 GCA_039028235.1 Pseudomonadota bacterium
CCGGCCTCTCGTTGCGTTCCCGGATCAGGCATTACACCGGGCTTAGGACCATGGAAAAGAAACTGAGCTGGCTGCTCCGCGACTTTCGCTGGGATCGCATGGACCGCCTGTTCGATCTCGACGTGCGGCTGCCTGTTGCCGACAGTGCGCCCTTCTCGAAAGAGGCGATCGTCGCATGAGCGCTCTTCGCCTCGAGATCCCGAACCCCTGGCGTCTGCCGCTCGTGGCCCTCTTGCTGACGCTTGCACTGCTCCTGACGATCGTCGCTGACACGCTGGCCACGATGATCGGTCTTTGGCAGGCTGCAACGACCTATCATCACTGCTTTTTTGTCCTGCCGATTGCCCTCTTCCTGGTCTGGCAAAAACGCCGCCGCCTGGCTCGGATGATGCCGCAGCTGGAGCCGCTCGCCCTCTTGCTGCTCGCTGCCTTTGCTCTGCTTTGGCTGGTCGGTCGGGCGGGACAGGTCCAGCTGTTCGAGCACACGGCCCTCGTCGGCATGGCCGTCAGCGTCGTCGTAGCCCTGCTCGGCCGCGCGATCGCCTGGACGATCGCCTTTCCGCTGGTCTTTCTATTCTTCATGGTGCCGTTCGGCGACATCTTCGTGCCGCCATTGCAGCAGCTCACGGCCAACTTCTCGGTCGCCATGCTGCATCTTGTCGACATCCCGGTCTTCCACGATGGCATCATGATCGAGACGCCGTCCGGCCTGTTCGAGGTCGCCGAGGCCTGTGCCGGTATTCGCTTCCTGATCGCTAACATCATGGTCGGCGCGCTCTTCGCCCACCTTGCCATGAACCGCCTTTGGAAATGGGCGCTGTTCATGGCGATCGCCGTCATTCTACCGATCATCGCCAACGGCTTTCGCGCCTTCGGCATCATCTGGATCGCCTATCTCACCGACAATGAATATGCCGCGGGTGTCGACCATCTCGTCTACGGTTGGGGCTTCTTCGCGGCGATCATGATCGCCTTTCTCGCCATCGGCAACGCCATCGCCGACTGGTCATCAGCTGAAGACGACGTCGACGGCGCCGTTCAGGCCTCCGAAGGCAAATCCTGGCGTCCGACCCACGCGTTGCCCGCTGTCCTTCTGGTCGCCGGGGCACCGCTCTACGCGACGCTCGTCCTTGATCATCAGCCCCACGACATCGCGATCGATCCCAAGCTGATGCTCGATCCCATGCTCGCTCTCGATCTCGGTCCAGCCTGCGAGGCGAATCATACGTCATCAGGCGAATGGCGGCCGCGCTTCGACCATGCCGACATGACTCAAGGGCTGACCGTCGACTGCGGCGATGGACCGATCGATCTATTCCTCGCTTACTATGCCCGTGAACGCGAGGGAGCGGAGCTGATACAGCATGAGAACCGACTGGCGGATGGCAAGAGCTGGAAGCGCACGGCCGCCTCATGGCATGCCGCTGATATCGACGGCCTGCCCGCAACGCTGAAACGGGAAGATCTTTTCGGCCCAGGGGGCAGCGATCGGCTCGTGGTCGCCTGGTATTGGATCGACGGCCAGCTCGTCGCCAGGGATTGGCAGGCCAAAGCATATCGGCTCTATCGCAAGCTGCTCGGCAAGGACGAGCCTGCCGCACTGATTGCGCTCAGTGCCCCTTATGTCGATCGTCCGAGCGACGCGCTGGCCGACATCGAGGCGGTGCTGCAGCAGCACAAGAGCATCGGCGACTACCTCGCCGATCTCACGCCGAAGTCCGCCCACGTCAAGGCGATGAGGATGGAGTGATGCGCGTCCTTCATGTCCTCAATCATGGGCTGCCGACGCAGGACGGTTATGTCTATCGCACCCGGGGCCTGCTCCAAGGCCAGCGCGCCCACGGCATCAAAACGTTTCACCTGACCTCACCGCGTCACGAACACCCCGTTCCCGATGCAGTCGAGAATATCGATGGACTGCAGTTTTTTCGTACTGCCGATCAGCAGATGCAGCCGCGGCCGCCCTTGTTTCGTGAGCTGATGGAAATGCGCGCGACGCGGGCGCGAATCGTCGAGGTCGCAAGACAGGTCCGCGCTGATGTCATCCAGGCCCATTCGCCGATCCTGAACGGCTACCCTGCCCTTTGGGCCGCACGCCAGCTCGGTATCCCCGTGATCTACGAGATCAGGGCTTTTTGGGAGGACGCAGCGGTCGATCAGGGCACGACCCGCGAGAACAGCGCCCGCTACCGTGCCATCAAGAAGCTGGAGACGGCGCTTTGCCAACGGGTCGACGGAATCACCACGATCTGCCATGGGCTGGCGGGCGCTCTTGTTGAACGCGGCATCGATCAGGACATGATCGAGATCGTGCCGAACGCCGTCGATCCTTCCTGCTTCTCGGCGATGCCCTCTCCTGATCCCTTGTTGGTCAGAAAACTCAGTCTCGAGGGCTGCACCGTGCTCGGCTTCATCGGGTCCTTCTATACCTATGAAGGTCTGGCGCTCATGATCGACGCCATGCCGGCCCTTCTCGCCTGCGATCCCAACCTTCGTCTCCTGCTGATCGGCGGTGGCCAGGATGAGCCATTGCTGCGCGCGCGTGCTGAGAGAAAAGGACTGGACGACAATGTGATCTTCACGGGCCGCGTGCCCCATCAGGACGTGCTCGCCTACTACAGTCTGATCGATCTCTGCGTCTATCCGCGCCTGCCCATGCCCCTCACCGATCTGGTGACGCCGCTGAAGCCGCTGGAGGCCATGGCGGCCGGCCGTATCGTCGTCGCCTCCGATGTCGGCGGTCATCGGGAACTGATCCGCAATGGCGAAACCGGCTTTCTCTTTCGAGCCGGCTATCTCGCCGCCCTTATCGAGTGCCTCCAAGATATCCTTGCATCGCGCGCGCGCTGGCCGCACATTCGAGCCAATGGCCGACAGATGGTGGCTGAACGCAGCTGGCGTGCGGTCACCGAAGTCTACCGGCCGCTGTTCGAGCGCCTTTGTGGGGAAAAAGCAGCGGCCTGAGCGGAGACCGCATCCCAGACTCATGTTGCAAGACAACGACGGGGCAGGCTTCGGCCTCTACATCCATTGGCCGTTCTGCCGATCGA
>JBCCIN010000508.1:0-3037 GCA_039028235.1 Pseudomonadota bacterium
CTGGCGAGAAGCTTCGCCAGATGGTCTCCGCAAGCTTTCGGGCCTATCGGGACGGTACCGATACCACCGACCATCGCCGGCAGGTCGCGCTCGATTATATCAACGGCACGCCGCTCAGCGCCCGTCGCGGCTTCGGTGAAGTCAATGGCATCGGCGATGGTCTTCACAGCTGGTTCGGCGCGGATTTCGCCGAAGTCAATGATCTGCTGACCCGTAACGCTACGGATGTGTTCATGCTCGCGCGCAAGGCGCGCGCTTACAAGCAGGTGCTTGCCTTGCTGATCGCGCAGCGCCGTCCGTCCCACTACCTGCTTGCCGGACGGGACGATCTCGAGGAACTTTGCAACCGTCATATCAGACTTTTGATGAACGAGGGCATCGTCGATCCAGCGCTTGGTGAGACGGCACTCGGAGTCGAGCTCCGGTTCATCGACCGACTGCCCGACATCGAGACGGCGTCCCATCTCGAAAGAAAGGCGGCGACCGCGATTCGTACAGAGCTCATGCTGTCACTCGGTGTCTCCGATCTCTATGCGCTCGACCGGCTGGATCTGACGCTGGAGAGCAGCATCGACGTCGCGGCTCAGCGCCAGGTCACTGATTTTCTGCAAAGCCTTGATGATCCCGAGGTGGCGCGCAAGCTCGGCCTCTATGGCCACCGGCTGCTCAAGTCCGATGCCGAGAATGACGAGTTGGTCATTAGCCTTACCGTCTACGAGCGCGGCGAGGATGCCAATCATCTGCGCGTCCAGGCTGACAATCTTGATCAGCCCTTCGATATCAACAGCGGTGCCAAGCTGGATCTTGGCTCGACCGCCAAGCTTCGAACGTTGATCACCTATCTGGAAGTGATCACCGAGATTCACGCCAGTTTTGAAAAGAACGGCTTCGAAGGGCTTTCCAAGGCCGCGAGAAGCGGCCCTGATCCACTCACCCGCTGGGTCGCCAAGACTCTACGCGCCGATACCCACCGCTCGCTCGCCACCCTGCTGGAGGCGGCGATGGCCAAGCGCTATTCGGCGAGTAACCGGCAGCGCTTTCGCACCGGCGGCGGGCTGCACCACTTCGCCAATTTCAACAAGCGCGACAATGGCCGGATCGTTACGGTCGCCGAAGCCATGCGCCATTCGATCAACCTGCCACTGATCCGCATGATGCGCGACATCGTCGACTACCATATCGGCGCCGATGGGGATGCGGTGCTGGTCGATCGCAGCCACCCGAAGCGGCGTGGCTATCTGCAGCGCTTCGCCGATCGGGAGGCCGCCATTTATCTCCGGCGCTTCCACCGACAGCTCGCCCATCTCGATGGCGATGAAGTTCTGGACAAGATGACCAAGGTTATCCGGCCAAAGCAACACCGCCTCGTCGCCCTCTTCCGTTTTGTCCGCCCCGAAGCCCCGAAGGAGGATTTCATCGCCTTCATGAAGGCACAGCCGGCGACCCGGACGCTCCGCGCGAAGAAACTGGAAAAGCTCTACGAGGACTACGACTCGCAGAAATTCAGCTTCGAGGATCAGGCTTTTCTGGTGCGTCTGCATCCGCTGCATCTCTGGCTTGCACGCCATTTGCAAAACGAGCGCGCGCCGACCTTCGCCGACGCCTGGGCTCTGAGCGGCGAGGCCAAGGAGGCTGCGGCCGCTTGGCTGTTCAAGACCAGGCGCAAGCAGACCCAGGACATTCGCATCAAGCAGATGCTGGAGGAGGATGCGTTCAAGGCCATTCACCAGCGCTGGGCCAGGCTTGGCTATCCCTTCCCATCCCTGGTGCCGTCCTACGCCACCTCGATCGGTAGCTCCGCCGACCGCCCGGAGGCGCTTGCGACCCTGGTCGGCATCATCCAGAACGACGGCGTCATGAAGCCGGCAACGCGCATCCAGGCACTCCATTTCGCGGCTGGCACACCCTACGAGACCCGTTTCGAACGCCGACGGCAGCCAGCGGTTCGGGTTATGGCACCGGAAGTGGCTGATGTCGTGCGCCGGGCGATGGTCGACGTCGTGGAGAACGGCACGGCTAGACGCCTTCGCGGCGGCTTCGATCTAGCATCCGGGCAGAAGGTGGAGATCGGCGCCAAGACCGGCACCGGCGATCACCGGAAGAAGAGCTTCGATCGCCGCGGCAATCTTGTGAGTAGCGAAGCGGTCAACCGCAGCGCCACCGTGGTGTTCTTCATCGGCGACCACCTGTTCGGCAATCTCACCGTCTTCGTCCCCGGCGAGGCGGCCGACAACTACAGCTTCACCAGCTCGCTCACAGCGCAGCTCCTGAAATCAGTGGCACCGGCGTTGAAGCCACTGATGGAAGACGACGAACTGCTGACCGTGGACGCACCGGACGTCCGGGAGGCGGGTTGAGATGGCCGATCGTCAGCTAACGGGGCGCCAGCTGCCATATAGCCCGCTCCAGATCGTCGGCCTCTGACTTCGTGCTGCCGTCTTCAGGACGGAATGCAGGTCAACCACAATCGTTGCGGGCTTGATGCCTTAATGAACGACCTATGCGGCATGCACGTCCACAAGGGTGGTCACAGCCGCTTATCTGATCGCCCAAGCTTCCGGGCGACTGAGAAGCCCATCAAGCGAGAATGTCTTCAGATGGTTTTCAGGCGTCTCTGCCAAAATCCCTTGGTTGCGCTTACTCACAGGAATCCGTCCTATTCCAACGCGAGGCTAAGCAGTCCAGCGACCAGCTTCCAACCTGCTCTGGACCTGCTGACCACAACCCAGACTTACGTCCCGGCTCATTCAGTCCTCAAATAGGACTCCATCGAGTCATCGAGCGCATCAACCCAAGGCGTATGATGCGGCGGTGCTTTGGTGCCGGTCATGGGCGAGACATAGCCATTGTCGCGGAAGGCCATGATCGCCTCCTTCTTGTGCTTCTTCCACTGGAAGAAGGCCTCATTGGCCGCGTCGATGTCGAAGCTCGGATAGTCGGTCTCGGCGATAAGCTCGCGCGTATAGTCGCCTTGATAGCGGATCGCATCGTAGTCATCCTCGCCGGCATCCTCGCGCGCAACCCGGTCCTCGACATC
>JBCCIN010000509.1:0-3031 GCA_039028235.1 Pseudomonadota bacterium
CCGATGAAGTCCTCATCATGCTTGAGCGCCACGGAAAAGCCGATGCCGGCCTCGAAGGGATCGGTCTGCTCGTCGAACTCATAGCCCGCGAAGATCAGCCCCGCCTCGATGCGCAGCATGTCGAGCGCATCCAGGCCGAGTGGCGTGATGCCGTGCTCCTCGCCCGCGGCCATGACCTTGTCCCAAAGGAGCGGCGCGTCGTCGGGATGACAGAAGACCTCGTAGCCGAGCTCGCCGGTATAGCCCGTTCGCGAAACCAGGATCGGCCGACCGTGATAATCGTCGATCCGCCCGACCGCGAAACGAAACCAGGCGAGTTCTTCAAGGGAGGGCTGGGCAGGCGGCGTCCAGACAAAATTCCTTAGGATGTCTCGACTCAGTGGTCCTTGAACCGCGACGTTATGGATCTGCTCGGTGGCACTCTTCACCCAGACCTTGAGCCCAAGGTTCGCTGCCTGTTCGCGCAGCCAGATCCCGCCATAGTCGTCACCGCCGATCCAGCGGAAGTTGTCGGGGCCGAGTCTGAACAGCGTGCCGTCGTCGATCATGCCGCCATGCTCGTAACAGATGGCACCGTAGGCGACCTGACCGATGGCGAGCTTTCGAACATTCCTGGTGAACGTCCGCTGCATCAGCTCTTCGGCATCGGGGCCGAGCACCTCGAATTTGCGCAGCGGCGAGAGATCCATGATCACAGCGCGTTCGCGGCAGGCCCAATACTCTTCGATGGCACCCGCGTTGTTGAAGGATGTCGGCAGCCAATAGCCCCGATACTCTGTGAAGTTTCTCGTCGAGGCCGACGTTCGGCCGTGGAAACCGGTTTCCTTGGTGAGCTGTGCAGGGGCGTCTGGGGTCATGCGATAGGCCACCGCTTTTTTGAAGAAACAGTCCTTGGGATAAACGCGAACATGGATCTCTGTGGATTCCCAGCCATTCGCTGCATCGATATCGCAAGGGCAAGACGATGAAGCACAGACCAAATCGGTCAGGGCGCGCAGCAGCACGTAGTCGCCGGGATGGGACCAGGGTTGATCGAAGTGAATGACGTTCAGATCGTCGACGAATGTGTTGAAGAAGAAATTGATCGCGGGCCAACCGCGTCTGTCCTCGATCTCGAAAGGCGAAAGCTGACGATTGAAGTTGTCGGAACAATTGGCGTGGCCGAAATAGCCCATGTCCTCATAATAGCGCGCCGTGCAGGCAAGGTTGAACGTGTCATGCCGCCCCACCGTGTCCTGCACCACCTCCACCAGCCCCTGCATGTCCATCGAAAAAAACTTCGAAAACAAGCCAGGACCGGGATAGGCAGCGCCATTCAGCGTTCGAGTCGTCGTCGAATCCAATCCGTTGACCTGTCCCTTATCGATGTCCCGGCGCACGAACGCTAGAAAATCCGAGCACTGCCGGCCCTCGACGTCGATGATCTGAATGTACTCGCCCGCCTTCACCTCATAGGTCAGCGCCGATGCCGAGCTAACCCTGAACTCTGCCACTGGCTCCGCCAACGGCTCCGGGAGCGGCGTGCTTATCGACGGCTTTAAGTTGGCCCGTCTGACGAAAGCCAGGAGATCTGTTGGGGGCGTTTGGTCGTGAACGGACATCTGACCACCCGGCGCTGCAATCACGCAGAAGACGGCACGTGAGGCGATGAATTCGACAGTTGCGCCGGCCAGCGAATTGGGACCGAACAAGGGGACAGCCTTGATACGCCCGAGATCAAGGCCGCGGCGTTCCAGGCCTGTTCGAACCCGAACGGCATCGTGCCGCTGGTTCGAGAGGATCGTCTGAGTGCCTTTTGGTGCCCGCGTCGCCTTTGCGCCGAGCGCACCGGCATCACCTTTACCATCTGCCCCGAAAACGACGAGTTCGCCGGGCTGGCGTCCCTCGACGTCGGTGATCTCCAGCCGATCGCCAGGCTCCAATGCTATGACGATGGCGCCATCGCCTTTGACCTGATATCGCTCGACGCCCGGATCGAGGGCGGGCATGCCCGGCTCAATCACCTTGGGACGGGTGGGACTGACAATCGATGATGACACCATCCTGTCCTCCCTTTTGGCCACGGACCTTAGCGGTCTTCGCTTTTCGCCAAACTGACCTTCGACAATGCCTAACCCGGTACTTACGCCTTAACGGTATCTTAACCCTGATAGGCTAGCTAGACTGACCTGATCCATACGATCCTGGGAATCCGCACGCGACAAAAGAGACTTGGCGGGACCCGGACTCCCAAGATCGCATGGATCAAGAAAGGACCCAACACGGTTCTGCTAGCGCGGGGCTAACGCCAAGGGCAACTGCGGCGTTGATTCCAGGTCGCCGGAAATGCGCCAGTCGACCCTTTCCAACAAAACAAGCTACTTCCTTCCAAAGGGAGACCACGAACGCCCGCATAAGGTTCAGGCAAGTCAACGCCGCGGCGCGTCGCCGCTAGAATTTGGCGTAGGCTTTCTTGAGCTCGAACAGGGGGTGTTTTGGGGACATTTGGAATTTTATTAGGAGCTCGCGGGCGATCATGTCGCGATCCTGTTGGTTGTTCGGGAGCTTGATGTTTTCAGGCACTGTGACCCAGCCGTTGATGTTGCGATCGAACACAGCGGGGCGGCCTTCCTCGTAGCCCATGTGGACGTCCTCCAGCCAGTTCAGATCGTCCCAGCCCATCATCTCGATATATTTCGCGAGGAAGGGCGTGAGGCGCTCATAGTCCGGCAGCAGGTTGACGTCGTAGCGATAGCCAATGTGCTGGCCGATATCTTTCTCTCGCGCGCTGTCCAGCCCATCACCCTTGATGAACTTGTCCACGTCAGGTGTAGCGACCGCCTTAGGCCTCGCCGCTCTCGTCGTCCTCTTCTTTGTCGTCGTCGCCCGCCGCTCGGGCTTCTTCGCGGCCGGTTTCTTTGTGGCGGTCCGGCGTGCTGTCGCCTTAGCCATGGTCAGTCTCCGTTAAGTCTACGAAGTGGCCGTGCCACTAATAGCGGGTCATGTCGGGCTGGCCGACGGTGTGCTGGGAGCCGGCGAGCGGGACCATGGC
>JBCCIN010000510.1:0-3030 GCA_039028235.1 Pseudomonadota bacterium
ACGATTTGGCGCGCTCCTGCGCTCGCATCGCGGAGAAAACGGGTCGGGAACCTCGGCACTTCGCCTATCCCTTCGGTGATGCTGAAGCGGTGACCAGGCGTGACGTCGATCTGATGGCCAGCCTGCCGATCGCCACGGCAACGACCACCCGCTCCGATGTTCTGCGGCCGCAGCACGCGCAGGAGTTCACGGCGTTGCCGCGAATCACGTTGAACGGCTACTACCAGTCGGAGGGGTATGTCGATCTGGCACTCAGCGGCTTGCCTTCCCTGATTGCCAGGCAGTGAGACCAGCCGGCTGACTGATTTGAGAACGCTCTTGGAAGCAACCCGGGCTTATCGGGTCGAAACGTTGCGGACCGTCGTCCATTGGCCGTCACCGTCGGACCGGATCGCCGCGTCGACCACCTCGGCGATCTGCCAGGCCGCCCGAAAATCCGGATTGAGCGCTTTGCCGTTGGCTACGCCATCGATCAGGTGGGCGACCTCGATGACCTTCAAATCGTTGAACCCCAGACTGTGGCCAGGGGCCGGGCAGAAGTTCTCATAGGGCGGGTGCGACGGTCCGGACAGGATCGTCTTGAAACCATCCCTGGATGGATCGGCGCCATAGCGAAACAGGCGAAGCTCGTTCATGCGTTCCTGATCGAAGGCCAGTGTGCCTTTGGAGCCGGTGATCTCGAAAGCGAGATGCATCTTTCGTCCCGCAGCGACCGCGCTCGCCTCGATCGTGCCTGAAGGCCCGTCCCGGAAGCGAAGCAGCATCTGCGCCTGATCGTCCACCTCGACCCTGGCAGTCCTGCCGGAACCGTCGGGAAGCGGGCGTTCCGGCACCACGATCTTCAACATGGCCTGCACCGCCTCGATCTCGCCGACCAGACCTCTCGCCAGGCTGATGATGTGCGAGCCCAGATCGGCGACCACGCCGGCACCCGCCTGCGCCTTGGAGGAACGCCAGCTGAAGGGCACCGTCGGGCTGGCGAGATAGTCCTCGAAATGGGCGCCGCGGAAATGAACGACTTCGCCGATCTCGCCGCTTTCGATGATCTCGCCTGCCAGCCGGATCGCCGGATTGTGCAGGTAGTTGTAGCCAACCAGCGTTCTGACATCCGCGGCCTCAGCGGCCGCGGTCATGACGCCCGCCCCCTCGGCATCGAGCGCCAGTGGTTTTTCGCAATAGACATGCTTGCCGGCGGCGATTGCGGCTTCGGCCATCTCCCGGTGCAGAAAATTGGGTGCGGTGATCGCCACGATGTTGACAGCGGGGTCCTCGATCAAATCTCGCCAGTCACCGGTGGCGCGGGCGAAGCCGAAGGTCGTCGCGCAGTGTCCGGCGTGATCGGCATCGGCATCGGCGAGGACGGCGAGATCGAGGCGCGGCAGTTCGCTGAACACCGCAGGGACCGCGCGAAAGGCGAGGGCATGGCATTTGCCCATGAAGCCTGTACCGATCAAGCCGACACCGAGCGATTGGCCATCTCCGATCATCCGTCGCTCTCCCGCTTATGCATCCATCTTCGGAGCCCGTCTGATCATCCTAGCTGTTCGACTCGTCCATCTCCAAGGGCTTGGCCGGTGAGGAGACAGTCCGTGAGGTCGCGATCAAATGATCGTTTCTGGCTAGAATGATGAGAATGATCCTACTTATGGGAGATATTTGGATGAAAATTACAGTCATTCGCCGCATTTTTCCGACCTGAGAGCGCTGCGACTCGCCGTCCGACTTGCCAGTTCCATCGTCTTCTTCTAGGTTGCGCGCGCTCCGCCGCCCCCATGGGTCAGCCTTGGGGCACCTTCGCTGCGGACACCGATCTGCTCAAAAGGACGAAACGAGATGCAGCCAGCTGACTGGTTTCTTTTTCTATTGGTATTGGCGTGCGGCGGCGTCGGCCTCGCCTATGGCGTAATGACACGCAGTGCGGTCCTTGCCCAGGCCTCCGGCAATGACCGTATGCGCGAGATTGCAGGCGCCATTCAGGAAGGCGCGATGGCCTATCTGAACCGCCAGTATATGACCATCGCCATGGTCGGTGCGGTCGTGTTTTTGTTGCTCTGGATTTTCCTCGGCTTCCATGTCGGCTTCGGCTATCTCATCGGCGCCGTGCTGTCCGGCGTCGCCGGCTATATCGGCATGACCGTCTCCGTGCAGGCCAATGTGCGTACGGCGGAAGCGGCCACCAAGGGCCTCTCCACGGCGCTCGGCGTCGCCTTCAAGGCGGGTGCGGTTACCGGCATGCTCGTGGTGGCCCTCGGCCTCTTGGGCGTTGCCGTTTATTACGGCGTTCTCCTCATGTTCGGCATGGAGATCAGAGGCATCCTCGAAGCCCTTGTCGGCCTCTCCTTCGGCGCCTCGCTCATCTCGATCTTCGCCCGTCTCGGCGGCGGCATCTTCACCAAAGGCGCCGACGTCGGCGCTGACCTCGTCGGCAAGATCGAAGCCGGCATTCCCGAGGATGATCCGCGCAATCCCGCCGTGATCGCCGACAATGTCGGTGACAATGTCGGAGACTGCGCCGGCATGGCTGCCGATCTGTTCGAAACCTACGCTGTGACGGTTGTTGCAACCATGGTTCTTGCCTCCATCTTCTTTGTCGGTGAGCAGGCTTCTACCCTGATGCTGTTCCCGCTCCTGATTGGTGCAAGCTGTGTGGTTACATCCATTATCGGAACTTTCTTCGTGAAACTTGGTGCCAGCAACTCGATCATGGGAGCGCTCTACAAAGGCTTTATCGTTACGGCAGTTCTTTCCGCTGTAGCGCTTGTTGCCATTGTTTACGGATGGCTTGGAACAGAAGAGCAGTACACGGCTGGTGGAAGCACCTTTACCGGTGTGGAGTTGATGTGGTGTGGCCTTATAGGTCTTATCATTACCGGCCTCATCATCTGGGTTACCGACTATTACACAGGTGTGGATTACCGTCCTGTACGTTCAATTTCCCAGGCCTCGGTTACCGGTCACGGTACAAACGTTATTCAGGGTCTTGCGATTTCGCTAGAAGCGACTGCAATCCCACCAATTATCATTATTGCC
>JBCCIN010000511.1:0-3024 GCA_039028235.1 Pseudomonadota bacterium
GACGACAGCTATAGCCGGAAAGCGGTGATTTTCGACCAGCGCGTCTGGTACTATATCCTGCGCGGGATCCTGATCGGGATTATCGTCGGCGGCACCGCACTGCTCCTGGCCGTTCCGTTCATCTTCATCGTCAGCAGCTTTGCCAGCGCTTTTACAGATTCCATCGCCTTCTTCGCTCTGGTTGCCTGCCTTCTGATCATCGTCGGGCTCATAGCGGCCAGGCTGTCCATCGCCCTGCCAGCCATCGCCCTCAATGTTCCGAATTTTGGCCTTGGCGATGCCTGGAACGCCACGACCGGCAATAGCATTCGTCTGCTCATCGTCACGTCGCTGCCCCTGGTGCCCCTCTACCTTCTCGCTTGGGGCCTCGATGCGACCGGCACCGAGCAGAGCGACCTTTTTCAGGGATCGCCTTCCCTTGCGGTGATCCATCTGATCTACCAGGTCGCGGACTTTGCATTCGGGCTGCTCGGCCTGACGGTGCTCTCGCTCACCTATGCCTTCTTCGTCGAGCGCAGGGCAAACGATACCCTTCAAGAGACCTGATGTCCTGAGACAGGATTTGTCCCCCCGATGCATATGATTGCATGAATTTCGCCCGCCCCCTTTTGTCCTGACCGAGTTAAGCTATGTTACTGGTCCAGACGGTGCATCTGAAGCGGGGAGTGGGTCATGGCGAAGTTCGGCGTCGGGCAATCGGTTCTGAGAGTCGAAGATCAGCGGTTCATCACCGGATCGGGCCGCTATGCCGACGACATCAGCCTTGACGGCCAGGCCTACGGTGTCGTCGTGCGCTCGCCAGAGGCGCATGCCCGCATCAAGAGCATCGACGTCGACGCCGCCAAGGCGGCACCCGGCGTGCTCGCGGTTATCCTGGCTGATGACATCACCGCCCACGGTTCAAATGAGCTTCCCTGCGCCATTCCCATGGAAAACCGGGACGGCAGCGCCGGCATCAACCCGCTCCGCCCGGTGTTGTGCACGGACCGCGTGCGTCATGTCGGCGACCATGTTGCCTTCGTCGTCGCGGAGACGCCGGTCCAGGCCAAGGACGCCGCGGAGCTGGTCGATGTCGACTATGAGAGCCTGCCGGCAGTCACCGATCTGGCAAATGCCGCCGGCACAGGCCAGCCGCTGGTTCATGATGACGTCGCCGACAATCTCGCCTTCGACTGGGAGTTCGGTGATCGCGCCGGCACCGAAAGCGCGCTTGCCTCGGCTGCGCACGTGGTCGAGCTGGAGCTGGTCAACAACCGCCTGATCTCTAACCCCATGGAACCACGGGCCGTGGTTGCCGACTTTCAGGAAGCCGAGCTTACCGTCCACGTCTGCACCCAGGGCGGCTGGCTTTTTCTCGATCCGCTTGCCGCGGTCATGGGCATGGACCGGGCAAAGATCCGTGTGCTGACTCCCGATGTCGGCGGCGGCTTCGGCACCAAGGCGTTCTTCTATCCGGAGTATGCGCTGGCTGCAGTCGCCTCGCGGAAGCTCGGGCGGCCAGTGAAATGGACGGCGGAACGCTCCACCGACGTCTTCCTCTCCGACGTCATGGGCCGCGACCACCTCACCAAGGCGAGGCTTGGCCTGGATGCCGATCACAACATCGTCGGCATGGAGGTGGAGACCAAGGCGGGCATGGGGGCTTATTGCAACATGTTCGCGCCGTTCATCCCCACAGGCGCGGCGCTCAAGGTTCTGCCCGGCGTCTACGACGTCAAGAATATGGTCTACCGCGTGCTTGGCGTCCTCACCAACACCACGCCGGTGGATGCCTATCGGGGGGCAGGCCGGCCCGAGAGCATCTACCTGATGGAGCGCCTGATCGACAAGGCGGCGCGCCAGCTCGGTGTCGAACCGGTGGAGCTTCGCCGGAAGAACTTCATCGGCGCTACTGCCATGCCTTTCAAAACCACCGCCGGTGAGGTCTACGACAGCGGTGAGTTCGCCCGCGTGACCGACGAGGCATTCAAGGTGTCCGAAACCGCTGGGTTCGACGCCCGAAAGGCAGACTCCGCCAAGTCCGGGAAATATCGCGGCATTGGCATGAGCTACTACATCGAGAGCACCATGGGCGACCCCCAGGAGGCTGCAAAGATCCGTTTCGAGGATGACGGCACGGTGGCAATCGTCGTCGGCACCCAATCGAACGGTCAGGGCCATGCGACAGCCTATGCGCAGGTGCTTGTGGATCGCCTTGGCGTGCCGTTCGACAAGGTGAAGATCGTCGAGGGCGACACCCGGGAACTGAAGCAGGGCGGTGGAACGGGCGGGTCACGGTCACTGACCGCCGAGGGGCTCGCCATCAGAAAAGCGTCTGATATCGTGATCGACCGCGGCAAGCAGTTCGCCTCTCAGGAATTCGAGACGGCGGTCGCCGACATCGAATTCTCCCGTGAGGACGGGACGTTCACGGTGAGCGGCACGGACCGCAGCATCGGCATTATGGAGCTTGCCGCCAAGGCGCGCAGCATGCCGCCGGTCGGCAATCAGGACCCGGGCATGGACGCCGAGGCGATCGCCGACATCCCCCAATGGACCTTCCCGAATGGCTGCCATATCGCCGAGGTCGAGGTCGACCCCGACACCGGTGTCGTGACCATCGAGCGCTACACCGCGGTCGACGATTTCGGCGTGGTGGTGAACCCCATGCTGGTCGCGGGCCAGGTGCATGGCGGCGTCGTTCAGGGTATCGGCCAGGCCCTCTATGAGCAGGCGGTCTACGACGAGAGCGGCCAGCTGGTCTCGGGCTCTTTCATGGACTACTGCATGCCTCGCGCGGACGGCGTGCCCTCGATGGCGGTCTCCACGGTCGAAGTCCCCTGCAAGAACAACGAGATGGGCGTGAAGGGCTGCGGCGAAGCGGGTTCGGTGGCATCACCGGCTGCGGTGATCAACGCCATCATCGATGCTTTGCAGGATCTCGGCGTCACCGAGGTCGACATGCCAGCGACGCCCCAGGCGGTCTGGCAGCTGATCCAGGCGCATAAGGGAGCCGTGGCGGCGGAATAGGCAGCGAGAGCCGGC
>JBCCIN010000512.1:0-3024 GCA_039028235.1 Pseudomonadota bacterium
ATCATCGTAGCCATTCAAGGAGCAAAGATGAGCCAGAAATCCGGGTCGGTGAAAGAACCGGCCGAGAAGGTAGTTCGGAACATCCGCCGAGCGACACGCAGGCGGTACTCTGCTGAAGAGAAGATCAGGATCGTGCTGGAGGGCCTACGCGGCGAGGAAAGCATCGCGGAGCTTTGTCGACGCGAAGGGAAAGCAAGAGACTGCTGGCAGTCGGCGACGATGAATAGGGTGAGGCGAGCGCAAACGGTGACCTCGAAGGCTGTACAGCCATGACCATTCATGCCGAGGATGAGAAGCTGGCTCTATGAAAAGGGCGGCGATGATCTCTTGACGAAAGAGGCCGTCGCTTCTTTGCAATTTCGGATCGAGGAGAATCTGATTATGCCCCATCTACCTGCGTCCGAGGCACTCTCGCACTTTCGCGTGCTGGATCTCACCCGCGTCCGCTCCGGGCCGACCGCCGTGCGCCAGCTTGCCGATTGGGGTGCGGATGTCATCAAGATCGAACAGCCGCCTTCGCTGGAAGCCGATGGCGCCCTGGGTGCCGGGCGCAACACCGCGGATTTTCAGAATCTGCAGCGCAACAAACGGAGCCTGACCCTCAACCTCAAGGACGCCGACGGCCTCGCTCTGTTCATGCGCCTGGTCGGAACGGCTGATGTCGTGGTCGAGAATTTCCGGCCCGACGTGAAAGAGCGGCTCGGCATCGACTATGAAAGCCTGAAGGCGGTCAACCCGCGGATTATCCTTGCGAGCATCTCCGGCTTCGGCCAGGACGGTCCCTATGCCAGGCGGCCGGGTTTCGATCAGATCGCGCAGGGTATGGGCGGGCTGATGTCGATTACCGGCGAGCCGGGACGCGGGCCGATGCGCGTCGGCATCCCGGTCGCCGATCTGACCGCTGGCCTCTTTTGCGCACTCGGCATTCTCACCGCACTCCTGGAGCGCGAGAAGTCGGGCGAGGGGCAGTGGCTCCACACGTCGCTGCTGCAGGCGCAGGCCTTCATGCTCGACTTCCAGGCCGCGCGCTATCTGATGGAGGATCACGTCCCGTCTCAAGCCGGCAACGAGCATCCAACCAGCGTGCCGACCAACCGCTACGAGACGGCGGATGGTGCGATCAATATCGCGGTCGCCGGCGAAGTGATCTGGCGGCGCTTCTGCAAGGCCGTCGGAAAAGAAGACTGGTTGAACGATCCCGCCTATCGCACCAATGCCGACAGGCACCAGCACCGCGATCGCATGAACGGGGAGATCGAGGAGATCACCAGGACGAAGACCAGTGCCGAATGGGTCGAACTGCTGCTGGCAGCCGGCGTGCCCTCGGGGCCGATCTATCGGATCGACGAGATGTTCGCTGATCCGCAGGTCCAGCATCTGGGCATCGCGGAGGTGATGGAAAGCGAGGCCTTCGGCGAGACCAGGGCCATGGCCCAGCCGATCCGCATGGCGCGTACGCCGTCCAAGATCACCGCACCGCCGCCTGGGCGGGGCACCAATACGGAGGAGCTGTTGCAGGAGCTGGGACTCGGCGATGCTGAGATCGCCAGCCTTCGCGAACGCTCCGTCGTCTGACGAATGACGCGAACGTTCATGCCTCTGACCGCACTTGGCGACAAGATGATCCTCTGGAACGCCTATCTGGAAAAATTACGTCCGACATCAAAGGCTGCTGACCTGGCGTGACCTTCGGACTGGCCGTGCTCGCCTATATGAGCCTTGCGGCCTTCGTCACCGTGATCCTGCATACCGTCTGCGGCTTTGCAGGTGCCTTGATAATGGCGATTGCCATCGCACCGGCAGTCGGCGCCAAGCTCACGGTGCCCCTGGTGGCGGTGGCGATGATCGTCTCCCACGGATCGCGCGCCTGGCTGCTGCTCGGCGCCGTGGACTGGCAGGCCTTCCGAACGATTTTCTTTGTCGCCCTGCCGTTCATCTGAACCTGATCAAGACCGCCGCCTTCGGCCTGTCGCCGCTCTTGAGGTTCGAACTGACGATGATCGGCGCCGGCCTTGGCCTTCGCACAATTCCCGGACACTATCTCGGCCGCCTCATCCTCCAGCGCACACCCGTCCGCATCCACACCCTGTTTCTGGAGGCCTTCATGCTGGTGGGCGCGCTCTATTTCATAAGCCAGGGCTTCTCTTGAGAACCCGCCTGCCCAAGGCTGTCAGGCTGGACGTCGTTTTCGTGCAGGCATGATGCGACAGACCCGGCGACTGGCGATGCCCCTGGAGCTTGTTCCGAACTCATGCGATCAAAGTACAGGTTCTCTCTTCTTGCAGAGCTTGCTTATCCATCAGGTCGTTCGATTTAATCGGAAGAAGCTGTGGGGTCTCATCGATGAGTCGGTCCTCAAAAAGCCGATCGCATCAAGTTCGTGTCGATGGCCCCTCTAGGCCACACCGCCTGCGGCAGGCTTTAGCCCGACGTTATGCCGAACGTACTAAGTTTCCCGTGATGGAATGTGAGGCCACGACGCCAGCGGCGGACTTTCATTTGACATTAGTTTTTCGTCAACGCCTCCATGTCATGCTGTGTCCCGGTCCATGCTGCCCTGGGAATCCGTCCACCCGCCGAGAGAGGTTGGGCGAGGCTCGGACTCCCAGGATCGCATGGACCAGCGAGACATGCCGGACGATAGCCATGGCGGTTTAGGGACGGGTAAACGCTTCGATGGTTTCGGGGCATCAACCGGGAGTATGGGGATTGTTTAGCCTGTCGATGATGCGTTGAGCGGGTCAATCCACACCTAGTCCGGTGCTTTTGAGATAGAGCACCCGGTCAGGTCCTTCGTCGCGTTGTCGGTAGCAGACGTTGCGGCTGCACTTCGAGCCCCTTTGGGCAACGTAGGATGCAGCCTCGCCGTCGAGCGGGCAGTGTGTGCTGTCCTTTGGCTCGGAGGCGGCGAAGCGAAAGCAGTAGGCGAGGATGATGTCGTAGCGCTGTTCCCAGCCTTTGAAGGGGCCGTAGAACTTGTTCACGTAGATCCGATCGTTGGTTCGCGGCATGTAGAGCTGTGGG
>JBCCIN010000513.1:0-3007 GCA_039028235.1 Pseudomonadota bacterium
GGGCCGTCTTTCTCCTGGATCTGATCCTGCCGCTGGAGAAGCTCGGCCTTGTGCCACGCAGCCTTGTCGGCTTGATCGGCATCGTCACCATGCCGTTCCTTCATGGCAGCTTCGGCCATCTACTCTCGAACAGCCTGCCTCTTGTCATCCTGCTCGGGCTTATGGTGCTGAGCCGGCCCAGACCCTGGTCGACGCTGGTGCTCCTGACGCTGATTTCGGGCGCAGCGCTTTGGCTGCTGGGGCGCCCTGCCATCCACATTGGCGCGAGTGGCCTGATCTATGCGCTGATGGGCTTTCTGATCGGTGCCGGCGTTCTCGAGCGCCGTTTGGTGCCGGCATTAGTCGCCCTTTTTGTCGGCGTCACCTATGGTTTCTCCATCATCGGCGGCATTCTGCCGGGACAGCCAGGTGTCTCCTGGGAGGGTCACCTCTTTGGCCTGATCGCCGGCGCTGCCCTAGCCTGGACTCGCTTCGGTCCGGGCCGTTCGACCGTATGATCCGAGGCGCGATCGAGGTACGCCTCAGAAAAACGCCTGGAGGCCAGTCTGGGCACGGCCGAGAATGAGGGCATGGATGTCGTGGGTGCCTTCATAGGTGTTGACCGTTTCCAGATTCATCATGTGGCGGATCACCTGGTACTCCTCGGAAATGCCGTTGCCGCCATGCATGTCGCGGGCGGCGCGGGCGATCTCGAGGGCCTTGCCGCAATTGTTGCGCTTGACGATCGAGATCATCTCAGGCGCCGCCTTCGCCTCGTCCAACAGCCGGCCGACCCGGAGCGAGGACTGAAGACCAAGCGCGATCTCCGTCTGCATGTCCGCGAGCTTTTTTTGAAAGAGCTGGGTCTGCGCCAGTGGGCGACCGAACTGCTTTCGATCCAGGCCATACTGGCGTGCGGCGTGCCAGCAGAACTCCGCTGCCCCCATCGCACCCCATGAGATACCGAAGCGCGCCCGATTGAGGCAGCCAAACGGTCCTTTGAGCCCTTGAATATTCGGCAAAAGCGCGTCCTCGCCGACCTCGACCCCTTCCATGACGATCTCGCCAGTCACCGAAGCGCGGAGCGACAGCTTACCTTCGATCTTGGGCGCCGACAGGCCCGCCATGCCTTTCTCCAGGACGAAGCCACGGAGCTTGCCATCATGGGCATCGGACTTCGCCCAGACCACGAACACGTCGGCGATCGGACTGTTCGAGATCCACATCTTGGAGCCGCTCAACCGATAACCGCCATCGATTTTTTCCGCACGCGTCTTCATAGCTGCTGGATCGGAGCCGGCGTCGGCCTCGGTCAAACCGAAACAGCCGATCCACTCACCAGCGGCGAGCTTGGGCAGATAGCGCTGGCGTTGATCTTCGGAGCCGTATGCGTAGATCGGGTACATCACGAGGGACGACTGCACCGACATCATCGAGCGATAGCCGCTGTCGACCCGCTCGATCTCGCGTGCGATCAGGCCGTAGGACACATAGCCGGCGCCGACGCCGCCATAAGCTTCGGGAATGGTTGCACCGAGAAAGCCGAAATCGCCCATCTCCTTGAAGATTTCCGGATCGGACTGCTCTTTGGCGAAGGCTTCCGTGACCCGTGGCTGCAGCTTTTCCTCCGCATAGGCATTGGCCGCATCGCGGATCATGCGCTCTTCGTCGGTCAGTTGATCGTCCAGGCGGAAGGGATCAGACCAATCGAAGGCGGCGAGATCAGGGCGATCCTTGGCAGCGAGACCTGCTGTCGCCCCTGTTTCCGACGCTCGAAGCTCATGGGCTGGCTTTGCCGACATTCTCGCCTCCATTTCAGTGCTCATGCCTTGGCGCTGACAGGTAATCTGTCGCCGATCGCCGCTGGCGGCAACAGAGGATTGCGCGCCCGGCATGCCCGACCGGCTTGCCTGCCGGCCTTACGGCAGCCACAGTGATCAAGAATCGGACGGCTTCACCCCCAAAAAGCGAAAGGTGACTATCAGGGATGATCGATCTTCCGACGGACAAGATGATCGCGCGGAGCGATGGGCCAATCGGCCATGTCATCTTCAACAATCCGGAGCGGCACAATGCCGTGTCCCTGGAGATGTGGGACGCCCTCGATATCATTCTCAAGCATTATGAAGAAGACGGCGACATGCGTCTCATCGTGTTGTCAGGCGCCGGGGGCAAAGCCTTCGTTTCCGGCGCCGATATTTCCAAGTTCGAAGAGGAGCGCGGCTCGAAGGAGGCGACCGAGCATTACAACGAACGCGTGAAGCAGATCTATCACCGGATCGAGCGCTTTCCGAAGCCGACCATCGCGATGATAAAGGGACATTGCATCGGCGGCGGGCTCAATCTCGCGGTCTGCTGCGATCTGCGCTTTTGCTCGACCACCTCCAAATTCGCCATGCCGGCGGCCAAGCTAGCGCTCGGCTACCCCTATCACGCCATCCGCCGGCTGATCGGCGCGATTGGTCCCGGTGCCGCAAAGCAGCTTATGTTCACAGCGGGAAGCATTGATGCCGAAACCGCCTTTCGCCTCGGTTTCGTGCAGGCGGTGGTCGAAGCGGACGACCTCGAAGCCCATGTTGCCGACATCGCGGCGTCGATCGCCGGCAATGCGCCGCTTACCATCGCCGCCATGAAGTTCATCGCCGGCCAGGTGACCGAGCCGAACCCCGCGGAGCGCGATCTCGACCGCTGCGATGAGATGGTCAAGGCCTGCTTCGCCTCCGAGGACTATGTCGAAGGCCGGCGCGCCTTCATGGAAAAGCGCAAACCCGCGTTTAAGGGCCACTGATACCGGGCACGGGCCCGCTCACATCTCACCCGGAAGCGGCACGGCGAGATAGACACCGAATTCCTGGCCGATATCCGCGCTGACACGGGCATGAACGCGGCCCTGGCGATCAAGGAAGCGCTGCTTGTCCTGCACCGGGAAAATGCCCTCATGCCAGATGCCCGGGTGGATATAGAGACCGCGTGAGCCGTCGCACCAGAAGGCGACGACCTTGTCGGGCGTGAGGTCGTCGCCGGGCAA
>JBCCIN010000514.1:0-2968 GCA_039028235.1 Pseudomonadota bacterium
AAGGCTGCGGCTGATGTCGAGGATGGCGAGCTTTCATCCTTCGTGCTGCAGGCGATGCTGGAGAACTACGAAGCCGCGAAGGAGGACCGGCGCGCCATGTGCGGGGACACGGGATGCCCTCGCTGGTACGTCAAAATGGGCAACGAAGCGTGCATCGAAGGTGGCCCAATAGCGCTCGAAGCCGCCCTCAGACGCGCGACAGCGTCTGCGACGAGCGGCGTTCCGCTCAGGCCGAATCGGGTGCATCCGCTCTGGCGGACAGATCATGACAACAATGTTGGGATCGCAGCGCCCGAGATCGAATATGGGTTCGAGCCGGGCGGGGAGTGGATCGACCTGATCACCGTGCATAAGGGCGGGCTTTTCGGCACGGATTACCGGATGCTCTTCCCGTCGGACGGGCTTCAGGGGATCAAGCGGTTTTACCTCGACAGCCTGGTGGCGTTCGGCAAGCGTGGCCTCGCCTGTCAGCCCGCGATCATCGGCATCGGCCTTGGCGGCTCGAAGGACGCCTGCATGGTGCTGGGCAAGCGCGCGGCCTGTCTCCGCACAGTCGGCGATCGCAATCCCGACCCGAAGATCGCGGAACTCGAAGAAGAGTTCAAGGAAATCGGCAACTCGATCGGCATGGGGGCGATGGGGTTTGTCGGCAAATCGATGGTGATCGACTGCCATATCGAGGTCGGCTATTGCCACACCGGCGGCATGCAGATGAGCGTTCACGCCTTTTGCCTGTCTTCGCGCCGGGCCGTCGCACGGATCTACGCTGATGGCCGCGTCGAGCATCGCACGGACCCCGATTGGTTCACGGACTATCAGCGCAGGGAGACGGTAGAGTGGACGGAGCCGGAGGCCGGCAGACTGACAAAAAGCGCCTGAGCACGTCGCCAACGCCGGAGGCGCTAGCTCAACTGAAGCTCGGCGACATCGTCTATCTCGACGGCGTGGTCTACACGGCACGAGAGGGCGTCTACCAAAAGGTCGTCGACGGCGGCTCCGGGCTCCCGTCCGGGCTGCAGGACCTTTCCTGCGCGAATTTTCATTGTTCGCCGGCGGCGACGCAGAAAGAAGACGGGTCCTTCGAGATGGGCGCGGTGACGGCGACGGCGTCCTTTCGTTTTTCCAAATGGATCGGCCCCTGGTTCGAGGCGTCCGGCTGCAAGCTGATCATCGGCAAGGGAGGGATGAGTCCTAAGGATTACAAGAAGCATTTCGTGCCGAATGGAGCGATCTATCTGACGACAGTAGGCTACGGCACCGGCGCGCTTCTCGGCCGCGGCGTTAAAGGCGTGCATGCGCTGCACTGGCGTGAAGAGCTAGGCCTCGCCCAGGCGATCTGGGTGATCGATGTTTCGAACTTTGGCCCGTTCATCGTCGAGAGCGATCTCGAGGGCAATAGCCTGTTCGAGCGTGAGAACGCCAAGATCGCAGCGAACCTGGAGAAGGTCTACGAGGGGACCAAGCCGGCGGTGCTCAAGCGGTTCGGCGAGACGGACGATCGGGGGGAGGAGTTGATTTGACAATGACGGCGTCTTTGGCAGCTACTCGACCACAAGCGGACTTTGACCTTGTGGCCGAGTAGTGCCAAGAGCGGCTCCTGTCGGGATCGTTTGCGCTCGCTGAGGCGGTTCTATCCGGTGGGCGCAATTGAGCCCCTTTGCTCTACTTGATTTCGAACGAAGCCACCTTGTTGAGCGAATAATCGCTGACCACAAGAATACCGCTACTCGACAAAGCGATCCCGGCCGTGTTCATGAATTGATCGGGATCCGAGCCAAAATTGTCGTACAGAACGTCGACGCTGCCACTCCGGATATCGACCACCCAGATCTTGGCAAATCCGCTTGTGCAATAGAGAAGCTCACGATCGGGATCATAAGTCACTGATGATGGCCGAAAGCTCGACGGACTCGCGCTGAGTTTGAACTCGTCGGTGTTGGTGGCGAAATCCAGCGTCATTTTCCCGACCGCCGTCTTCCTATCGAGCCGGATACGCAACACGCGGTTATTTCCTTGATCCGCCACAAACAAGGCCGGGCCTACTTGCTGATCTTCGGCGTAGTGCACATCCTTCGGCTGATAAAACCGGTCCGGTCCCGGCGAGCTGGGGGGTAGACCGGGGCCGACCCCAAGCGAGGAATACTGGTCATACCTGCCATCGAAGCAGAGCAGCTGGTTATTCGCAAAATCAGCAATGACCGTCTCGTCCAAGAGTGGAACATAGGTCACGCCCTGCGCCTGGCTTGCCGCAATCGCATGGGTGGCCGACAGCGCGCCACTGCTGTCGAATTCACGCAATAGGAATTGGTGGACCGCAATCACGCTGGCGCCCCGTGCTGCAACCCCGACGACGCCGGTGACGAAACCGGTACCAATCGTGTTGATCCGGTTCTTGGCCGCTTCGTCCAGAATGGCGAGCTGGTTCCCTCCGAACTCTGCGACCACAATTTCGTCCTGGACATAGGCGAGATGCTGGGGCGTCAGCAGCGTGTCGTTATGTGCTGCAAAATGAAGTGTCGGCATTCTTAGTTTTCTCCGATTTGGGCTTCTTTAGGACTGAACTGTATCGAAATTAGCTTTGACGTGTCGCACACCGCGTTCAAGCCCTAAAATCCCGCGCAAAGCGAATTGAGCCGTTTTTCGCGTATTCTAAACAGCGTTGCCAGATGGAGTGCCCGATTCCGCTACAAGACGCTGCTTTCGGCTCCAATCAGGCCGTAGCCATCACAAAACACTCCGTCCCAACAACACCACTCCCGACGCCAGCATCAGAAAAATCAGCAACCGCCGGAAAACGGCGTCGTTGATGCGCTTGAACACCGCGATCCCGACCTGTGCGCCGGCGAGCGCGACCGGCGTCGCGATTGCCAGGGCGAGTAGTACGTTGCTGTCGTACACGCCTTTGAAAGCCAGGAGGATCGTGGAGATTGTCAGGACGGTCATGTTGAAGGATTGGAGGAGGGCTCGG
>JBCCIN010000515.1:0-2963 GCA_039028235.1 Pseudomonadota bacterium
GCTGCGACCGTTATGCTGATCCGGGTGATCGAAGCGTTCAAGCTCGTCGATCTGCCGAATATCATGACCGCCGGCGGCCCCGGCATCGCGACCGAGTCCATGACACTGCACGCCTTCTTCACCTGGCGAGCGCCCGATCTCGCGCAGTCCGCGGCAATCTCCTATCTGCTCCTGTTCGTGACCGTTGTGCTCTGCGTCTCGTTCTTCAATCTGGTGATCCTAAAACGCCGGGCGGCCGTGGCATGAGCACGAACCTTATGTCCCCGCCAAAGCGCGGCGGCCTCTTCGAACCCAAAAAAATCGGGGAGATGTCGACGGGCGGCAAGGTGATCGTCTACAGCCTGCTACTGCTCTGGACCGCCTTCGTCCTTTTCCCCCTTTATTGGGTGTTGGTGACCTCGTTCAAGCTGCCGATCGACGTCAACAGCGGCCCGTTCTACATCCCCTTCGTCGACTTCCGGCCGAACCTGCACGCCTGGGAGGACCTGCTGGTGACCGGGCTCGGCGATACGGCGAAGCCTTATATCAACTCGATCATCATCGCCCTTTCCTCGACCGTGCTCTGCATGCTGATCGGCAGCATGGCCGCCTACGCACTCGCCCGCATCACCTACAAGCCGAAGCTCGGCACGATCCTCCTCTTCGTCAGCCTGATGATCGCGATGGCCGTTTCGGTCGGTATCGCCGGAATCGACTGGCGGATCGCAGCGGCGGTCGCGATCGCGCTCTTCGTCCTCCTCGCCCGCGCACTCTCGAATCGTTTCAAGCGCTCGGTCGGCAATGGCGACATCCTCTTTTGGATCATCTCGCAGCGCATCCTGCCGCCCGTCGTGACGGTCATCCCGATCTACATGATGTTCCAGAATCTCCGCCTGCTCGACACCCATATCGGCATCATCCTCTGCTACACCGTGGTCAATCTGCCGATCGTCGTTTGGCTCATGTACGACTTCTTCGAGAGCATCCCGATCGACCTTGAGGAGAGCGCCGAGTTGGATGGTGCTTCCCGCTTTTACATCTTCTTCGATATCGTCCTGCCGCTGGCGCGGGCTGGTCTCGCCGCGACCACGCTCCTGGTGCTGATCCTCTCCTGGAACGAATATGTCCTGGCCCTCTTCCTCTCCACCACCAAGGCGCAGACCATGCCGATCCTGGTGGCAGCGATGAATGCCGGCGAAAAAGGTATTCTCTGGTGGACCATGTCGGTCGTGATCATCATCATGATCCTGCCGGTCATTTTGATGGCGCTGGTGCTGCAGCGCTTCATCGCCAAGGGCGTGCTGCTCGGCGCGGTCAAAGGGTAAGGCAATCATGGATCAACAGACCGACATCCGATCCCGTGCCCAGCGCCTGCAGATCAAGGATCTGAACAAGTGGTTCGGCAACAACCACGTTGTGAAGGATCTGGCGATCGACGTAGCGCCCGGCGAGTTCCTGGTACTGCTCGGCCCATCCGGCTGCGGCAAAACCACGGCCCTTCGCATGGTCGCCGGCCTCGAACTGGCGGACGGTGGTCAGATCCTGATCGGCGATACCGATGTCACTCAGGTGCTTCCGAAATATCGGGACGTCGCCATGGTGTTTCAGTCCTACGCGCTCTATCCGCACAAGACGGTTGCGGAGAATATCGGTTTTCCTCTGAAGGTGCGCGGGCTTCCCCAAGCCGAGCGGGACCAGGCGGTCCGGGACGCCGCCGCCCAAGTCCATATGGAGACCTTGCTCGATCGCTATCCGCGTCAGCTCTCCGGCGGTCAGCGTCAGCGCGTGGCGCTCGCGCGCGCGATCATCAGGCGGCCTGCGATCTTCCTGATGGATGAGCCCCTTTCTAATCTCGATGCCAAGCTCCGCGGTCACATGCGCGCCGAGCTCAAGCACATGCAGCACGAGCTCGGCGTCACCACGATCTACGTCACCCATGACCAGGTGGAGGCGATGACGCTTGCCCACCGGGTCGCGGTCATGGATCACGGCGTGCTCCAGCAGATCGGCACGCCGCGCGAGGTCTACGATAACCCTGCCAATCTGTTCGTCGCTGGCTTCATGGGCTCCCCGCCGATGAATTTTTTGGAGGGGCGGATCGAGAATAACCGTTTCGTCGGCGAAGGCATCTCCCTTCCCCTTGCCAGCCAGCCGGAAAGCCGAGGCGCCGTGCTCGGCTTCCGCCCAGAGGACGCTGTTCTCACCGAGCCGGGCGCCGGTCTGTTCGATTCGACGGTGTTCGCCGCCGAGCTCACCGGGGACGTCACTCTGGTGACGCTCACCGTCGGCGAGGCCAACCCGGCGGTCAAAATGCCGAAGGAGTATGACGTCGATTTCGACAGCCGGATCGCGGTCGACTTTCCACCATCGAAAGGATTTCTGTTCGACGCTGAGTCGGGAGAGCGGCTAAATGTCAGCCTCGCCGGCGGGAGCTCGTCATGAGCGGAACCGCGCCAGGTCTGGGCGACGGGACATGGCTGAACCCTCCTCCTTCCTGGTCAATCGATGGCGGACAGCTGACGGCAACTACAGGCGAAAAGACCGATTTCTGGCAAAAGACGTTCTATGGCTTCAAGCGCGATGACGGTCATTTTCTCGGGGTCGATGCGCCCAAGGCCTTTACCGCATCGGTGCATGTCAGCGGCGGCTTTGACCAGCTCTACGACCAGGCGGGCCTGATGCTCAGGGTCGATCACGAAACCTGGATCAAGACCGGCGTCGAGTTCACCGATGGTGTGCTTCATCTGAGCGCCGTCGTCACCCGTGGCGCTTCCGACTGGTCCGTAACCATGCCTCCGACGCCGATCAAGGACTTCTGGCTGCGGATGACAGCGAAGGACAACGCCGTCCGCATCCAGTATTCGCTTGACGGCAAGACATGGCCACTGCTTCGCCTCGCCGCCTTTCCGACCGACCGTCCCATGCAGGTCGGCCCGATGCTCTGTTCGCCGGAGCGCTCGGGGCTGGACGTGACCTTCGATCAC
>JBCCIN010000516.1:0-2960 GCA_039028235.1 Pseudomonadota bacterium
ACGCTTTCATCCCGCTGCAAGCCCCGGCCATCGCGCAGGCGATGGCGCCGATCGTGTCCGTGTCGTCACCGATATTGGCGGCGATCACCGCCGACTGCCACGGATCACCCTTGGCGAGCTGGACGACGCCGAAGGCTGCCGCCACCGACTCGCGGCTCGCAACCGACGTGCCGATCTCCTTCGCCAACTTGTCCTCCGACCCGCCCTTCGCGATGGAAAGCGCCGCCTCGATCCGGCCGGCCATATCCGCTTCGCCTTCCATGGCGCCGCATGCCCCGCCGCGCTTTGCCGCGATCATCGCGTCCGGTAGCGCGGTGTAGAAATCCGCGCCGTTGATGCCGCGACTGACGACCATGGCGACCGCCGCCGCCGCCGCGATCGCCTCCCGCGTATTGTGCGTCACATGGCAAGCGTCCACCACGCGGGCGATGAGCGCATCGGCATCGTCGGGGGGCGTCGCGATTGCGACCGGTGTGATCCGCATGGCAGCACCATTCGTCGTCCCCTTGCGGCCAGTCGCGGTCGCAGGCGTGCCGCTCAAGAGTGCATCGAGGGCTTGTTTGGTTGACGGTCCCAGAAGATCGCGCAGCCCGCGTTCGCGTATATCCGCTTCCCAAGCGATCAAAGCCTGTGCCCAGACATGCTGGTCGACTCGCCCCTCCGATCGGATCAGCAGGTCAGCCAAGAGCAGCGACTGCTCGGTATCATCCGTCACCGACGCTGCCTCCAAGCCGTGAGAAATCGGATGATCGGCAAGCGGTGCGACAAAGTCGGTGATCCGGCCATAGGCGGCCGCGATGTCCGATCGTGTCATGGCCTGCGACGGCATGCCGAGCGCATCGCCGACGGCAAGCCCGGCCAGTGCCGCAAGCGCCCGATCCATCATCGGTTCCAGGACCATCATCAGAACTCGATCCGAAGGCCGAACCGCGCGGGATCGAGAATGCTCTCGACATATTCGAGCCCGCTACCGTCGGCGCTGCGGGTGATCCTCTCGAGCCTGAGCATCGGTATCCCGCTCGGACGTTCCATGATCGCCGCGTCCTCCGGCGGCAGGGCAGGGATGACGCCTGCCATCTCTTGGCCACCTGCGACGGCAATCCCCAAATCATCCAGCGTCCGGCTCAGCGACCCACCGGTCAGTCCGGCCTTCAACACCGCTTCGAAGGCATCGCGCCAGGGCAAACGGCTGCGCTCGAGGGAAATCCCATACCCGGCAGCTCTGCAAAATCGCAGACGGTCGATGCAGAGATAGGCTGACATTTCACCAAAGTGCTGGTCGGCCTTGGAGCATGTCCCTTGACGAAGCGACAACGTCCGTGTGGTCACTTCACCGGCGCCGCATGACAGGGCGATGGTCCAACCGAGATTGCTGTCGATCGTCGTGCCGTCATAGGTGACGAAGGAACCGATCCCAGTGCGCGTGGTGATCAGTCCCTGACGCGCGAGAACCGCCAAACCGCGGCGAACGGTGTTTCGGCTGACGGAAAACCGGCGCATAAGGCCGCCTTCGCTATCAAGCTGATCCCCGCGCTCCATGCGACCTTCGCGAATCTCCCGCTCCAGCGTCTGAGCGACGAATTCCGACTTGGCCATGCCGACCCGTGACGACAAAGGCTCCCCTCAGCACCTGTTCCTACCTGTACCTTAGGTCACACTAACAGGCATCAAGCCACTCGTACACAACGCGCGAAGACGCAAAGCGTTCCTTCAGTTCGCCGCAAGATAGAGAGATGCACCGCGATGGTTGGAGAGGCGTGATCTGATCAGGCCATCCACTAAAAGTAGATTTATATTGAAAAAAATTAACCCATAGCGAGAATGCTCGACGTTCCATCCATGTGATCTTGTTCGTCGTTATTGCCAGGGGAGCCGAGGGTGACTGGGTCATCCGATTTCGATCCGAGAAGGCCGCACGCTTTCTTGAGCTACACCCACTTTGACGATGACAAGCTCGGCGGTGGTATCCGTTGGCTTCGAGATACGCTGCAAAACGCAGTCAGCTTGCGCATGAGCGATGAATTTCGGATTTTCCTGGACACCGATATGGAGCCTGGAGAGCCGTGGTCAAAACGGCTCGATCAAGAGCTGGAGAGCGCCCATTTCTTCGTGCCAATTCTTACGCCGGCCTTCTTCCGGAGCGAGTTTTGCCGGCATGAGACTCTATCTTTCCTCGAATATGAACGGCGGACAAATCGGGAAGATCTGATCCTGCCGATCTATCTGGTGAACGCCAACGTCCTCGAGAATCGTAAACAAAGAGCTGCCGACAAACTTGCCACTCAACTCCACAAACGAAAATACGACGATTGGCGCGGCCTTGAGTTCAGGCTTCGTGATCAGGACGCGCATCAGAAACTCATAGGTCTTGCGGAGATCTTGGCACGGCGCACCGAGACGGAGGCGCCGATTTCTCAGAAATCCCCAAGCCGCAGATCTGCACTGTACTACCTTCGGAAGTCCATTGGGGCGGGCGGCAAAGATCCCGAATATTTGCTGCCCGCTGCAGATACTGTGTCAGGACCACACGAGTACAAGGTAAACAGCTATTCATCCTCCGGCTTTAAGGAGGCCAGCCCATTCCTGGGATATGTTGTTGAAGGGCTTTTGAAATGGCTGCCATGGCTTGTCGGATTGTCTCTGATTGTCGTTGTCCTCAACAATATTGGCATGGGATGGATCCTTCACAGCCATAAGCTCGTCTTCGAACAAAGCCAAAACGTTCTAGCAGAGTTAAAGGAAGCGATCAGGGACGTGGGCCTTGGCGATCAAGCCGGCAATGATTTCCACGACTGCGGTCAATGCCCGGAGATGGTGAAGCTGCCAGTAGGGACCTTTTTGATGGGCTCTCCGGAGAGCGAGGCGGGTAGAGACGAGGACGAAGGGCCGCAGCGTAATGTAACGATCCGCCGTCCATTTGCCCTCGGCAAGTATGAAGTCACGCGTGCTCAGTTCGCCCA
>JBCCIN010000517.1:0-2960 GCA_039028235.1 Pseudomonadota bacterium
CCGCGCATAGCCAATGTCGATTTCCCTTGACGTTGCGAAGGGAAACGCCTCGCTCGACAGGTCGTCGCCAGACAGTTTTTCCAGAAGTGCACGGCTGTTCGGCCCCATCAGCCCGAGCATCGGCAGGCCCGAGGTGACATCAACAGCCGTGCAGCGGGCATCAGCAGGCATGTGCTTCTTCAGCCAGGCAAAATCGCGCGTCTGGCCCGCCGCCGTCGTGACCACCAAAAACTCCGTCTCGGCAAGGCGTGTCACGGTCAGATCGGCTTCAATACCACCGCGGTCGTTAAGCCATTGCGTATAGATGACCACGCCCGCGGGCCTATTGACATCATTTGCGGAGACGCGGTTCAAGACTCGGGCTGCATCTGGCCCGGTCACGAGAAATTTCGAGAAGGATGACTGATCGAAAAGACCGACGGCGTCGCGCACGGCCCTGCACTCGGCGGCGGTATGCGCAAACCAGTTCTGGCGACCATAGCTGTAGCGATAGGCTCGCTCGACACCTTCAGGCGCAAACCAGTTCGGCCGCTCCCAGCCCGCAAGCTCACCCATCACCGCGCCTGCCTCGAGAAGATGGCCATGAAACGGCGAGCGGCGGGCACCTCGGGCTGACTTGTACTGATAGAACGGCCAATGCATCGCGTAGAGCAGGCCGAGCGCTTCGGTGGTTCTATCGTGTAGATAGCGTCTGCCGGACTGGAAGGACTGCATGCGTCGGATGTCGACGTCGATCAGGTCCATCGGCGGGTGACGATCGCGGATCCAGTCGGCCAGCACCTTACCAGCGCCGCCCGAGCTTTGAATGCCAATGGAATTCAGGCCGGCGGCGACGAAGAGGTCGCGGACCTCTGTGGTCTCTCCGAGAAGATAGCGATCATCAGGCGTGAAGCTCTCCGGTCCGTTGAAAAAGGTCTGGATACCGGCATCGGCGAGCAGAGGAAGACGCTCGACCGCTTTTTCGAGGATCGGCTCAAAGTGGTCGACATCCTCGGGAAGCGTCTCGAACTCGAAGCTGTCTGGAATGCCCTCCATTCCCCAGGGCTTGGCAACGGGCTCGAACGCACCAAGCAGAATTTTGCCGGCATCCTCCTTGTAGTAGGCGCATTCATCGGGCACGCGCAGGACAGGCAGATCTCTTGCCAGCCCCTCGATCGGCTCGGTGACGATATAGAAATGCTCGGCAGCATGCAGCGGCACGCTCGCGCCTACATCTGCGGCCAGTTCCCTCGACCACATACCGGCGGCCAAGACCGTCGTTTCTGCCCTGATGTCTCCTCCGGAGGTGCGGACGCCAACCGCCCTACCTTGCTCGACCAGAATTTTCTCGACTTTGACACCCTCGACGATCCTGGCACCGCCCATACGAGCACCCTTTGCATAGGCTTGGGTGGTATCAATCGGGTTCGTCTGGCCATCCTTCGGCAGAAAGACGCCACCAACAGCGCCATCGAGATTGATCATTGGATAAAGCTCAGCAATCTCCGACGGGCTGATCACCTCGACCTCTAGGCCGAAATTTCTGGCCATCGAGGCGCCGCGTTTCAGTTCCTCCATGCGCTCATTGTTGAGCGCCAGACCGATCGAGCCATTCTGTTTGAAGCCAGTCGCTTGGCCGGTCTCCCGTTCCAGCGTCTGAAACAGATCGGACGTATATTTCGCAAGCTCGGTCATGTTGCGCGTGGCGCGAAGCTGGCCGACAAGGCCCGCCGCGTGCCAAGTGGTTCCCGACGTAAGCTGCTTGCGCTCAAGGAGGACAACGTCCGTAATGCCGATCTTGGTCAAATGATAAGCGATCGAGCAACCGATGATGCCGCCGCCGATGATCAGAACATCCGCACGCTCCGGGAGATTCTTTGTCACCTCATTCTTCCTCCGGCCAAGAGCCCGACTGCCATTACGACGGAAACTAGCCGATCTGCCAGAGGGAAGCCATGCAAGGAGGGCTAGATCTCGCGTCGATAGTTGGGCGCTTCGCGCGTGATCGAGACATCGTGCACATGCCCCTCGCGAACGCCTGCCTGGGTGACCCGGAGAAAAGTGCAGCCGCGCTGCATCGCGGCAATGCTTGGATTCCCGGTGTAGCCCATGGCCGCCTTTAGGCCGCCTACCAGCTGGTGCACGATATTGGTCAACGGGCCGCGGAAGGGAACCTGCCCTTCGATGCCCTCGGGGACAAGCTTCAGGCTGTCTTGAACCTCCTGCTGAAAATACCGATCGGCAGAGCCGCGCGCCATCGCTCCGAGTGAGCCCATGCCGCGATAGCTCTTGTAGGAGCGCCCCTGGTAGAGATAGACATCGCCCGGACTCTCGGTCGTGCCGGCCAAAAGCGATCCGATCATCGCGCAGTCAGCGCCAGCAGCGATTGCCTTGGCAAGATCTCCTGAAGAGCGGATACCACCGTCCGCGATCACCGGTACCCCCTGGTCACGGCAGGTCTCTGCGAGATCCAGCAGGGCTGAAAGCTGTGGCACGCCAACGCCGGCGACCACGCGCGTGGTGCAGATCGATCCTGGTCCGATCCCGACCTTGACCGCATCGGCGCCGGCGTCGATCAGGGCCTTGGCCCCATCCTTCGTCGCGATGTTGCCGGCGATCAGCTGAACCGCATTGCTTTGCCGGCGAAGTCGCTCGATCGCCTTTAGCACACCGGCGGAATGGCCATGTGCCGTATCCACGACGATCACATCGACCCCCGCCTCGATCAGCGCTGCGGCGCGTTCCATCGCCTCATCGCCGACGCCAACGGCAGCGCCGGCGCGCAGCCTTCCTTGATCATCCTTAGCCGCATGGGGATTGGCTTCCGCCTTTTCGATGTCCTTCACGGTCATAAGACCGATCAGATGGCCTTCGTCATCGGTCTCCAGCAGCTTCTCGATACGATGTCGATGAAGAAGCGCCTTTGCCTCAATGCTGCCGACGTCGTCACGCACCGTGACCAGATTCCGCGATGTCATCAG
>JBCCIN010000518.1:0-2930 GCA_039028235.1 Pseudomonadota bacterium
CTGGCCGCACGCGACACCGCCTTCGTCCTGGTATCGAACGCGCCCCTGGCGACACTCCTCGCCTATCGTGCGCGCATGGGCTGGAACCTGCGCTGGGCATCCGCCGGCGGGACGAGCTTCGGCCAGGACTTCGGCGTGACCTTTCCGGATGACACCGCCATGAACGGCATCGGCTATAACTACGGTCGAAAGCCCTATGCCGGCGAAAGCCCTGGGCTCAGCGTGTTCTACAGGCTGCCGGATCAGACCGTCGCCCATAGCTATTCGACCTATGGACGCGGCCTGGACATCCTGAACAGCGCCTATCACCTGCTGGACATGACGCCGAAAGGGCGAGACGAGGACAAGCTTCCCCATAAAATGGCCTGGGTGCGCCGCCACGACTCCTACGCGTAACCCGGTCCCCTGCCGCGACGGCGCCCGCCCCGGCCTTGCGACGGCACTAGCACCTTCCTTCGCGCGATCAAAAGTGGCATGATTCGGCCAACAAGGATCAAATGCACAGGATCGGCACTTTTTTCCAGGGAGGTGCCGATCGTCAACCAGGGGAGGCCTAGCGCATGCAACTGAGTCGCGAGGAACTGCGAGAAGCCTATAAGCGGATGACCACCATCCGCGAGTTCGAAGATACGCTCCATGAAGAGTTTTCCGCCGGCAACATTCCGGGATTCGTGCACCTCTACGCGGGTGAGGAAGCCTCAGGCGTTGGCGTCTGCATGCATCTCGACGACCGGGACGCGATCGCATCGACCCATCGCGGCCACGGCCATTGCATCGCCAAGGGCGTCGATCCCACCGGCATGATGCTGGAAATCTTCGGCAAGAAGGACGGCGTCTGCGGCGGCAAGGGCGGCTCGATGCACATCGCCGACCTCTCCAAGGGTATGATGGGCGCTAATGGCATCGTCGGCGGCGGACCTCCCTTAATTTGCGGCGCTGCGCTGACTGCAAAGACGCTCAAGACTGGTGGCGTGGCCATCGCTTTTGTCGGCGATGGGGCGTCGAACCAAGGCACCACCTTCGAGAGCTACAATCTTGCCAATGTCTGGAACCTACCGGCGATTTTCATCGTCGAGGACAACGGCTATGCCGAGAGCACGGCGAGCGGGTGGTCGGTCAGCGGCAGTCAGGCGGGCCGGGCCGCAGGCTTCGGCATGCCCTGCACTGAGGTCGACGGTCACGACTTCTTCGCGGTCTGGGAGGCGGCACGGGAAGCGATCGACTACGCCCGCTCCGGCAAGGGGCCGCATATGCTGCACTTCAAGCTCAACCGCTATTACGGTCATTTCGAGGGTGATGCGATCACCTACAAGGCCCCTGACGAACTCGACAGGATCAAGGCGACCAAGGACTGCCTGATGCTGTTCAAGCAGCGGGTCACCGAGGCGGGGCTTTTGGAAGCGTCCGAGATGGACGAGATCGAGAAGGAGAGCAAGTCCGCGATCCAGGGCTGTCTCGCCTCGGCCAAGGCGGGTGATCTGCCGACCAAGGCTGATCTCCTGACCGACGTCTACACCAACTACCCGGCCTGAGGAGCAACGATCATGCCAGCCAAGAGCTATCGACAGGCGATCAACGAGGCGCTCCGTCAGGAGATGGAGCGCGACGAGCGGGTCATCATCATGGGCGAGGACGTGGCGGGCGGCATGGGTGCGCCCGGCGAGGACGATGCCTGGGGCGGTCCGCTCGGTGTCACCAAGGGCCTCGAGCCGATCTTCGGGCGCGATCGGGTGCTGGACACGCCGATCACCGAAAGCGCCTTCATCGGCGCTGCCGCCGGTGCGGCCGCCACGGGTCTCCGCCCGGTGGCCGAACTGATGTTCGTCGACTTCATGGGGGTCTGCTTCGATCAGATCTTCAACCAGGCCGCCAAGTTCAAATATATGTTCGGCGGCAAGGCGGTCACACCCTTGACCATCCGCACCATGTACGGCGCCGGCTTCCGCGCCGCCTCGCAGCACAGCCAGTGCCTCTACCCGCTCTTAACCCATATCCCGGGGCTGAAGGTGGCGCTGCCGTCCAACGCTTACGAGGCGAAGGGGCTCCTAGCGCAGTCGATCCGCGACGATGATCCCGTCATCTTCTTCGAGCACAAGGCGATGTATGACGACGAGGTCGACGTGCCGGACGAGGCCTACACCATCCCCTTCGGCGAGGCGAATGTCACCCGCGAAGGCGACGACGCCACCATCATCGCCTTCGGTCGCATGGTGAATTTTGCGAACGAGGCCGCCGACAGCCTTGCCAAGGCAGGGATTACCTGCACGGTCGTCGACCCGCGCACCACGTCGCCGCTGGACACCGAGACCATCCTCGAAACCGCGTCCGAGACTGGCAGGGTGGTCGTGGTGGATGAAGCTCATCCTCGCTGTAATATGGCGACCGACATCTCGGCGCTGGTTTGCGAAAACTGTTTTTCTGACTTGAAAGCTCCGGTCAAGCAGGTGACCGCCCCCCACGCCCCGGTGCCCTTCTCGCCGGCCCTGGAAGACATCTACATCCCCCAGGTCGCCGACATCGAATCGGCCGTCCGCTCGGTCACCGGCAAGTTGTCTTAAACCTTTACTGAGCCTGCCCCGACCTCCGAGCTTCAACGGCGAACGAGGTCGAGGCACGGCCGCACGGGTGGTCTCAGGCAAGTCGAAGAAAGACAGGCAAGTGACAGAAAACATAGAAGCGATCGTGATGCCGAAATGGGGGCTGGCCATGCAGGAAGGCATGGTCGCGGCGTGGCATATCGAGCCGGGGGCGGAGATAGCAGCCGGCCAGGAGATCATGGACATCGAGACCTCTAAGATCGCCAATGTCTATGAGAGCCCGGTGACCGGGACGTTCCGGAAGATCGTGGTGCAGAACGGCGCCACGGTGCCCGTGGGGGCTTTACTTGGCGTTGTCGCCCCTCCGTCGGTCAGTGATGCCGATGTCGACGC
>JBCCIN010000519.1:0-2919 GCA_039028235.1 Pseudomonadota bacterium
AACGCCGGAAGGTATCGCTGCGATGACGCCTGAGGCGGCTCTGGATCTGCACGCACGAACCCATGTGCCTGCCAATGCCGTGCTGTTCATCATCGGCAATTCGGACTTGCCGACGGCGACGCGGCTGGTCGACGAACATCTCGGCAACATTCCCGCAGGTGATCCGCCCCCGAAACGTCCCCCCTCGCCTTTCGAAGAGCGTCGGGAAATCATCGAGGTCGACGTCGAAGGATCATCTTCCGAACAGGTCATTTACTTGAAGCGCGTCAGGCTCGACACGCCGATCGCCAGAGATCGGCTCGGACGTCAGCTCGATCTTCTCTATGCCATCCTCGACAGCACCCTCGACGGCAGCCTTGCGAAGCCATTGCGCTATGACGATTTCATCGCGCGCTGGTATGCCCTAAGCCTCACGGCGATCGAGCCCGCAGAGGTCCTGCTGACCTTCGAAGCCGCACCCGATCAGGGTGTCGCCCTGCCCGACTTGCTGGCCGCTTTTGAGAATACGCTTCAGACGATTGCCGATGAGGGCGTGCCGGCAGCGACGTTCGACCGGATCATGAAAAAGCAGCTTTCAGCGCTCGAAGCCATCCAGCACAAGCGCCGCCCAGCGATAAGGCTGGTGATCAGTCAGACGGCCAACGATGCGGCGCCGATCGGTCCCAAAACTGAAATCAGCCGCTATGGCCAGACGACTCTGGACGACGTGAACGACCTGATCCGGGCTCTTGCCGGCTCAGGAAGTGTCGCAGCGGCCCTAGTATCATCAGCTTCATCGGATTGAGGCAATATTCATGCAACTTTCTCACATCAGACAATCGATCGGCCCGTCCATTTTGGCCGTGGGCCTCATGGTCAGCATCGCGTCGCATGCGGAAGTACCAACGACGGTCCAGGTCGACCAGCACCGCACCGAAGCGGGCCACGAGTTTCACTATGTCGGCATCAAGCAGGCTGACGACGTCGCGATCATCGTGAACTGGCCCTCGGACTGGATCGACGGCGACGGCCCCATTGCCACGCCCTATGTCGGCTCGAGACTGATGATGAGCAGCGGCGCCGGAGCGCGCGACGCTGCCACATTGGCCGCTGACTTCCAGGATCTGAATGCCCAAGGCGACATCGACGACAGGCCAGACGCCGTGCGCGGCACCCTCGTGGTCCGGCCTGAAAATCTTGCGGCCGCGGCCGCGCTTGGACGAGACATCCTGATCGACAACCATTGGGATGATCGCTGGCTAAAGCGCATTCAGCAGAATCTCAAAGCGCGAAAGAATGAGACTCACCAGACGTTGTCATCGCAAAGCTGGGGCACGGTCCGTCGCGCCATTCTCGGCGACGGCCGTCTCAACGATGCCCTGACCCACAGGCCGACGAGCCTGATCGACGAGGTCACCGCGGACGACATCAGAGCCTGGTACGCCGAGACGTTCACGACCGGCGGCATCACGATCACGGCCGCCGGACCCATCGATCTCGATCCCGCGCTTGTGGGAGAAGCCATCGACCAGTTGCTCGATGGGCTGCCCGCCGGCGATGGGCCTGGCGAAGCCTTGCCTGCCCAAGAAACACCCACGGCAAAATCCGGAGGCAAGACCATCCTTTTGCACAAGCCCGACGCGGAAAAGACGCTGATCAGCATCGCGGGACTGATGCCGCTCGCACGGGGCGCAAGCCACGCCCATGATCTTTTCGCCGAGTTCGTTCTCGGTGCCGATATGCAATCGAGGCTCTTCGATGCGGTCCGAACCAAGCTTCGCGCAAGCTATGTCGTCGAAGCCGAGATCGGAGGTTATAGCCGCCAACATCGAATCATGTATCTGGATGGC
Source organism: Pseudomonadota bacterium (assembly GCA_039028235.1). Classification (GTDB taxonomy): domain Bacteria; phylum Pseudomonadota; class Alphaproteobacteria; order Geminicoccales; family Geminicoccaceae; genus JANQPX01. Next base: position 1,830 of record JBCCIN010000519.1, read on the forward strand.
GAAATCGAAGGTCGCCGGATCAAGGACGCTTACGCCACCTTTCGCGAGGCCTATGAGACCCTTCGGGCCGACGGCATCACGCCCGACGAGTTCGAGCGGGCGAAGGAGATCCTGACCGCGCATTACCAGGAGATCGCGAAACAGCCGGAGACGATGGCATGGCTCCTCTTGGGATTTCTTATCGACGACGATCCCATGAAAGACAGCCTTGCCGAGATGCCCGAGCTGATCGGAGTCGTGACGCTGGACCAGGTCAATGCGGCGATCCGGGATCGATTGCCCGCTTTCGATGACATGGTGCGAGTCGTGACCGCCCCGAACGACGATGCCGTGGAGCCGCATTGCGTCATCACATCCGTCGCCGACGTCGACCGTTGCTGAGAACCAATCGTCCTTGGTTGGCGGTCGGTTCAAGCAGGTCATGCCGCGACGTCCGCATCCGGCCTCCGGCGGAATTGGAGCGTTATACCGGCCGCCCCAAGTTTCCATTCATGGGATGTGGGGTCGCGACGTCAGCGGCGGATTTCCCCGTAACCTTAGGTTTTCGTTAATGCCTTGATGCCATGCTGTTTCATGGTCCATGAGATCCTGGGAATCCGCCCGCCCGCTAAGAGAGGTTGGGCGAGGCTCGGACTCCCAGGATCGCATGGACCAGCGAGACATGTTGGAAGGTAACCATGGCGCGTTAAGGAAAGATGAACGCAGCGGCTATCCCGAACGCGTAGTTCAAGACTTTGTGCGGCCGGTATGACACCTGCCATGGCAGGACGCGCTGACAGTGCCGCCGCTGTCCGACATCATGACGCCGATCCGGCCTGCCGTTTCGACGTCCGCTTCGACGTCAACGCCGATCTAAGACTTGCCCTTGCTGGCATGAACGGCGGTCGGCGCAACGTCGCCGTCATCGGGCGGCAGCGCCGATGCCATGGCCGGATTGGCACGACGCGCACGTTCCCTCGCCTCATGCGCCTCATCGTTCCGGCCAAGCTGATCGAGGGCATGGGCCAGGGTCATCCAAGCGCCGGCATAGCCCGGTTGAGCATCGACGCTCTTGCGCGCGAAACGAGCACCTTCCTCATACCGGTGCTCG
>JBCCIN010000520.1:0-2917 GCA_039028235.1 Pseudomonadota bacterium
CAAGGCGCATCTTGACCGTGATCGGGACGACGCCGCTCGCGCGCACCGCTGATCCGACGATGTCTTGGAAGAGTCGCCGCCGAAGCGGCAACGCCGCGCCTCCGCCCTTCCGGGTGATCTTCCGGACGGGACAGCCGAAGTTGAGATCGATGTGATCGACCCGGCTGTCACCGACGAGCTTTTCGACGGCGCGCGACGTCCAGTGCGGATCGGTCGCATAGAGCTGGATGCTGCGGGGGTTCTCGTCCGGTGCGAAATGGCTGATCTCGCGCGAGCGTGGCCAATCCTCGACAATGCCGCGGGCGGTCGCCATCTCGCTGACGTAAAGCCCGGCGCCGAACTGACGGCAGAGTTTGCGAAAGGCGGCGTTGGTGATGCCCGCCATCGGGGCCAACACGACCGGCGGCCAGACTCGAAGCCCGCCGATAGCCACAGGGTCGGCGCGGCCGACGGCGGTTACTTGTTCGTTCAAATCGGAGCGCTGGTGCATGAAGCTCGGACGTTCGCGGCGGTTGGAGATGTCCATCGCAAGGAGCCTAGCGCAGATTCGCGTTGGGGGCGAACGTCAGCGTCGCTCAAAGAGGAAGTCTGCCTGGATGGCGCGGCCATGCCGATCGCTGCTGAGGTTGAAACGGCCCATCTCGCAAAAGCCCTGGCTCGTCAGTGCTTCGATCACCTCGTCGGCAAGCGGCTGGCCCTGATAGAGCTCGACGAAGGACGCCTCGACATAGACGACGTCGACATGATCGAGACAAGCTTCGGATCCCTTCAGCACGTCGAGCTCGTAGCCTTGGACGTCGATCTTCAAAAGGCAGGGCCGCCGGATCTCGGTGGGATCGAGATAGTCGCCGAGGGGGCGGATCTGCACCTCCTCGCGGCGCGCAAAGCCGGTGTCCGGAAAAATTTCTTCCTGCAACGCACCGATCGGCAGCAGCGATGACGAGTCGTCCCGCTTGGATACGTTCATCGGCAGGGAACGGGGTTCAGGACCGATCGCCACGTTGAACGCGCGCAGCTTGGAGAGGCCGGCCGTGACCTTGATCAGTTTCTCAAAGGGCTCGATCAATGGCTCGAACGCTACGATCTCGGCGTCGGGGAAGAGACCGGCGGCGAGCAGTGTGAACTGCCCGCGATTGGCGCCGACGTCGACCACCGTACGGAAATCATAAGGACTGAGCACCGCTTCATGCTCAATCGCAGCCGCCACGCCCTGCATCATGCCGGGCCTGAATCGACCGTCCGTGAGCAGCGCCGCGCCCTTTCGAAACTTGCGAAGAGCCTCTCTCATGAGCGCAGCGCTTCGCTGGCCCGATCGGCGGTCGGAGACTTGCTGAGTTCTTGATTCATGTCGACGAGAGCCGTTCCGTCCGCCGATCTCTGCCCGTCAATCGTCAGAGGGTCAAGATCAGCTGATGCAGGATCGCGGAAACGGTGAGTCGACAAGGAGAGAATTATCGTCTATGCCGCGCATTAAGCGCCAGCAACACAACCTTCAGGTTGTCACTTCGCCATGATATTCGCGTGGACCAACAGCATATGAACAGATTCGATTTAAAGGGCCGGGTGATGATCGTCACCGGCGGTCTCGGCCAGCTCGGGCATGCTTTTGCAACCGGCCTCGCCGACGAAGGGGCCAGGGTCGCGGTGTTCGATCTTTCCGACGATCGGGCGCATATCCACGCACGCTATGGCGATCGCATCGATGATCCCAATCTCTTCTTCGTCAAGGCCGATGTCACCAGCCGCTCGTCTCTTGAAGGGGCTTTGGATCAGGTCGTCGATCGCTGGGGTGTCTTTCCCCATGGCCTAGTCAATAACGCCGGCATTGATACCACGCCGGACGCGCCGCCGGAGGTCACAGGACCGTTCGAGGATTTTCCAGAAGAAATCTTCGATCGCGTGATGACCGTGAACACCAAGGGTGTGGTGCTCTGCTGTCAGGTAATCGGCGGTGCCATGGCCGAGGCCGGCCGGGGGTCGATCGTCAATGTCGGCTCGATCTACGGCGTGGTCTCGCCTGATCAGAGCCTCTACGAGGACCGACGAAAAAACGGCGAGGTGTTCTTCAAGCCTGCGGCCTATTCAGTATCGAAGTCGGCGCTCTACAACCTCACCCGCTATCTCGCGACCTACTGGGCGCCGAAGGGAGTGCGCACCAACATCGTGACCTTCGCCGGCGTGTTCAACAATCAGAACGAAGGCTTCCAGAAGCGCTATCGGCCGAAAGTGCCGCTCGGGCGCATGGCGGAAGCGGACGAATATGTCGGCGGGATCATCTTCCTCCTCTCCGATGCCTCCTCCTACATGACCGGCGCCAATCTCATGATGGACGGCGGCTTCACCGCCTGGTAATCCCAGCAGCACCCGCTTGACTTCGGGTTCGAGTCATCATGAGCAGCCTTATCGCCTTCGCCAGCAAGCAGGTACAGCTCCAGGAGATCGCAGCCTGCATCGAGCATTTCTCGATCGACCACCTGTCGCTGCACCTGTTCAATCATCAGGGCCGAATCAGCGCCGACGGCGTGCGCGCGACCCTTGCCGAGACCTGTCGCGCGACCGGGCTCGACGTCGCGACCTTCGATATTGGCGATCCTCGAACGATCGCAGCCATCCTCGACCGGCCGGCCGACGTGGTCGCGTTTCCCCTCTACCGCGCCAGCGCCTTTTACCGGCGCGTGCCGCGGCTACGTCGGGCGAGTACCATTGTTCATGTCACGGACGGCATAGGCGACCTCTTCACGATGTGGGAGCTACAGCGCGCCGTAATAGCAAAGACGCGAACGGCGCTCGCGAAGGCAGCCTTGGTGATCCCTCAGCTTCGCGCCCTCCGCGCTGATGTCGAATTCAACCTGTTCCATCCGATGAAGACGCCCTATGCGAAAAGGAGCCTGCCAGTCGGTACCTTTCCTTTCGCATC
>JBCCIN010000521.1:0-2915 GCA_039028235.1 Pseudomonadota bacterium
CTGCCGCTCAATGAACGCGCGTTTCTGCCGCTCGACCAGGACGATTACCGCCTTCGCTCGCCTATCGGCGATGTCCGATGTCGCGTGCCTGCAGACGATCTGTGGGCGACCCTTGCCTCCGCATCGAAACCCCCTACGATCATACAGTGAGTAAGCTGTCCTTCAGCGGATCGTGACGATCCAGGCAAGGTCGACATATTGCCAGGCCATTCGAACGCGGCGAAGCCCCAGACATGGATGAGGGTCGGCCAAAGAGACGCCGGCGATCTCGTCCTGTTTACCATCGGCGCAGGCCTTGTCGGGTGGCTGATTTATCTCGGTGCCACCGGGATGGGCTACAATTGGCAGTGGTATCGCGTGCCGCGCTATCTTTATCGTGTTATCGATGGCGAACTCATCCTCGGGCCGCTGGCGAAGGGCCTGATCGTCACCCTGGAAATCACCCTTTGGAGCGCTCTGCTTGCGCTGGCGGTCGGATTTTTCACCGCCTTGCTTCGCCTGTCCCGCTCGGTCGCCGGCTACGGCATCGCGACCGCTTATCTGGAGCTGGTGCGCAACACGCCGTTGCTCGTCCAGATGTTTCTCTTCTACTTCGTGCTGGCACCGATCTTCGGCATCGAGCGGTTCTGGACAGGCGTGATCTGCCTCGCCTTCTTCGAGGCCGCTTTCATCAGCGAAATCATCCGCGGCGGCATCCTGTCCGTATCCAGAGGGCAATGGGAGGCGGCATCTGCTCTTGGCCTGACGAAGGCGAACGTCTATGCCGACGTCGTTCTACCCCAGGCATTGCCGGTCATGCTGCCGCCGATGACCAGCGCCATCGTCAACCTGATCAAGAACTCCGCGATCGTCTCGACCATCGCCATTTTCGATCTGACCACCGAGGGACGGAACGTTATCGCCGACACCTTCATGAGCTTCGAGATCTGGTTCACGGTGGCCGCCATCTACCTGGTTTTGACCCTCAGCCTGTCCGCTCTGGTCGGCATGCTCGAACGAAGGGCGGCGAGGGCGAGCCGATGACGACCCCCGATCACACAAGTGGTGCTACTTCGGATAACCCACCCCAAGGGAGGACATAATCATGTTCAACAGAAGAATAATGCTCGGCGCGGTCGCCGGTCTCGTCATGGCGGCCATGACCACGCAGGCGACGCTCGCCCAGGAAGCGCAGCAGGCCCTGTCGTCGGAAAGCGTGATCGAGACGATCAAGCAGAACGGCGTGCTGCGCGTCGGCATGTCGACCTTCGTGCCTTGGGCGATGCGCGACAAAGAGGGCGAACTCATCGGCTTCGAGATCGACGTCGCCACCGAGCTTGCCAAGGATATGGGCGTCGAGATCGAGTTCGTGCCGACCGCCTGGGACGGGATCATCCCGGCCCTGCTTGCCGGCAAGTTCGACGTGATCATCGGCGGCATGACAATCACGCCGGAGCGCAATCTCACTGTCAACTTCACCGCTCCCTACGCCCATTCGTCGCTTGGCGTCATGGCCAACAAAGAGCTGGCCGAAGGGCTCTCCTGGCCCGATGACTACAACAGCTCGGACGTCACCTTCGTCTGCCGCCGCGGCGCCACACCCTGCACCTATATCAGCGAGACCTTCCCTAAGGCGACGCTTCGCCAGTTCGATGATCAGGCGCAGACCACGCAGGAGGTCCTGAACGGCAACGCCCATGTCGACATTTCCTCGCAGCCGCGTCCGGCCTTCACGATCTACGACAACCCCGACGTGCTGTTCGCGCCGACAGAAGAAGGCATCGATCCGGGCAATGAGGCCTTTGCCGTCAGAAAAGGCGATCCCGACGCGCTCAATTACTTCTCCAACTGGATCCTGATCAAGAAGTCGAGCGGCTGGCTGCAAGAGCGCCATGACTACTGGTTCGGCGGCCGCCCCTGGGCCGACCAAGTTGCAGAAAACTGAGTTGTCATCAGATCCGGCGGTCGCAAAGCCTTCCATGACCGCCGGATCAACAAAGGCAAGTCAACGGTCAAGGCCGCGCCTTGTATCCTGATCCGAAAGCGACGCGCAGGGTGGGGTGGTTCGATGTTGTGATCATCGCACTGGTGCTGGCGCTGATCGCTTATATCTATGGGCGGGTGACCGACGTTCTGGTCTATAAATGGGACTGGTCGTTCCTTCCCAACTTCATCCTGCGCTTCGACGAAGAGAGTGGCGTGTGGCGGCCGAACATTCTGCTCGAAGGCTTGTTCACCACGATCCGCCTTTCCGTGTTCGCGATGCTCATCGCCTCGCTGTTCGGTCTGGTGATCGGCGTGATGCGCACAGCGACGCGCCTGCTGCCGCGGATGGTCGCCGCCACCTATGTCGGTCTCATTCGCAACATCCCGCCGCTGGTTTTCATTTTCGTTTTCTACTTCTTCATCTCCAGCCAGATCATGCCGTTGCTCGGAATCGATCGATGGGCGCGCACGCTCGATGGGGAGGGTATCCTTGGCGTGATCATCGGCGAGCCGAAGCTGCTCGAAAATCTTCTCTCAGGCGTTCTTTGCCTCGCCATGTTCGAAGCCGCCTACATCGCCGAGATCGTGCGCGCCGGCCTGCAGGCGATCCCGCGCGGGCAGATTGAAGCTGGACAAAGCCTTGGCCTGTCGCGCTTCCATGTGTTCCGAGACGTGGTGTTGCCACAGGCTTTGCAGAAGGTGACTCCACCGCTTGCCAATCAGTTCATCATGCTGATCAAGAATTCGGCGATCGTCGCCCTGATTTCCGTGCAGGAACTGACCTTTCTCGGTACCGAGATTGCGGTCTCCACGCAAAAGCCGTTCGAGACCTGGATCACGATCGCGGCGATGTACTTCCTGCTTTGCTACAGTCTGGCCTGGCTGTTCGGCCGGATCGAGCATCGCACGCGTCGGTTCGAGCGATGAGCCGGCTTCGCGACGCCACCGAC
>JBCCIN010000522.1:0-2896 GCA_039028235.1 Pseudomonadota bacterium
GCCCCGTCTGCGCCAACTATCTTGCCGAGGTTATCTACCTGCTCGACCTCCCGACCATCGATCTTTCCGCCTTTGACGGGCTGATCATCCCCGAGGGGCTGAACCAGGGAAAGCTGGATGCGGCCGCACCGCAATTGCTGCGATTTCTCGATCAAGGCGGGGCGGTTTTCTTGTTCGGTGATCAACCGATCGAGTGGTTGCCAGGCGTTCGCTGGCGTTTTGCCGTGGCCGGCGAGCCTGATCCCGACAATCTGCGTATCGCCACACCCGATCACAGTTTCCACAGAACCTTCGGTCCGGTCGATTTCTATCACCAGCACGGCTCGTTCAATCCGCCCAAAGGCGCCGACGTGCTGATGACGAAAAGGAACGGCGACGTCGTTCTCTATCTCGACGCCGTCAGCACCGGAGGCCGCATGATGGTGACGTCCCTCGATCTGATGCACCACGTTGACGGCTTTTTCTCGAACCCTGTATCGGCCCGGTTCTTCGACCGGTTCCTTCCTTGGGTCGTGGACGATTTTCTTTGAGAGTGAGCACGAACAATTGTTGGCTGGCCTAAGCGGCGGTTGGTGATGGGCTATTATCTCCGGATCATCGCTCAATATGCCGTCACCTTGCTTGCGGCGCTCACGATCAATTTCTTCCTACCAAGATTGGCTCCCGGCGATCCGCTCGACGCCATCTTGCCGCCTGATGTGATCGAGTCGATGAGCGAAGCGGAGATCAACGAGGTCCTCGCGGATTTCGGTCTCGATCTGCCGCTTTGGCAGCAATATTGGAACTATCTCACTGGCGTGTTCGCCGCGGATTTCGGTACGTCGACGACGCTCGGCATGCCCGTCTGGGACGCACTCATCGGACGTCTCCCCTGGACCTTGCTGCTGATGGGATGCGCGTTGCTGGTCTCGACCCTCATAGGCGTCGCCCTCGGCATGCTGGCTGCCCGCAAACGTGGGGAATTTGCCGACGTTTCGATCATTTCGACCGTGCTGTTCGTCGGTTCTCTGCCACCATTCTGGCTGGCGATGATGCTGATCATCCTGTTTTCGACCACGCTTGGGTGGCTGCCGTCATTCGGCGCCTACAAGCTCGGCGTGCCGGAGGAGAGCTGGGCCTGGTACGCAGCCGTGATCGAGCGGCTGATCATGCCCGTGATGGCGCTTGCCGTCGTGCAGGGCGCTTCGACGCTTTTGATTGCGCGCTCGGCGATGCTGATGACCCTCGAGCAGGACTACATCCTGTTCGCGCGAGCGCGGGGAAGCAGCGAGCGGCGGGTGTTTTTCGGCCATGCGTTCCGCAACGCGCTTCTCCCGCTCTACACCAACGTCATGCTGGGTCTGGGCGGTTTGATCGGCGGGGCGCTGGTGATCGAGACGGTGTTCTCCTATCCCGGATTGGGCAGTCTCGTGGTTCAGGGCGTCACGTCTCGTGACTACAACCTGCTGCAAGGCATTTTCGTCTTGGCGACGATCAGTGTCCTAGCGGCCAATTTTCTGACCGATTTATTCTATCCGCTGATCGATCCGCGAACCCGGCAGGCGCGCTGACCATGGCGGAGGACACATATGTGAAACCCAAGCGCCTGCTCGCCCCGCTCGCCACCACGACCGGCAAGGTGCAGTGGCTCGGCATCATGGTTCTCGCAAGCATCGCAGCTGTTGCCGCTCTTGCCCCTTTTCTCTCCGCTTACGGACCGACAGACGCGGTCTGCGATCCCTTCGAACATCCGGGCCCCAGCCATCTCCTCGGCTGTGATGATGCGGGCCGCGATCTATTCGCCCAACTGATCTACGGCGCGCGCGTTTCGCTATTCGTGGGGCTCTCGGTAGCGATCATTGCGACGACGGCGGCCGTGATCCTGTCCATTCTCGCGGGGCTCAACGGCGGTTGGACCGACCGTCTGATCATGCGGATCGTGGACGTCGCCCTGTCGCTGCCCTTCCTGCCGTTGGTCATCGTGCTCGGTGTTTATCTCGGAGCATCGCTCACGACCCAGATTCTGGCGATCGCGTTGGTCATGTGGGCGCAGCCCGTGCGTGAGTTACGCTCACAAATCCTGTCCGTGCGCGCCATGACGTTTGTCGAGGCGTCGAAGGCGATGGGTGCGGGCGGTTTGCATATCGGCGCTCGCCATATCCTCCCGGAAGTCGCACCGCTGGTCGTGCCGCAGTTCGTGCGCATCGCCCATAGCGCCATCCTCGTCGAGACGTCGCTGAGTTTTCTCGGTCTCGGCGATCCCCTGCAATCCAGTTGGGGCGCGATCCTCTACCACGCCAATGCGCGAACGGCTTTTCTCACGGGCTCCTGGCTCTGGTGGATCGTGCCTGCCGGTGTCGCCGTGTCCGTCACCGTCACGGCGCTCGCCTTTATCGGTTTCGGCTATGATGCCTCGCTGTCCCCGCGCATGCGGCATCGGAAGAGCCCGATCAAGGCTCCAGCCGCGCAGCCGGACCCCGAAGGAGCCCTTTCAGTTCGTAATTTGGCGGTGGCCTTTCATTCGGAGCTCGGCACCACGGAGGCGGTGCGCGATGTCTCGCTCGACCTAGGGCGCGGCGATTTGGTGGGGCTGGTCGGAGAAAGCGGCTCCGGCAAGTCGACACTCGCGCTGGCGGCTCTCGGACTACTGCGCGTTTCGGCCGAGGTCCGGCAAGGCGCTGTCCTGTTGGACGGGCAGGATCTGCTGCGGCTGGATCAGGACGACCTCCGCCGTCTGCGCGGACACAAGATTGCGCTGATCCCGCAATCCGCGATGAATTCGCTCAATCCCGTCGTTACTATCGGCGGACAGCTGAGCGAGGCGCTGGCCCATGGTGGCAAGACCGTCGATGAGGCCGCCATCTCGACCTGGCTGGCACGCGTTGGTCTCGACGCCCGCCATGCCCGCTGTTTTTCC
>JBCCIN010000523.1:0-2892 GCA_039028235.1 Pseudomonadota bacterium
CCACCGCTGGTCCTCGGCCGGCCGGCTCTCTGTCGTGCGCCAATAGCGCTCATGGGCATAAGTCGCACACAGGATCGGCGAGAGCTTCCGGCCGATCCAATGCTCTGGTGGATGGCAGGTCGGGCGCAAGGCAATGTCGGCGTCGCGCTGCATGAGATCGAGGGCGCGCGCATCGGACAGCAGCCGCAGGTCGACATCGGGATGCTTCTCCTGAAAGGCTGAGAACACCGGAGCGAGACAAGACAAAAGCGAGTCGGTGGTCGTGACCGTAAGGTCCCCCTCGAGCCGCAGGTCCTTGCCGCCGATCTCCAGCTGGATCCTGTTCATACCGTCGCGAAGCGAGAGGGCGCGCTGATAAAAATGCTCGCCCGCAGGGGTCATCACGTAGCCATGGCTCAGCCGTTCGAACAGCCGGACACCCAGCCTCGCCTCGACGCCTTCGACGCGGCGGAATACCGTCGAGTGATTGACCCCCATCATCCGGGCTGCCGCGGAGAGACTGCCTGCCTCGCACACGGCCAGGACATAGGGCACATCGCTCCAATCGAGTTTCTGTGCTTTCATGCAAGACTCACTTGCAGATTTCGGCAATTCCCTTGCACGAATTAGCGATCCTATGATGCTCATGCAAGAGGATGGAGCTGAGAGATGCATAGCCGATTGGACCTGCCGGAGCGCAGCGGACCGAAGCCCGACACCACCAGCAGCCTGCCCCATTCGCAGCTGACCCAGCACGGGCCGGACCACGTCATCGACAAGCTGCATGACTGGTGCTTTTCGCTACCCGATATCGACAACGAGCAAAGCGGCATTTCCGTCCCGGGCGCCCGCGCCCTGGTCTTGCATGACGGCAAGGCCTGCAACCATGACGCCTTCATGATCGGACGCGAATTCGCCCACATCCATCCGCACCCGGACAATGGCAGCATGCACGTCAAGCTCCCCGCCGACGACGCGCTCGCCGTCATCGAGACCGGCTGGGGCGAAAGTCACTACCTGGTCACGCAGGGACAGCTTCCCATGGGCCTGGTCATGGTGTTCTCGCCGCGCGACGAGGCGGAGCTGGAGACGGTCAAAACCATCGTCCGCCGCTCCTACGAATACGCGACCGGCACGAGCCCGACAGTTTGATCCGACGATCGCCCGAGAACGCCGCTGCGGCTAAAGAACATCCTCTCGGGCGACAGTGTCCGGGCGGCAGGCTTATTTTACCGCGGCCAGATGCTCGATCGAGAACATGAACTCGGTGTCCGTCAGGGGATGATGGCACTCACGACAGCCGGTCGTGTCCTTGCCAAGGTTCTCACCCGACGTGCTGAAGACCTCGAACTCCCAGTTCCCCACCTTGAGTTCGTCCGGATACTGGTCGTCCCAGCCATCCCGGCGTTCCATGAGGGCAATCGCCTTGAAGTCTCCGGGCACACGTCTCGCGATCTGACTTTCGATGACCTCGCCGTCGCTGTCCTTCATGGCGGCATAGAGCTCTGCGACGAGGACCGAGCCGTCGGGCAGCTTGCCATCCTTCTGCATGCCGCTGAGCGCAACGTCGTTGGCGTAGATCTTGATCGTCTGTTCCTCTTCGAGAAGACGATCACCGGTAAAGTAGAGCGTGAAATTCTCCTTGTAGCCCTCAGGGAAATCCAAAATCCTGTCCTCTGTGGCCATGAGCGGTGTCGTCGCTATCGCGGCGAAAAGGGCCGTCGTTGCTGCGAGTCGCCTCATCATTGTGCCTCCCTCTTATCGTTGATCACTGCTCGCCATCACCAGGATGGTATCATTCTAATCATCATGACAAATATTTCATATATCAACCATTATTATTGTTATAATAGCCATAAGCTTTTAGCCTACCGCAACAGACTGATCATTCGTGAGACATACGGAGCGCCGATAGGAATACCGAGCCTTCCGGGCCGTTGCTTCGTGCCGGGCCACTGTTGGAAGAGCCTGGTATGAGCTGGCCCACCGATGCAAAAGGGTGCCATGACGACGCGTGACGACATTCTCTCTCAGCTCAGGCGAGGTAATCTCACGACGGCCGAGCTGGCCAATCACCTCGGTTTGAGCCGCAATGCGGTGGTCCTGCCACTTGGCCAGCTGGAGAGCGAGGGGCTTATCCGGCGAGCGGCACTGCGCCGATCCGGCCAGGCCGGCAAACCCGCTCATGAGTTCGAAATCGTCCCAGGCCACGAAGACAGGGCGTCCTCCGCCTACCGGCCCTTCGTCGAGCTCCTGCTGACCGTCTTACCGCGACACCAGACATCCGATGAGATCGAGAAGCTCATGTTCGATGTCGGTCATGAAATGGCCGGTCATATGCCCGGGATCGAGGACAAGACGTTTAAGGGCAGGCTCGCGGCGGCACGCGCTGTCGTCGACGACCTCGGGGCCGCCACGGAACTCCTCGTCGACGGGGGTGGCGTGCTCGTCCAAAGCCGAAGCTGCCCTCTCGCAACAGCCGTGCGCAAAGAGCCATGCGTCTGCAAGGCGGTTGCCGCATTCTTCGAAGCCGCCACCGGACGAAAAACCTCGGAGCGATGCATCAGGAAGGACAAGCTGACCTGCCGCTTTGAAATCGACGCGAAAGCCTGATACCGACCAAATAAAGTCCTGACCTGTGCGCCCAGGACAGCGGCTGCCTTCACCCTTCCTTAACCCGCCATGGTTATCCTCCCGTACGTCTCGCCGGTCCATGCGATCCTGGGAGTCCGAGCCTCGCTCAACCCTTTCCGGCGGGCGAGCGGATTCCCAGGATCGCATGGACCGGGAAACAGCATGGCATGGATGGGTTAACTCCAGCTAGTCTACAAAATTAGCTGGATCCCGGTAGTGTGAAGTTATTTTCTTTGGAGCAGACTGCCATCCATTGTTGTATTTCCCGCACTCTACTGA
>JBCCIN010000524.1:0-2891 GCA_039028235.1 Pseudomonadota bacterium
CGATCGTCACCATGTCGTTCGCCTCAAGAAAAGCGAGGCAGTCGGCGATCCAGTCGACAGGCTGTTCGAACGTCGGCAGCATATTGGTCAACACCGACGGGCTGCCTGGTCCTGTGATCGTGAACAGGTTGGGAAAACCGGCCATCGCCAGACCAAGATATGTCTTCGGGCCAACCCTCCACTTATCAGACAATTTGCGCCCGTTTCGTCCGCAGATGTCGATCCGGTCGAGCGCTCCGGTCATGGCATCGAAGCCGGTAGCGAGGATCAGCATGTCGAGCTGATGATGCACACCGTCGACGATGACACCATCCTCGACGACGGTCTCCATCGGCGTCCGACTGATGTCAATTAGGCCTACGTTCGCCCTATTGAATGTCTGGTAGTAGCCAATGTCGACGCAGAGCCGCTTGCAGCCGACGATGCTATCCGGGCAAAGGAGGTCCGCTGTCGTCGGATCGTCGACGATCGCTCGGATCTTCTGGCGGATGAAGTCTGCGAGCGTGTCGTTGGCGCGCTTGTCGACCAGGAGATCGTTGAACGCCGTCATGAAGCTGAGCCCACCCATGGCCCACCGGCTCTCGTAGACGGTCTCACGCTCGACGGCACTCACCGCCATGGCCGAACTCGTCGGGATAGGAAAGTCGATGCCGTTTCTTGTGGCTTTTGCCCGCGCGCGAAGGGCAGGATAGTCAGCCTTGACCGCCGCCTGCACCGCCGGATCGAGCGGGGCGTTTTGCGCAGGCACGGCATAGTTCGGCGTGCGCTGGAAGACCGTAAGATGGCGAGCGGTCTCCGCGATAATCGGAACGGATTGGATCGCCGATGAGCCGGTGCCGATGATGCCGACGCGCTTACCGTCGAAGCGCACTGCTTCATGTGGCCAGTCACCGGTATGCAGCACGTCGCCGGCAAATCGCTCCAGTCCATTGACTTTCGGACGGTTCACGATCGAAAGGCAGCCGGTCGCCATGATGCAGTAGAGAGCTGCGTATCGTTCGCCCCTTTCGGTTTCGATGATCCAACGATTGGCTGCTTCATCGAACACCGCCGAGACAACGGTGCTTTCGAGGCGGATGTCGCGGGTCAGGTCGAACCGCTCGGTGACATGCTCGGCATAACGGAGAAGCTCCGGCTGCGCTGCGTAGCGCTCGGTCCAAACCCAGTCCTGCTGAAGATCTTCACAGAACTGATAGGAATATTGCAGGCTCTCGACGTCGCAGCGCGCACCCGGATAGCGATTCCAGTACCAAGTTCCGCCGACGCCAGCGCCGCGCTCCAGCACCAGCGCGGAAAGACCGAGAGCGCGCAGGCGTTGCAGCATGTATATGCCCGCAAAACCGGCGCCGACGATGAGAGCGTCGAGACGAACCTCATCTCCGGTAGCTTTGCAGGTGATATTCGCCAATGCTTCTTCCCTTGTGCGCGGTCGTCCCTATCGTTGAGTCTTTGCTGTGCGGGGAAGGAAAACAAGACGCCACAAGTTCGACGCGGTGGTGGATGCTCCAAGAAAAAAGCCCTCCGACCTTGTGGCCGAAGGGCTCTTGATCAAACAATCGTGGTGAGCGTCAGTCGACGACTTTCAGATTTTCCGCCGCACTCTTGCCATTATGGCCGCGAACGAGTTCGTACTCGACCTTCTGACCTTCCTGCAGCGAGTCGAGTCCGGCCCGCTCCACAGCTGAAATATGAACGAAGGCATCGCCGCCACCGGCCTCCGGCTCGATGAAGCCGTAGCCCTTGACGGAATTGAACCATTTGACTGTTCCGGTATTCAAGACGAGTAACCTCTTGGATTGGGGTAGAAAGCGCTTTGCATGATTGCATCGCGCTCGACCTGTTTCACCTCCGGGCATCGAACGATGAGCGGTTGAGCAGGTCGCTTTCGACACAGCCAACGGTGACACAGACCGTTGGCAGATAAGCACAGATCGACGTGAGGACAAACCAATATCTAAACGATTATGCGTTTGATCTGTGGACAATAATCGCCAATGGCGCGAAAAATCCTAGCGAATACACAAAGGCCTTGTGTCATTCTGGCAAAAGCCTCGCGTTTTCGTTAGGTTACGTCGGAGGAAGCGCCTTTCGGCGCGACGTTATGATCTTGGGGCAAGGCTTCTCATTTGTAGTCTCTCTTGGCTTCATTGAGCCTTTCCGGCGATCAGGGGAGCGTAGGCGAGTATGAGTCTGGCGACGACGCTGAAACTGGGTCGGGTTTCCAATCTGCCGACGGTGTGGACGAACGGCCTGACCGGTTTGGTTCTTGGAGGCGGTGCACTCCTCGATCCGCGCACCCTGCCAATCCTGGTCGCCCTCTCCCTCTTCTATGTCGGCGGCATGTATCTGAACGACGCCTTCGATGCTGACATTGACCGCGAGGAGCGTCCCGACCGCCCGATTCCGAGCGGCTTGATCGACCAGCGGACCGTCTTCAATGCCGGTGTCGTCATGTTCGTCGTCGGTCTCTGCATTCTTCTCTGGGTCGGCTTTGTCGCGGAGAATGGAACCGGCGGCTGGCCGAGCGTCGCAGGCCTCGTTCTGGTCACCGCCATCATCGTTTATGACTGGCATCACAAGGGCAATCCGTTCGGTCCCTATGTCATGGGCGTTTGTCGGATGATGGTCTATGTCACGGCTGGCCTCTGTTTTCTCGTGCCGCCGCCCGCCTGGCTTCTGCTGGCGGCCGTTTTACTCTTTTCCTATCTCATCGGCCTGACGGCGATTGCCCGACAGGAAACACTGAGCGAGATCGACAGCTTCTGGCCGGTCCTGCTTTTTGCGCCGCCGCTAATCTACGGCGTCTACGCGATGGGCAGCAATGTCACGGCTGTCTTGGCGTTCGTCCTGCTGCTGGGTGTGATCGGCATTGCCATCTGGATGCTGAGACG
>JBCCIN010000525.1:0-2861 GCA_039028235.1 Pseudomonadota bacterium
GACCCGCGCGGCATTCGCAGGGAGAATCCGCCGCTCGTTGTCGCCGAAGCGGCACGCCGCCCAGGCCGTGCCCGGATGATCAGCGATGGCGGCGCGTGCCGTCAGCCCCTTTTTTTCCAACTGTCCGAGCAGGCGGGCAAGCAGCGTCGCTTCACCGCCGGCGAGATGGGCGGCGCTCCCGATATCGAGCCAGAGCGCTGCGCCTTTCTGACCGGGAGCGGTGCGATCGACGGCCACGAAAGGCGTATAGCGCTCGCACCAAGACGCGCAGGTCTGGAGGAACCGTTGATCACTGCTGGCGTCGTCAGGAAAAGTGAGAAGGCCAGGGACCGCTTTCAGGGCTTCGGCGAGAGGCTGGCCACGCACCAGACCAGCGCGCTCGGCAAATGGACAAAGGGTGCTAAGCGGGTGATCCTTCTCCACGCCATAGGTCGCGCGTGGCCGAACACGCAGTCCGGGTGCCGGCGCCGCCTGTTCATGCCGGATGCGATCGATCGTGAAATAAGGCAGCCATAACGACAGCACCCTTGTTCCCATTGTCATACTCCTTGGCTTTGATCATCCGTAAAATTGAAATGCCGTGTAAAAACAATGTTTTTTCAGTAGGTTGAGAAAGAAATCCGATGTAATTTTCCTATTCGTTCGGCCCGTTGTGTGGAATAATGTTCTTGTTTTGTTCTAGCTGTGATCGCGTCGTTGTCAAGATGGATCAACAACCCGTTCCGGCTTTCTTCGAGTGGCTTTCAAAAGACAGCTTGTGATCCCGAACCATTGGCTCTTATCGTCAATCCGAGGTGCGGTGGAGGATCGGGAACGCTGTCATGGAGCAGGTCGACATCATCGTGATTGGTGCCGGAATCGCAGGTGCATCGGCGGCCTTCGCGCTGTCGGAGGAGGCCTCGGTCCTGCTGCTGGAGCGGGAAAGTCAGCCGGGCTACCACACGACCGGCCGATCGGCGGCCGTGTTTGCGCCAGCCTATGGCAACCTCGCCATACGACGGCTCACCGCCGCAAGCCGGAGTTTTTACGACGCACAGGCAGGCGGACTCGCGGATGGGCCAGTTCTACATGCTCGCGGAGAGCTGCTGATTGCACGGCCCGATCAGCTGGGAAGCCTCGATCAGGCCGAAGCCGATCTCGCGCAGGAGGCCGGCGGCGTGGAACGGTTGGACACGGATGCCGTCATCGAGCGTTTGCCTGTTCTCGACCCAGGCTACGTGGCGGCAGCCTTGGCTGACGACGCAGCCATGGACATGGATGTCGCAGCAATTCATCAAGGGTTTCTCCGAGGCTTTCGGCGTCGTGGCGGACGGCTCCAGACCGATGCTGAGGTCACAAGCCTTCGCCAGGATCGTGCTGGGTGGGAAGTGACCTGGCGGTCGGGTGTTTGTCGTGCCGACATCGTCGTCAATGCCGGCGGCGCTTGGGCGGACGACATCGCCGATCTCGCCGGCGTTGCCCGGATAGGTCTGGTGCCCAAGCGACGCACGGCCTTCATCTTCGATCCGAAGGACAGGATCGATCCGGCCTGGCCCATCGTGATCGACGTCGATGAGAGCTTTTACTTCAAACCTGAGTCCGGGTTGATGCTGGGATCACCCGCTGATGAAACACCAAGCCCGCCAACCGACGCACAGCCTGAAGAACTTGACGTCGCTCTCGCCGTTGATCGCATCGAGCGTGCCACCGTGTGGCAGGTGACCAGTGTTAAACGGCGATGGGCTGGGCTTCGCAGTTTCGTTGCGGACAAGACGCCTGTGGTCGGCTTCGATCTCGATCGGCACGGTTTCTTCTGGCTGGCAGGGCAGGGGGGGTATGGCATTCAGACGGCACCAGCACTTGCTCGGGTGGCTGCGGCCCTGGCGTTGGGACGGGCGTTGCCTGACGATATAGCGGCAACCGGCCTCGGTGCGGAGGAACTTGCGCCAGAGCGCGAAGGGCTGCGTCACGCCTAAGTCGTCAGATTTCTACTAAAAATCAAAATAATTTCATCGAATATAGGGCCAATTTGGCAATAAAAGTGATTATAGATTGATTGTTTTCGCAAATAACTTCGCTTAAATAGGAATTATCAATCCGAGCGTTTGTTCGGTTCAAATCTATGATCGAAAAAATAGAGAGGAGAGAGCCATGTCGGTGGCCGACGGTGGTGATCGCTTTTTTTGCACGAGGCTATTGCGGGCGGGCGCGGTTGTCGCGTTGCTTCTTTCCTCGGCCTCACAAGGAGAGGCTGAGCCGGCAAACTCGCCCTCATCGTCCGATATGCCCACTGCCCTGGACGGTTCGCAGACGATGGAAGAGCTGCGGGTGCATGCATCGACGATTGCGGACATTCTCGCCGAGGCGAGCAAGCGTGTCGATGAATTGGCGGCGGATGACGCAGCATCTTCGGCACTGATGGATGCGATCAGGCAGGAGCTGGCATTGAGCCGGCGTTGGAATCATCATCTCGGGACGATTCTCGACGACGTCACCGAAGCCCGACGTGCGCTCGGTGCACGTGAACGTGAAGCGGCCAAGGAAATCACTCGCCTGACGGTGGCTGCAGAAGAAGCACGTCTCGAGCTGGTTGCCCTGAAGCGCGTGTTGAGCGGCCCTCCCATCGAGTCCGAGCAGCATGATAAGGCCTGGTCCGAGGGCCGTCTGGACGACGAGGTCTTTAGCAGTCTCGGACGTCAGTCCGCGTTGCGTCCGCCGGCCGCAAGGGTTGAAGCCAAGGGTGACAGCGAGTTCGGGGATCGTTGGGACAGGAGCGCGTTACGAGACGCGCGGGCGACGCTCCTGATCATGCAGGAGTCACAGAAATCCGCCGTTCGTGATGTCGACGCCGTTCGCGCCAAAATTATCGAAGCGTTGCAGAC
>JBCCIN010000526.1:0-2848 GCA_039028235.1 Pseudomonadota bacterium
AAGATGAAGCTCGATGCCGCCCGCCTTCTCCTCTACCGCGCCGTCGTTAGTGCGGAAGCCGGACTTCCCTCGATCGCCGACAGCTCGATCGCGAAATGCTTCGCCAACGAGATGGTGCGCGAGGTGACCGGCAAGGCGATGCAGCTGATGGGCGGCTACGGCTACAACACGGCCTACCCGATCGAGCAGAAGATGCGCGACGGCTGGGGCTGGGGCATCGCCGGAGGCGCCATCGACATCCAGAAGGTCAACATCACCTCCGCCCTGGTCGGCCGCCGCTTCCCCCAACGGGTGGTGTGACCACCTCATGGACTCGGACCTTCATGGCCTGGCGGGGCGGTATGCGGCCAAGATTGAGGACGGTGGTGGTGTATGCGTGATGGCAGGCCGATGACACGGCCACGCCGCCTGATTGGCCAGCCGCTGCCGCTTTCGGGCCTGCGCGTGCTCGATCTCACCACCGTGATTTACGGCCCGTACACCACGCAGATGCTGGGAGATTTCGGGGCGGATGTGATCAAGATCGAGCCGCCGGGCGGCGACATGACCCGCGATATCGGGATTGCCAGGAACGAGAAGATGACGGCGCTGTTTCTGGGCTCGAATCGCAACAAGCGAAGCGTCGTGCTCGATCTCAAACGGGAGGCGGCGAGGCAGGCACTCTGGCGGCTGATCGATGGCGCCGACATGTTGGTGCACAACATCCGCCCGCAAAAGCTTGCCAAGCTGGGCTTCGATCCCGACTCGGTGATGAGCCGCAACGAACTGATCGTCTACGGCGCGCTGCTCGGCTATCGCGAGGACGGACCCTATGGCGGCATGCCCGCTTATGACGACGTCATCCAGGGCCAATCCGGGCTCGCCGGCACGTTTCAGGCGCGGGACGGCGAGCCGCTCCTGATGCCGACGATCGTTGCCGACAAGACGGCAGCGCTTCTCGCCGTGAGCGG
Source organism: Pseudomonadota bacterium (assembly GCA_039028235.1). Classification (GTDB taxonomy): domain Bacteria; phylum Pseudomonadota; class Alphaproteobacteria; order Geminicoccales; family Geminicoccaceae; genus JANQPX01. Next base: position 951 of record JBCCIN010000526.1, read on the forward strand.
CCTGCTCGCGGGCGTCATACGGAGGCTTGCCACCGGGAAAGGCGTCTATGTCGAAACCTCGATGTTCGAGGGCCTGGTCGCCTACACGCTGCTCGAGCATCAGGACGGTACGATCTTCTGCCCTCCCCTCTCCCCTCCGGGCTACCCGCGAGCCCTGTCCCCGGAGCGACGGCCGCACCGGACGGCAGACGGCTATCTCTGCCTCCTCGCCTATACGGACGAGCAGTGGCGTCGTTTTTGGGACCTGATCGGCAACCCGAAGCGCGCTCTGGATCCTCGGTTTTCAACCATGCGCGCGCGTGCCGATCATATCGATGCGCTCTATAAGATTGCCGGCGAAGCGCTCTCTTCCGAGCCGACCGACGTCTGGCTTGCCCGCCTGCAGCGGGCGGAAATTCCAGCTGGGCCGGTCAATCGACTGGAGGATCTTCCGGACGACCGGCACCTGACGGCCACCGGCTTTTTCCGAGCGTTCGACCACCCGAGCGAAGGCTCTATGGACGTTCCGGACACGGCCTTTCGATTCAATCGCCAGACCCTGCCGATCCGGCAGCCGCAGCCAGGGCTCGGTGAACATGGCCGCGAGGTGCTGGCGGAAGCGGGCTTGAACGATGCCGAGATCGAGGCCGCGTTGGAGGAGAAAGAATGAAAGCGATGCGCATCGAGGGCGCGTTCGGCCTCGAATATCTGAAGCTGGTGGACCTCCCGGAACCCGAGGTTGGCCTGGACGATGTCGTCATCAAGATCGACGCGGTGTCGATCAATCCTCGCGACAGCATCCTGGTCGAGGGCGGCTATGGACGCATGGCCGGACCGCTGCCGCTGATCCCCCTTTGTGACGGGGCCGGCCGCATCGTCGAGGTCGGCGCTAACGTCGAGCATCTGGCCGCCGGCCATCTGGTCTGCCCGACCTATAGCCGGACCTGGCTCGATGGGACCGCGGGACTGGACACCCATCACGGATCCCATGGCGGCATGATCGACGGCACCGCGGTCGAGCTGATGGCGGTGCCTGCGAATGCCGTGGTGAGGGCGCCGGACCACATGGACGCTGCGGAAGCGGCGACATTACCCTGTGCCGCGGTCACCGCCTGGAACGCGATCTTTGAGACGGGCGGGGTTCAGGCCGGCGACAGGGTGCTGCTGCAGGGAACCGGTGGCGTCTCCCTGTTCGCCCTCGCCTTCGCGAAAATGCAAGGCGCCGAAACCATTCTGATCTCGTCGAGCGACGAGAAGCTGGAGCGCGCCAAGGCGCTCGGCGCCGATCATCTGATCAACTACCGGTCCGAGCCGGATTGGCACAAACGAGCGCTCGGCCTAACGGATGGGCGCGGCGTCGATCTCGTGGTCGACGTTGGCGGGGCCGATACGCTCGACAAGTCCATCGCCGCAGTAAGACCGAGCGGCATGGTCGCCATGATCGGCGTGCTCGGCGGGGCCGCCTCCAGCCTGCAGCTCGGCCGCGTGGTCACTCGTCACATCCGGCTCCAGGGCATCACCGTCGGCAGCAAGGCGATGTTCGAACGCATGGTCAAGGCGATGACGCTACACAAGACCATGCCGGTGATCGACCCGGAACGTTTCGCTCTGGAAAACCTCGCCGACGGCCTCCGCCGCCTGCCCGAAGGCCGGCACATCGGCAAGATCGTCGGCATCGTCTGAAACCCAGGCTTTTCGGGCAAGACGCGTCACCGCAACGTCGATCGCCAATCCGATAGACGACGTCTTATGCCAACCCAGCAGGTCGGTGCCCCCCTCAGCACCCTGCATTGAGCACAGTCACGTAGCATAGAGCACAGCCACGCGAGCCGTCTCCTCGTCGTTAACCCTTGGTTAACCCACAGCCAATACCAAGGCCTTCAGGTCCATGCGACCCTGGGAGTCCGAGCCTCGCCCAA
>JBCCIN010000527.1:0-2838 GCA_039028235.1 Pseudomonadota bacterium
AGAGGCATACGATGCCTGCCGTTGACCTGACATCGCTGAGCGCCGTGGATCTCGCCGCCGCTATCCGCGACGGTCAGCAGTCCTGCGAGGACGCAGTGGGCGCTTATCTCGCCCGGATCGATCAGATCGATGGTGAGATCGAAGCCTGGGCCTTTATCGATCCCGACAACGCGCGCGCGCAGGCGAAGCAGGCCGATGCCGCCCGCCGCGCGGGCCGCCCCATCGGCCCCCTCCACGGCGTGCCCGTCGGCGTGAAGGACATCATCGACACCCGTGGCATGTCGACTGAGAACGGGACTGCCATGGACGCGGGGCGGAAGCCAAGCAAGGATGCTGCGGTGGTCGCGCGCCTGCGCGCCGCAGGTGCCATCGTGCTCGGCAAGACCGTCACCACCGAACTGGCCTACTACGCGCCGAACAAGACGAAAAACCCGCACGATCCTGAACGAACTCCCGGCGGCTCGTCGTCCGGTTCGGCAGCCGCCGTCGCTTCGGGCATGGCGCCGGTCGCCATCGGCACCCAAACCAACGGCTCAGTGATCCGCCCGGCCTCCTTTTGCGGTGTGGTCGGCTATAAGCCCACCTGGGGCCTGATCCCACGGACCGGGGTGCTGGCTCAGTCCTTCCATCTCGACACCATCGGCACCTTTGGCCGATCGGTCGCGGACACCGCACTTCTCGCCGAAGCCCTCATCGGCCATGACGACGGCGACAGCGCGACGGCCCCAATCGCCCATCAGGGTCTTTTTGCCGCCACGCAGTCGAAGCCGCCGCTCGCTCCCCTATTCGCCTTCGTCAAGACGCCGGTTTGGGATCAGGCTGAAGACAGCACGAAGGAGGCATTCGCCGAACTCGCCAATCATCTCGGCGAGGCCGTGGACCCAATCGACCTGCCGGAACTCTTTGCTCAGGGCCATGTCTTGCAGCGGCGGCTGATGGTGGCGGGTTTCGCGCACAATTTCAGTCACTACGAACTCCGCGGCCGCGACCAGCTCAGCCGGCACATGCAAGATGCGATCGACGAGGGCCGGGACGTACGCGCGCATGACTATCTCGCCGCCGTCGACTGGATCGACGTCCTCAATGCCGGACTCGACGAGATCTTCAAGCGCTATGACGCCATCCTGACGCCCGCGGCACCAGGGGCAGCGCCCCGCGGTTTGGAGAGCACGGGCAACCCGGCTTTCTGCACGCTCTGGACCCTTTGCGGAACGCCGGCGATCACACTGCCGCTGTTGAACGATGAACATGGCCTGCCGGTTGGCGTGCAGCTGGTCGGCCGGCGCGGCGACGATGCCAGGCTGATGCGCACTGCCGCCTGGCTCTCGAAGGGCATCGAAGCCGCTGGCTCGTGAAGGGAGTGATGAAGCATGCTCGATAAATTTCTCGCTTTGATCTCGATCCTCTGCTTCGCAGGCTTCGTCGGCATTCTCATCTACTATGTCCGAGAACCTGATCTCACCATCATCTGCGTCGGCGTGGTCGCGATGGCGGTCGCGGACTTCTTCTTGCTGACCCGCGGCAAGTCGAAGGCCGACTCCGATCCTGAAGCTTAGCCAGGCATTGTCAGCCGGTAGATCCGACGTTGCCGACGGCCGCGGTCTTCGGTCACATGATCGTAACTGTCGGTTGCTAGGTCCGACCAAGTCCTTTAGATCGCTTAAGAACGGTCTCGCATCGCGGCCGTCCGATGACAGCGGGGAGCACCATGCGCCATCGGCGTTCGGCAAAAATTCTGGCGACACTCGGTCCGTCGAGCTCCACGGCAGAACGGATCAAGGCCTTGTACGAGGCCGGTGCTGACGCCTTTCGCTTTAATTTTTCCCACGGCACCCACGAAGACCACAAGGACCGCTACGACATCGTCCGAAAGATCGAGGCCGAGGCAGGGCGTCCGATTAGCGTGGTGATGGATCTGCAGGGTCCGAAGCTTCGTGTCGGCGTCTTCGAAAACGATCGGATCGAGCTCAAAGCCGGCCAGACATTCCGCTTCGATCTGGAAGATGTGCCCGGCAACGGCGAGCGTGTTCAGCTGCCCCATATCGAAATCTTTCAAGCGCTCGAGACAGGCACCGAACTCCTTTTGGACGATGGCAAGATCCGGCTGGACGTCAAGGAGGTCGGCAAGGACTATGCGATTTGTGAGGTCACCGCTGGTGGGCCGCTTTCCAACCGCAAGGGCGTCAACGTCCCGAACGCCGTGCTGCCGCTCTCGGCACTTACCGACAAGGACAAATCCGATCTGCAATTCGGACTGGATCTCGGCGCCGATTGGGTCGCGCTCTCTTTCGTGCAACGGCCAGAAGATGTTGCGGAGGCGCGCCGCCTGATCGCCGGCCGCGCTGCGATCATGGTCAAGATCGAGAAGCCTGCCGCCGTCAGCCATCTTGATCAGATCATCGAGATGGCCGATGGCGTGATGGTGGCGCGCGGCGATCTCGGTGTGGAGATGCCGCCGGAAGACGTGCCCGGCCTGCAAAAGCGTATGATTCGCGCCTGCCGTGATGCGGGCAAGCCGGTCGTGGTCGCCACCCAGATGCTGGAAAGCATGATCAGCGCCCCCGCCCCCACCCGCGCGGAAGCTTCCGACGTGGCGACCGCCGTCTATGACGGCGCCGATGCGGTCATGCTGTCTGCCGAAACCGCCGCGGGCCAATACCCGATCGAGGCCGTCTCGATGATGGATCGGATCATCGAGAAGGTGGAAAATGGTCAGCTCTATCGAAGCTATCTCGACGCCTATCACGCCGAGGCCGAGCGCACGACGGCCGATGCGATCATGCTCGCGGCAAGCGGTGTCGCCAAAACCATGCGTGCTGCGGCGATCGTCACCTACAC
>JBCCIN010000528.1:0-2822 GCA_039028235.1 Pseudomonadota bacterium
CCCATACCGAGTGCCAAAGCGGGTTTCTTTCTCGATGTCCTGATGTCGGAGCGGGGCTCGGATCTCCTTCGCGTCAAAGGGCTCATCAACATCGCGGAGCAGTCTGAGACACCGATGGTGATTCACGGCGTCCAGCACGTGATCCACGCGCCGGCCTATCTCGATAGCTGGCCGTCGGAGGACCGCGACAGCCGATTGGTGTTCATCGTCAAGGACATCACGAAAGAGCAGATCGAGCGTCTGCTCAAGGTTCTTCTCGACGACCGCCCCTATCACGAAATCGCTGAAGCCGTGCCAAAGAAAAGCCCTGGGTGAAATGAGGCGGGATGACAAGGCGCTGGCAGCTTTACGATAGAGCCAATTTAGCATAAGCCTGTACTCAATATGTTATAATGTAACGCAAACTCTCCGGGAGTGAACGAGGATGCTATCGCGGAAAACCGGGCTGATTGCCTTGCTGTCAGCATTCATGATTGGCGGTGCGCCGGCCGCTGAGTCAGAGACCAAGGACAGTCTCGCCCTGGCATCTGCCTGGGAGATTACGAGCGTCGATCCGGCAATCTCCGGCTTTGCGCTGCAACGACTGCAGGTGCAGGAGAATCTCGTAGACGCCGACAGCGAGGGCACGCTGCGGCCTGGTCTCGCGACAGAATGGAGCGCGTCCGAGGATGGCCTGACCTGGCGCTTCACACTGCGCGAAAATGTCTCCTTCCACGACGGCACGCCGTTCGACGCCGCTGCTGCGGTGTCGGCACTTCAACGTGCGGCGGAACAGCCCGGCATCCTCGAAAATGCGCCGCTCGGCGAGATCACGGCCGACGGCGATGCCGTCGTCATCACGCTCGAAAAACCGTTTGCTGCCCTGCCGTCGCTCCTCGCCCATGCCACGACGATCATTCCCGCACCTGCCTCCTTCGACGCGGATGGCAACCCGGTTGAGGCCATCGGCACCGGCCCGTTCATGGTCGGCGAGCTGAAGCTGCCGCTGGGCATCGATCTCGTGCGCTTCGATGATTACTGGGGTGAGATCCCCAAGCTTGCCAAGGTGAACTACCTTGCTGCCGGTCGCGCCGAGAGTCGAGCGTTGCTCGCGGAGAGCGGCGAGGCGGACATCGTCTTCGGCTTCGATCCGGCGGGTTTCACGCGTCTGCAGTCCGTCGAGAGCGTTGAAACCCGTGCGGTACCGATCCCGCGTGCGGTCATGCTGAAGGTGAACGCCGGGCACCCGTTCTTCGAGGCCGCTGAGGCCCGTCAGGCGTTGAGCTTGGCCATTGATCGCGAAGGAATCGCGACCGGCATCACCCGCTTCCCCGAAGCCGCCGCGACGCAGCTCTTTCCGCCGGCCCTCGGCGGCTGGCACGATAAGAGCCTCGAGCCGCTTGCCTATGATCCCGAGAAGGCGAAGGAGCTGTTGGCCGGGCTCGGCTGGACAGCGAGCGATGACGGTATTCTCGAAAAGGATGGCGAGCGCTTCGCGATCCAGCTTCGCACCTTCCCGGACCGCCCGGAACTGCCGCTTATGGCAACAGCCTTGCAAGACCAATGGCGTGCGATCGGTGTCGAACTCGATGTCAGCGTCGCGAGCTACGCGGAGATCCCGGCCGGTCACCAGGACGGCTCGCTGGAAGTGGCGCTCTATGCCCGAAACTACGGGCTGACCCCGGATCCGATTGGCACCATTCTGAACGATTTCGGCACCGGTGGCGGCGATTGGGGTGCGATGAACTGGGACGCGCCCGACGTGGCCGAGGCGCTTGAGACCATTGCGGAATCCGCTGACGAGGCGATCAGAAAGCCGCTGATCACCGAGGCGACCGCCGCCATCCATGACGGTTTGGCGATCATCCCGATCACCTGGTACATGCACACCGTCTCGATCGCCAAGGGTCTGGATGGGGTTATCGTCGATCCGCGCCAGCGCACCTACGGTCTGGAGCGCATATCCTGGGCCGAATGACGCCAACTTTTGGGGGGACGGGTGCTGGGCTCGGCTCGGTACTCGGCGCCCGGGCGTTTCAGGCTCTTCTGGTCGCCATCGTCGTCGGGATCGTCAGCTTTGCTATGATGCAAGCCCTTCCCGGCGATGCCGCGTTTCGCATCGCCGCCGGGCGTTACGGCTACGACATGATGAATGCCGCTTCGGCTGAAGCCGTGCGCGCCGAACTCGGCCTCGACCGGCCGCTTCTGCTTCAGCTCGGCTCCTGGCTGTGGTCGCTTGCCCAGTTCGATATGGGCCGCTCGCTCGTGACCGGCTCGCCAGTGGTGGACGAAATCGCCCACCAACTCGGCGCCTCCCTCCTGCTCGCCGGTGTCGCCACCCTGGTCTCGATCCTGATCGCCCTTCCGGTCGGCGTCGCCTCAGGCCTCCATCCCGGCGGCCTGGTCGATCGGATCACGCTCGCGATTTCGGTGGGCATTCGGGCCTTACCGATCTTCGCACTCGCCGTCCTGCTCATCCTGGTCCTGGCCATCCGGATCAAGCTCCTGCCGGTCGCCGGCTTTGATCGTATCGAGCATCTGGTTCTTCCATCGCTGACCCTGGGCCTGAGCCTCGCCGCCGTCTCCAACCGCGTGGTTCGGGATGCCGTCGTCGACGCGATGACCACGGATTGGTATCACTTCGCCCGCACCAAAGGGCTGAGCCAGCGAATCACGCTTCTTCGCCATGTGGCGCGGAATGCGGCCGTTCCGGTCGTCGCCTATGTCGGCGTCCAGCGCGCTTTTCTGTTCGAAGGCGTGGTGATCATCGAAGCCGTTTTTTCCTGGCCCGGCATCGGTCACGATCTGGTGCCTGCGATCGTCGACCGCGACGTGCCCATGGG
>JBCCIN010000529.1:0-2819 GCA_039028235.1 Pseudomonadota bacterium
GACCACCAGCTTGCCGTGGCGGGCGACGAGGACGGCGTGCAGGTCAGGAAGTTCATTCCGGTCGAATGCCTCATCGATCATCTCGTCGACATCGGCTCTTAGTCCGGCGTCTTCCGGTGGCGTTATCTCCCAGGCATGCATTTCAGGCACCTCTTCGTCAGATCGAGCTGGCCCCGCATGAACAAGACTGGCAAGGACAAGTAGCGCGGGCACACCCATAGTCGTACGGCTCACCATCATGGCAGACTCCAGATTGGTGGTGATCTTTCTACTGCTGGCGTCGCAGTCAGGCCTGCTTGCGCTTCATCTCATCATGAATTGGCCCTGGATCATGGCCTTGCACGCCCTGATCGCCTTGGCCGTCATTCCCCTCTTCTATCTTTTCTTCAACCCTTCCGCCTTCCAGGATCCTCCGCTAGTCAGGCAAGATACTGTCCGTATCCTATGCATGCTGCGATCTGGATGGCTAAGCTGTAATCATGTTAGCAGGAATATTTCAGCCAGTTGATTGAAGAGTGTTCGTCGTCAGGAATTGGATTTGTACATGCAGGCTGTCGACTTTGTCGAAGTGGGATCAGGCAAAAAGGTCGTGCTGATCCACTCGAGCGTTTCCGGTGCCCGGCAATGGCGCCGATTGATGGGCGATCTGGAATGTCAGTTTCACACAATCGCGGTCAATCTGCTTGGTTATGGCCAGACGCCGGCCTGGTCTGCTGAGCAGCGTCAATCACTCGATGATCAGGCAGCGCTTATTGAGGCCGTCCTCCCCGACGACCGATCCCAAGTCTGCCTCTTGGGTCATTCGTTCGGCGGATGCGTCGCGATGAAAGCGGCGGCGAGGCTCGGCGATCGTGTCGATAAGCTTATTCTCATCGAGCCCAATCCCTTTTACCTCTTGAATCTCCATGGATGCGCCGAAGCCTACGCCGAGATCATCGATCTTCGCGACTGGGTCAAGCGGCACGGTGCCAGGGGGGATTGGCTGCAAGCGGCGGAGAGATTTGCTGACTATTGGAGTGGTTCTGGCACTTGGTCATCGATGCCTGACGAACGGAAAGCCGCCTTCATTCACGCGCTGAAGCCGAACTTCCACGAATGGTATGCCGTCATCGACGAGCGGACGACATTGGACGAGTGGGCGCACCTGTTGCCCCGTCAAACCCTGGTCTCGTCGGCCGAGGATACCGTTCGGCCCATCCACGAGATTGTCGGATTGATGCAACGGGATTGTCCAGCCTGGCAATTCGTACAGATCCCTGAGGGCGGACACATGGCGCCTCTGGCGCGCCCCGATCTGGTCAATCCGATCATTGTGTCCTTCTTGAGTGGCCCTTGTTGATCGGCAGAGATCAGAGCGACCTTTTGAGCTTTTCCAGGAAGAGGCCTGTCTTGCGCCCGACCAGGCTGAAAATTTCGTAGGCGGAAAGGTCGGGTTTGATCCTGAGACAATCGCCCATGGCGGCGCGGGCTGCATCCTGATCCTCAGCAGTTAGATGAACGGCGGCGAGCACCACGTGCGGAATATAGGCCTGGTGGTCGGCCTGACAGGCATCGAGCGCAGCGGCTTTGGCGGCGCCGATCTCGCCGAGCAGCAAATGCGCGAGGGCGAGAACGGACTTCCAAACCGAAAGTCGCGCATCCATGGGGCTGATGGCGATGCCGTGTTTCAAGTTCTCGATGGCATCATCCGTCTGCCCGAGAATGAACTCTGCCGATCCGAGAGCGGCGAAGGCATGGCCATTGCCAGGATTGAGGTCGATCGCTCGTTTGAGCATGGGCAGGGCGCGTTCGGCTTGGCCGATGTCGGCAAGCGCACAGGCAGCGAGCGCCACAGTCGCCGAGTCCATATTGTCGAGCCGAAGCGCCGCCGCGGCCTCATCGGCGGCCTCCGAAATGACCTTGTTCGACTTCCCGAGCAGCCCGACGCGATGGCCGAGACCGAGAATGAGCGCCAGATGCGCGTGGGCCAGCGCCAGATCCGGCTCGAGGCCGACGGCCTGCCTGAGCAGATCCGCCGCCTCCTCGAACGTGTCCTTATGCCAGCCCTTCAAGGACAGGAGTCCGCTTGCCTTTAGAAGCAACTGGCGGGCGCTGAGATCGCCATCATCATTGCCGAGACTATCGAGCATGGCCCGAACGAGCTGAGATTCGAGCCGGGGAAGAATCTGATTAAGGAGATCATCGAGCGTGGTCGGACCCTGCGCAGCATCGAACTGCTGCGCCCAGAGATGAAAGCCGCCCTCGGTCTCGATCAGTTGAACATTGGCGCGGATCTTGTCCGCTACCACTTGAACGCTGCCCTCCAGCATGTAGTCAACACCGAGATCGCGTCTGACGTCGGCGGCGCTCACGGCCTTTCCCTTGAGAGCGAAGCTCGACGAACGCGAGGCAAGCGAAAGGAGCGGAACGCGCACCAGAGCGGTGGTCATGTTCTCCACGAGACCATCGGCCAAGGCCGTGAGATCTGGATCACGACCAAAGGCTTGGAACGGCAGCACGATCAGCGACGGCAGCGTTGCCCGATTACCGTGAGGTTCCGGCGGCGGCGTAGCCGGCCCTCCCTGACCATGCTTCGTTACATCGGCGACGAACTGAAAGCCCCGTCCGCGGACGGTGCGGATGAATCTCTGCTTCGTACCATTGTCGCCCAGCACCTTGCGCGCTGATTTAATGCAGCCAGCGATCGTCGCATCGGAGACGATCCGACCCTGCCAGACGCATTCGATAAGATCGTCCCTGGTCGACACGCGGTCGGTGTTCTCGGCAAGGAAACGGATGAGATCGAACACCAGCGGTTCGATCGCCAGGGATTTTCCGGC
>JBCCIN010000530.1:0-2814 GCA_039028235.1 Pseudomonadota bacterium
ACGTCAGGGACGATCCAGACTTCCAGGCCTTCGTCGAGGAATACAAGGAGAAGACCGGAGACTATCCGATCTACCCGACCTTCCACATCTCCCAGGCGATCGCCGCCTTGAAGGGCGCTTACGAAAAGGCGATCGAGGCCAATGGCGGCGAATGGCCGGAGCGCGAACAGGTGGTGGATGCGATGAAGGGGCTGACCTTCAAAGGTCTCGGTGGTGAGATCACGCTTCGAGAGGACAATCAGGGTCTCGAAGACCAGCTCCTGGGCACGACTGCGGCGGTCGAGGGCTACGACTTCATGCTGTTCGACAATATGATGCTGTTCGACGGCACGGAGCTGCAGACGCCGGTGGGTCAGGTGTCGATCGATTGGCTAGGCTCGCTGTCTCCGGACTTCGTGGACACGGTCAGCGTCACGACCCACAGCCACGGTCAATAACAAGGTGCACGGGGCGGTGCTCGGCACCGTCCCGCCCAGCCCGTAAGCTGTAAAGGACAGGTTTCAGGCTCTTTAGGACTTGGGCGCATACCTTCAATCCAGGCGCCCAAGGTTCAAGTCAATGAGGTGGTCACACCACATGGATGCAACGCTTTTTGCACTCGCCGTGTTCGATGGCATCGCCTATGCAGCCATGGTGTTCATGGTCGCCGTCGGGCTCACCATGATCTTCGGCGTGTTGCGCATCCTGAACGTTGCCCACGGCTCTTTCTACGCGATCGGCGCTTATATCACGGCCTCAGTCGGTCTTTACCTCATCGCAGCGGGCGCGCCAGCCTGGATCGCCTATCCCGTGATGATCGTTGCCGCCTGTGTCGTCGGCATCGCGCTTGGCGGCCCGATCGAAAAGCTGCTGCTGAGCCGCATCTACGCCAAGGAAGATGCGCTGCAGCTCCTCGTTACCTTCGCGGTTTTCATGATCCTCGAAGACGTGCAGCGCCTGGTCTGGGGCGTGAACCCGCTCTGGCAGTCCTCGGCCTCGGACATGCTGGGCACCGTTGAGGTCTTCGGCGTCATCTACTCGACCTATCAGCTCATACTGATGCCCTTGATGGCGCTCGTGGTCCTGTTCGGCCTTCGCTACTTCCTGCGCTCAACCCAGCAAGGCCGCCTGATCCTCGCGGTGACCGAGGATCGCGAGGCAGCCACCGCCATCGGTATCGACGCCGATCGGGTCTACCTGATCACCTTCGTGATCGGCGCAGCGCTCGCCGGCTTCGGTGGGGCCATGCACTCATCATCAACCTCCATCCTGCCGGGCATCGGCGCCAATATGATCGTGCTGTCCTTCGCGGTCGCGGCGACCGCCGGGCTTGGCCAGATCGAGGGCGCCGCGGTCGCCGCTCTTCTCATCGGCCTTGGGCGAAGCTTCGCCGTTTATATGGCACCGGAACTTGCCGATCTGATGCCTTACCTGATCATGCTGGTCGTCCTGCTGATCCGCCCCGAAGGCCTGTTCGGCCGTGCGAACGTGCGAAAAATATGACGCTCTCGCTCCGAACGATACTTCCCGTTCTGCTCCTGGCTGGTGTCGCCAGCCTTCCGATCATCGCACCCTGGAGCCAGGTGGTGCTGACCCTGGTGATCGCCAAAGGGCTCGCTGTGCTCGGCATTGTCGTGCTGCTGCATGCGGGTCAGGTCAGCTTCGGCCATGCCCTGTTCTTCGGCATTGCCGCCTATGGTGCGGCCTTCCTCGGCAAGTGGCTGGGCGGCGGTGAGCTTTTGCTCATGCTGGTCTTCGGTACGCTCGCAGCCCTGGTCATCGGCCTCGTCGCCGGTCTCTTCGTGGTGCGCTACCGCTACATCTTTTTCGGGATGCTCAATCTCGCGCTCTCGATGATCCTCTACACCCTGCTGGAGAAATTCTATCACTATACCGGCGGCGATGACGGCATGCAGCTCGCGCGGCCGACCGTGCTCGGCATTGAGATGGAGCGCGAGCCGTTCGAGACCCTCCTTTGTTATGGCGGCTTCGTCCTTGCAATCCTGGTCGCATGGGCCGTGCACCGTTTCTTGGACAGTCCCATCGGGCATATGGTCAAGACCATCAAGACCAATGAGACACGCCTGGAATATCTTGGCATCTCGGCCCGCCAGACACTGCTCGTCGCCTACATCGTCTCCGCCGGTCTTTGTGGGCTCGGCGGCGCGATCATGGCCGTCGCGCAAGGTCTGGTGACGCCCGAATACACCTACTGGGTACGCTCGGGCGAGTTGGTCTTCATCGCGATACTTGGCGGCGCCAGTTCGGTTGCCGGCGCCTTCGTCGGCGCGCTCGTCTACGAGATGGTGCGCAACTACGCCGCCGCCTTCGCCGCCGACGTCTGGCAGATGATCCTCGGCTTCGTCCTCCTCGCCATCATCCTCTACGCCTCACGCGGTCTCGTGGGGTTGTATGACAACCTCATTAACTTGCTTGTGCCCAGGCGGCATGCCCGTGAGAAACAAACCCGCGCCGGCGCGACGCCGGAGGCTGCGGAATGAGCGCGGCGGCCCTGCTCGAAGCCAAAGGCCTGGAGATCCGCTTTGGCGGCGTGGTCGCAGCCGATGACGTCGACATCCAGATCCACGAAGGCAAAAACCTCGCGATCATCGGTCCGAATGGCGCCGGCAAGACCACGTTTCTCAATATCTGTACCGGTTATCTGAAGCCGAGCGCTGGCACCGTGTCCTTCATGGACACAGATATCACCAACAAGCAGCCGCGCGAGATCACGCGCATGGGTGTCGCCCGCGCCTTCCAGATCCCGCAGCTCTTTCACGAACATACAGCCCTGGAAAACCTGCTGATTTCAGCAGCCGCCAGGCAAAAGCGCTG
>JBCCIN010000531.1:0-2800 GCA_039028235.1 Pseudomonadota bacterium
AGCCCAGAGCCTATCTCCGCCAAGCAGCCATCGCGGCGATTCGCTGCCCAGGCACCGTCACGCTGCCCTTCTGATCGGACCCAACTCGGCCTAGGAACGATCCCGCCGACTCTCGGCGACGGGCTACGGCGAGGTCTTACCCTGCTCCGCTCCCTAGCGAGGCGATCACGAAGGCGTAGAGCAGGATGTGGTTCCACTTGAACACACGCTCGCGTCCGGCCGACAATCCTGGCGGCGCGGCCGGCCAGGGATCTCGAAGTCTCCAAGCAAGACGGACAATCGTCAGCAACAGTACGATCAATCCCAGCCCGACGTGCAGCCGGTAGAGCCCAGCCTGCACCACACCGGCCGGCAGTCGTGTCATCACGGCCCCACCAGCGGCCATGCCGAGTAGTAGAAGCGCGCTGACCCAATGGAGCGTTCGTGTCATCCGTCCGTAGACTGGTGCTTCCATGGTTCCCTTTCCTTGACCGTCTTGCTTAGAGATTTCCACCTTCGGCCCGAGAATCGGCCCTCGCGACGTTGCATCATTGGCCGTAGGGCGAGCGGCCTCTGAGGCAACGCGAATCGTCTTGCAGTGATTGACGTTTGCGATCCGCTCTCTCGACCGCTTAGCATCTGGCGCAATGTCGAAGACGGTGGCATTGTGAAAAAGTCGAGTCCGGGTTGGAAGGACATTTCGGTTTCCAGAGCGGACATAACGCGCCAATTGGCCAAGCCAAGGGCTCACGGCACGATCGGAATGACGACCGTAGCGTTCACGCTTTCATGTGGCTGGACGATGGAGCAAATCAACCAGGCTTGCGGCGTGTCTGGTCTGGACCTGGTCAATCCCCTTGGCCGTGGACCCGATGACGTAGCCCCGCGGCTGTGGCGGGCGCTGGAGCAAGAATGCCCCAGCGAAGCGCTCACACTCCGCATGGCCAAAGCAGCGCCATTCTCTTGTTACGCCGGCCTCGCAGAGGGTATGCAGTTTGCGACAGACCTCCGCCAGGCGCTCGGGTTGCTGATCAAGAATCGGATTGTGATAGCCGACCGCCTGGAGTTGAGACTGATCGAACGGGACGAGAGCGCGGTGTTGACCGGCGGTCACCCGATCGAAGAGATCGACAACGGGCGTACATCCGAGCTGATGGTCGCGTTGCTGATTCGAATGATCCGCGAGTTCCTCGGTGCCGAGGATGCGGTCGAACGGATCGGTTTCAGCTGGGGTCCATGGGGATCGCCAGCGGCCTACAGGCTCCACTTCGGCGTGCCTGTCGACTTCCACGAGCCGCGGACTGAGATCGTGTTTCGCCAGGATCGGATGAAGACAGCCATCAGTCATGCCAATACCGCGTTGTTTGCCTACGTGGCGCAGCACTTCGCGCAGGTCGCGGACAGCATCGCCCAAGAGAGCTTTCCGGCCCAATTTGCCAAGCTCCGCGAGGCTATTGTCTGCAACGCAGCGATCGGCGAGTTCGGCGGTCGGGCGGCGGCCGCGAGAGCGTCAATGAGTCTTCGGTCGGCACAACGCCTGACCGCGGCTCATGGATCTTCCCTTAGGAGGTTGATCGACCAGATCCGGGCCACCTGCGCCAAGGAGTTCTTGAGCGATTCCAGATTCACCATCGAGAAGGTCGCGCAGCTAGTAGGCTATTCCGACGACCGTGCCTTTCGGAGAGCCTTCAAACGGTGGACGGGCCAGACCCCATCGCAGTACCGGGCGCCGTGAGTCGATCCTTGCCGGTGGATTTAAAGTGTCGCGTTCTTGCGATGCCTCGAGGGCCCTTGCCGGCCATTGCGTAGCCCGCCTTGATCGCACAGAAGCCACTAATGATGGCCGCGAGCGTTCTCACCCAGTGAGGCTTCAGATCCGTTCCCGCTGCCGTTGGTGGACGCCATTCACGCCGTGAACGGTTCGGCTCGTGAATTGCAGTTACAAACAGGCTTCAGATCCGTTCCCGCTGCCGTTGGTGGACGCCATTCACGCCGTGAACGGTTCGGCTCGTGAATTGCAGTTGCAAACAGGCTTCAGATCCGTTCCCTCTGCCGTTGGTGGACGCCATTCACGAAATGAACGGTTCGGCTCTTGAATTGTGCGACGTCGGAGCCCTCGAGAGTCGGCGGCCGGCCCGAAACTTGCCGGATAGAATCTGTCCGTGACTTGATTGCGGGCGATAGGCTCGATTGGCATCGAGAGCTCCACGCCGCGGCCGATCGACTAGGACAAACGAGAGAACCATGAGGTGAAGAAGGCACGTTGGCAGCGTATCAGCGCCCTCTTCGCCGAGGCGGCGACCCTCGAGGGCGGTGAGCGTGAGGCCTGGCTGGAACAAGCCTGCGCCGGCGATGAGGCGCTGCGCCGCGAGGTCGAATCGCTGCTCGCTGCCCATGAGGAGGTCCGGGCGCGGGAAACTGGCGTCACCAGCACGGTGTCCTGGGGCGCATCGCCAGTCGAGCTGGCGCCGCCCGATGGCCTGTTACGAGATTTGACGCCAGCGGACGATGCAGTGATCGACTCGGCGCCGGAACGGATCGGCCCCTGGCGCATTGGCGAAGAGCTCGGGCGCGGTGGTATGGGGGTGGTCTACGCGGCGCAGCGCGACGATGGCCAGTTCGAGCAGCCAGCCGCCCTCAAGCTGATCAAGCGTGGCATGGACAGCGACCAGATCGCCAAGCGATTCCTGCGCGAGCGCCAGATTCTGGCACAGATGGACGATGCGCGCATCGCCCGGCTGCTCGACGGCGGTGTGACCCAGGACGGCCGGCCGTGGTTCGCCCTCGAGCGTGTCGACGGCTTGCCCATCACACAGTACTG
>JBCCIN010000532.1:0-2780 GCA_039028235.1 Pseudomonadota bacterium
AATCTCTCAGGTTCGGGACAGAGGGGGCTTTTCGTGGGCAGTGACATGCCCCTTAGCTCCACGCTGGAGAACCGGACCTGTGAGCGCTGCTGAATCCGAGACCAAAAGAACCCCGCTTTACGACCTGCATGTCGAGCTTGGCGGCAAGATCGTCGACTTCGCCGGCTGGTCTCTGCCGGTCCAATATGCCGCCGGCATCATGGCCGAGCACCGCCATTGCCGGGAAAAGGCCGGTCTGTTCGACGTCTCCCATATGGGCCAGGTCCGCCTGCGAGGCGAGCGTGCCGTTGACGCCTTCGAGCGACTGGTGCCTGGCAATATCGAAGGCCTGAAGGAAGGCAGCGCCCGCTACACAGTCTTCACCAACGACCACGGCGGCGTCCTTGACGACCTGATCGCGAGCCGCACCGCAGACGGTCTGTTCGTGGTGGTCAATGCCGGCTGCCGGGATGCCGACATCGCCCATATGCGCTCAAACCTCGAGACGGCGTGCGAAGTGGAAGAGCTGACGGACAAGGCCCTTTTGGCGCTTCAGGGTCCGGCTGCAGCCGACGTCCTTGCCGATCTGGCACCCGAGGCGGCTCACCTCAAGTTCATGCAGACGATGGAGTCGACGCTGGCCGGCGTCCCGGCCCGAGTGTCGAGGCTCGGCTATACCGGCGAGGACGGCTTCGAGATCTCGGTCGCCGCCGGCGACGCGGTGGACTTTGCTCGACGTCTTTTGGCAGACGAGCGGGTTCTGCCGATCGGGCTCGGCGCGCGTGACAGCCTTCGCCTGGAGGCAGGGCTTTGCCTTTATGGACACGAACTTTCGCCGGAGATCACGCCGATCGAGGCCGGCCTCGCCTGGGCGATCGGCAAGCGCCGGCGCGAGGAGGGCGGGTTCCCCGGTGCGGTCGTGATTCAGAAGCAACTGGTCAACGGTCCAGAGCGTTCGCTGGTGGGGATCAGGCCGGAAGGGCGGGCACCTGCCCGGGACGGCACCGAGATTCAGGATCGGGACGGCCGTACCATCGGCATGGTCACCAGCGGCGGTTTCGGACCGACGGTTGGCGGGCCGGTGTCCATGGGCTACGTCCCGCCCGACCATCGCGAGCCCGGAACTGAGATCAGCCTCCTGGTCAGGGGAAAAGCTCACCCAGCACTTGTTGCCTCGATGCCCTTCGTGCCCCATCGCTACAAGCGCTGACGTCACGACATTCAACAAGAACCGGAGAAGAACATGGCAAAGATCCTCTACACCAAAGAGCATGAATGGCTGCAGGTTGACGGCGACGTCGCCACGGTCGGCATTAGCGATCACGCTCAAGAACAGCTCGGTGAGATCGTGTTCGTCGATCTGCCGGACGTCGGGAAATCGCTCACCAAGGGCGACGACATGGCGGTGGTAGAAAGCGTCAAGGCGGCGAGCGACGTCTACGCGCCGATCGGCGGCGAGGTGGTCGAGGTCAACGACACGCTCGGCGACGAACCCGTGCAGGTGAACGACAGCCCCGAAGACAAGGGCTGGTTCTGCAAGATCAAGGTTGGCGACCAAGGCGAACTCGACGACCTCATGGACAGCGACGCCTACCAGAAATTCCTCGAAACCCTTTCCTAGACAGCAGCGTGCCGCAATGTGAACCGGCGACGAACCGGACCGCCAGCGGCGTGCTGGACCGCTGACTTATCGAACGACTGAAACCGTTGGAGCGCCCGATGGCCGACACCACTTTCACCCTTGACGATCAGCGGCTCGACGACGCCTTTGCCAGGCGGCATATCGGACCCGACGAAAGGCAGATCGACGCGATGCTGGAGGCCGTCGGTGCCTCGTCGCTCGACGATCTAATCGACAAGGTGACACCGGCTAACATTCGGAGCAAAGGTCCCCTTGACCTGCCGGCAGCCAGGACCGAGACCCAGATCCTCGCCCATCTGAAGGCCATGGCCGATGCCAACGAGATCAAGACCTCGATGATCGGCATGGGCTATTACGGCACGATCACGCCGACAGTGATTCTCCGAAACGTCTTGGAGAATCCTGGCTGGTATACCGCCTACACTCCCTACCAGGCCGAAATCAGCCAGGGCCGGCTCGAGGTGCTCCTGAATTTTCAGCAGGCGGTCTGCGATCTCACCGGCCTCGAAATCGCCAATGCCTCCCTGCTCGACGAGGCGACCGCCGCCGCCGAGGCCATGGCCATGGCGAAGCGCGTCGCCAAGGCAAAATCCGATCGTTTCTTCGTCGACGCGGATTGCCATCCGCAGACGCTGGCCGTCCTCGCAACCCGTGCCGAGGGCTTCGGCATCGAGATCGTCACCGGCGATCCGGAAAAGGATCTCGATCCGTCGTCGGTTTTCGGCGCGCTCCTAAGCTATCCCGGCTCCAGCGGCGAAATCAGAAATTACTGGGATGTGATGGCTGCCCTTCGGGAAGCGGGTGCGCTTTCGATCGTCGCGACCGATCTTCTGGCTCTGGTGATGATCACCCCGCCCGGCAAGATGGGGGCTGATATCGTCGTCGGCAGTGCCCAGCGTTTCGGCGTGCCTATGGGCTATGGCGGGCCGCATGCTGCCTTTTTCGCGACCCGCGACGCCTATAAGCGCGCCATGCCTGGCCGCTTGATCGGTGTTTCCGTGGATGCTGCGGGCCGCACGGCGCTGCGCATGGCGCTGCAGACACGCGAGCAGCATATCCGCCGCGACAAGGCGACCAGCAATATCTGCACGGCGCAGGTGCTGCTGGCGATCATCGCGTCCTTCTATATCACCTATCACGGCCGCGGCGGGCTCAGACG
>JBCCIN010000533.1:0-2771 GCA_039028235.1 Pseudomonadota bacterium
CCTGGCGATCTCGATCTGGTGGTTGAACGGCAGGCTGTTTTGCTCGGCCTTCAGCGTAAGCCACGTCTGATCGGCCTCGGCACGTTCGCGCTCCAGGGATTCCAGCCGTGCCAGATGATCGAGGCGTTCATCTTCCACCTGCTGCCATCGCTGGCCGGCGATCAGCCCGCGCTCACGCAGATCGATGAGGCGTTCGACATTGGCGGTCGCGAGCTCGACCCGCTGGCGCTGGACCTCCAGTTCCTTGTCCCGATGGTTCTTTTCGATGTCGAGCGCCACGAGACGGCTTTTGATCGACAATGTGGTTTGCGCGTGGACCGCATCCTTGCGCTGCCGCTCTTCGATCAGGCTGTCGCGTCGGCTGCGCAGGTGCCGGGTGACCTCTTCCTGGGTGGCGCCCAGGGTTTCGCTCTGCAGTTCGGTCGACAAAACGAGCAGTGGATCGCCTTGCTCGACCCTCTGGCCGTCATTGACACTCACGTTTTTTATGACGCTGGCCTGGGGGGCGAAAATCCGAATCAAGCCCTGATCGGGTACAAGCCAGCCCTGGACACGTTCCTTGCGCGTGTAGTCGCCGAGGACGAGAAAGGCGATGATCGCGGCGGCGGTGATCGCGGCGAACAGGGCGAACAGTTTGTGCGAAATACTCGGAGCGAGGAGGACCGTCCCGAGCCATTGCGTCTGTTGGGCGGCGACGGCTTCCGAACGGAACAGCGGCTGATCGACCTTCGAAGAACCCCGCCGGGCGACGGCTCGTGACGTTGGTTCCATGCCGTCGCCGTCCTACGCCATCACGGTGAAGTCGCGCACGTCGAAGGTCACCTCGACCATCTTCTTGGTCGCGTAGACCTTGAAGCTTTCGGCGAGCCGCTCGTCGAAGAAATCCTTGAGCAGGGGTGGGCGCGCGGCGGCGAAGTAGAACGCTGGATCATCGGCGACCTGCCTTTTGGCCGCGACTTCGAGCTCATCCCGCCGCGTGACCGTCTGGATGATGCAGGGCGCGTGCGTGACGCCCCGCGAACGCATCGCGAACGCGCGGTGATAGCCGTTGTGCAGCAGAATCCGATCACCATAGCGAATGCCGGTGAAGAAGTTGGAGCCGAAGCCGACGGGGATGCCGATATAGGCGCCGACCGGCCCGAAGGTCCGATGATCGCTGACTTGCTCGGGGCGGAGCACGATCGGCTCATGCTGGCGAAGATCCGTCGAGGGCGACGAAAAGACGTAGCGGCGACGGCCCATCTCCTGGAGCTCGATCGACGACGCGGCACTCGGCGGCGGCTGGCAGAAGCGATAGAGCGCGATCGGGTTGTCGGGCTGATCGAGGTGCTGCGCCTGGCTATCGGCAAAGCTGCGGATGATATGGGTCTGGAACACGACCAGACGATCGAGCTCGACCATGGCGATGGTGGTCGGGAAGGTATCGAAGGTATAGCCGTAGCGCGGATCGGCTTCGGTCTCCGTGATCAGGGGGGCGAGATAGGCCGGAAGCGGCTGAATATCGATTTCGTCGGCGATGCCGTCTTCGGTCACCTCCAGTCCGCGATAGCAGTCGTTGGCTGCGCGCCATCGATCGGCGATCGATGCTCGGTCCATCGATGCGCCGTCGACGACGTGTCTTCCCACGAATTGAAGGTGATCTTCCAGCGAAGGCTGGCCGAGCAGGCGGATCTCGTCGACGGCCGATGGAGGTGTCCTGTGCGCCTTATCAGCTGGGCTTCCGGATGGATTGGTGAGGTGTGACGTCATCTCCCCACCATCCGCGCCGGTTGGATCGGTCATATCCTTCATCATCTCAGTCGTCCAAGAGGGGCAATGCCAGCGACCATCAGCAGGAAACGCCCCCGCCGTGAATTGGCGGGGGCGTTTCTGCTCAGATTGGGCTTCGATGTTGGGGGATCGAAGGAACCCAACAGAGTTGGCTGGAGGACAGCCTAGCTGCTGCCGCCCTTCTTGCCGCCGCTGCTGCTGCCACCCTTGCCGCCACTGCTGCTGCCGCCGCGATGCTTGCCACCACCGCTGCTGCTGCCGCCACCGCCATAGTAGTGCCGACGCCGACGACGCCGCCGCCGACGACCGCATCCTCCGGCACCGTAGACCTGCTCAAGTTCTTCTGGTTTCAAATCGCGCATTTGAGGCTCCTTTCGCCTATTTTTGATTGGTGAGATCGCGATGGCGATCTCCTCTGTGGGCAAACGCGACTCATTTTGTGTGCAAATCACCCACAAAGAATTACAGCATCGTGACAAAAGGATGGCAAGGCTGCCGGAGGAAAAAACTTACGATTTCTGTTGTTATTGCGGCGAGCCGGGGCTGCGGTTGCAAGGCTCGCGATGGATGCTTGAAAGAGTTCGGCCGCAATTGGCGAGACATGCTGCTCGCCAAGAGGACGACATAAAGTCTGTGTCAGCCTTGATGTCGTGACGATGGCGCTACAGGCATCGTCCTGGTGATTGGCCGTCGCGATCGGCCATCGTCGTCGTCGAAGGCGCGCTCAGGATCCGGTTTTCCGTCCGATCACGCTGCTGCCAGGCGACGGGCTAACCGTCATCATCATCATCATCGTCATCATCATCATCGTCATCGTCGTCATCGTCATCATCGTCGTCGTCATCATCGCCGTCGTCATCATCGCCGTCGTCGCTCTGGCTATCGTTGCCCTGATCATCGCCGCTATCGGTGTCCTGGCTATCGTTGCCCTGATCGTCACCACTGCCGGTGTCCTGGCTATCGTTGCCCTGATCGTCACCGCTGCCAGTGTCCTGGCTATC
>JBCCIN010000534.1:0-2758 GCA_039028235.1 Pseudomonadota bacterium
AGCGTCGAGCTTCGCTGCACCAGCGTCACGTCGGCGCCGCTGGAGGCGAGGTCCTGCGCGACGTCATGGCCGCTATTGCCAGTGCCGATGACCACGGCGGACTTGCCACGCCAATCTTCGCCGTCGCTGTACCGACTGGAATGAACGATCTCGCCGCAGAAGTCATCAAGACCCGGGAGGTCCGGCATGTTGGGAATGCCGCTAACGCCGGTTGCCATGACGATATGGCGCGTGCGTAGTGTGCGGAAGCTGCCATCGGCCCGGCGCAGGGTCGCCGACCAGGTTTGACTGGCATCGTCATAGGTCGCTTCGCCCAGCTCATGGCCGGTCCAGAAGTTCAACTCCATCGCTTCGGCGTAGAACTCGAACCAGTTGGCGAGCTTGTCTTTCGGAATGTAGACGGGCCAGTTCGGCGGAAACGGCATGTAGGGGAGATGGTTGACGTGCACCTGATTGTGCAGCGTGAGCGCATGGTAGCGCTTTCGCCAGTTGTCGCCGACGCGCTCATGCTTGTCGACAATCAGGGTATCGATCCCGAGTTGGGTCAGGCGCGCCGCGATCGAGAGGCCGGCCTGTCCGCCGCCGACCACCAGGACGACTGGATCACGGTCCTCATAGGCCTCTGATTCGGCCCGCTTGTCGAGCCAGTTCGGCCCCTCGAAGTCCCGTGAGTAGGACTGGCCGATCGGTCGGTTGTCGCCGGTCGTCTCCTCGAAGCCTTTCAACTCCTCCAGCGCCGTGAGCAACGTCCAGGCCCGCCAGATCTCACCGTCTTCTGTCACAAGCCGCACGATGCCTCGTCCACGCCCGACCGTCGTTTCGAGGGTGAAGAAGGCCTCGATGCATGGGCGTCCAACGCGCTCGACAAGCTGTGGGGCGGGCGCCGATCGATCCAGCTGCAATGAAGCAAGGCCTGCCGTGTTGGCGCCGCTCCAGAGACGATCGGCGATGGTCGGAGCACATTCAAAGGTCTCGAGGTTCCAGGTCAGCGCAAGAGCGTCGCGCCAATAGGCATCAGGAAGGAACAAGGGCTCCAGAGCTTCGGGAGACGAATGCGTCAGCGCGCGCTCCAGCTGCCTCAACCAGTCACTGGCGTGTTGGGTGGTGTCGTCGAGAGCCACATCCATCATGCCCTACCTCCAGATCGAGGCCTCAAAGTGTCGGGATGACCCGTTCGGCGCGGAGTTGATCGAACTGTCGAAGAAACATCGCCTTCGAGTCCACCACGTCATGGAAGCCGAACTGGCGGGCCTTGGTCGTGGACGAGATGACGTCAAACTCCGGCGTGAAGACAAAGCTCCCGTAGTTCCATCCGACCAGCCTTTCATAAGCGATCGGCTGCAAGTCATGCTCGTCGACCAGACGCGCCCAGAGCTCCGCCTTGTCGGCCATCATCAGCGGCAGGTCGATCCGCTGCGGCTCGGCGAGATCCATGTCGAAATAGTCAGCGAAGGCCGGCCACATGGTCTCCCAGCGGAAAATGTCGCCATTGGTGACGTTGAAGGGCTCGTTGGCTGCCTCCTCAGCCGTCGACATCCAGAGCACGGCCTTCGCCAGATGCGCCGTATCGGTCACCTGAAACAGGGCGGCGGCGTTCTGCCGGGAGCCGGGGTGACGAAGCGGCAGGCCCAGAACCTTCGAAATCGTCGCGTAGACGGCGAGCACCATCACCAGGTTCATGGGATTGCCGGTGGCAAAGCCACAGATCGCATGCGGCCGCGCTGCCGACCAGGTCCAAGCCTTGCCCTGTTGGCGCGCGGCGATGAAGTCCTGCTGATCGTAATAGAAATTCGGCGGCATATGCCGCGGGTCATCCTCGGACGCCGGCGTCTTGAAGGGGCCAAGATGATTGCCGTACCACTTGGTGCCATGCATCAGGTTGACATGTTGTAGGCCCGGGTTCGACGGCTCGATGGCGTCCATGAGATTGACCAGCATGGCGACATTCGGTGCCACGGTCGCGGCCCAGTCCTCCTTCTCGACATAGGCTGAAAAGAACACATGGGTGATGCCCAGCCCATCCGAGAGCTTCGCCTTGCAGTCATCCGGGTCGAGCAGGTCGACACTGAGATGGCGATAGTCTCCGGTCACATCCGGCGTCCGCCTGGAAACGGCGATGACGTCCCAGTCTTCCAGCGACAGCAGATGCCTCAGGAGATTGCGCCCGACAACGCCAGTCGCGCCGACGACCAGCGCGGTGTTTTTCTGTTTCATCTTGCCTCTGGACTCCTGTTCAAGGACTGCTTTGAGAAGATGTTAGTTCGCAGAGAAGACGGTAGATACCGGTCTGCGTATTGGGAACATCGAGCTCCGATGCCAGGTTCTCCAGCGCCGAAACGCAGTCCTCTTCCCTCAGCGTTTCGATGAACAGGCAGGCCTCGATCCGCTCGTCCCCGCCGCGAAGCCGAGCCTCGGTCGACTCCGGCAGCCCATCATCGACTGCCTGCCATCCTTCAATCCGTGCGATCGACGCAACCCATGGCTCCGATGCGGCCCAGTCGCGGAGCCAGGCCTCCGGCGATAGGCGGTTCATCTGAAGCGTTGCCGCAAACGCGCCTCGCATCCGGCCAAACACAAAAGCCCGCCGGCAGACAGTGCGGCTCATATCAGTGAAGCTATCGCGCATGATGCGCTCGGTCATGGGCGTAGGGCTGTTGACGCGCTGCAAATAGGCATCGCATGTCAGCACATCCGGCCCATCCGTCTCGTAGTAGGTGAAGTAGCCATCGTCAGGCTCGATCGCCTGGTAACGACGGCC
>JBCCIN010000535.1:0-2751 GCA_039028235.1 Pseudomonadota bacterium
GCTGCGGTCATCATGCCGCGAGCGCAGGGCGTGATGCGCTGGCCCAAGAAAAGGCCAAATCTTACGGCGCTCGGTGTGGAAGACGACTTGCCGATCGCTGATCGCAGCGTCGATCGTGTGCTGATCGTGCATGCCCTCGAAACGACCGAGCGCGCAGGGCGGCTCTTGCGCGAAGTCTGGCGCATCCTCGCCGATGATGGCGAGATCATCGTCATCGTGCCCAATCGCCGCGGGCTCTGGTGCCTGAGCGAGCGCACTCCGTTTGGCCAGGGGCGTCCCTACAGCTCAACCCAGCTAAAGCAGCTATTGAGAAGTCACCTGTTCGCCCCGCAAAAAACAGGCTTCGCTTTATTCGTGCCGCCCTTTCGCTCAAACCTGCTCTTGAAAACCGCCGTCGCATGGGAACGGGTCGGCCTTCGCCTCACGCAGCAGTTTGCAGGCACCTTGGTCATGCGCGCACAAAAGCAGATCTATGCGGCCACCGCGGTTCCCGCAGACACCGGCAAAAGACGCATGGCCTATCCGTTCCTAAGGCCCGCACGTCCGGCCGTCGCCGCTGAACGAGTATCCGTCCTGCCATCTGATGGCGTGACACCATCGGTTGACGTCGAACCTGAAGACCAGGATCGTCGATCTGACGCCAAGGTCTTAAGACGCCCAGGTCAGGCCCTCCGATCTGGTCGTACCGCTAGTGTCGATCACCTGATCCCTGAGCCGCCTGGCGACTGAGGACGAACAGTGCCTGTTCACTAAGCACATTGTCGAACCACATACCGCCTGCAAGTCGGCTGACCTGGCCTTGCCCCGTCAGGCAGATGCGTCGCTCGATGACGACGCCGAGTTCGCCACATAGAAGCTCGAAATCCTCAAGCGTGCAGGGCCGGATATTCGGGCTCGCATACCACGGTCCGGCCGCCGCTGTCCTCGGCATGCGCCCGCAAAGCAGATGCCAGCGCGCGCGCCAATGGGCATAGTTGGTAAAGGAGACGACGGCGAAACTCCCGATCCTGAGCATCTCGTCCACCACCTGGTCCGGTCGGTTCATCGCCTGGATCGCCTGGCTCAGAATGACGTAGTCGAACGAACCGTCGGGGTAGAGATGAAGATCCTTCTCGGCATCACCCTGGACCACGGCCAGTCCCCGCGCGAGGCACTCCTTCACGCCCGCCTGCGACAGCTCGATCCCTCGCCCATCCGCCTCCTTGGTCTGCGTAAGGTGGCCGAGCAGTGCGCCATCGCCACAACCAACATCGAGAACACGGGCCCTCACCGCGACAAGATCAGCGATCAGCCTCAGATCCTGTCGGAGGGGCGGCGTCGCGTCGTTCGCCGTCGCGTCACCTTCTGCGCTGTCTAGCAGGATGTTTGCGGCCGACATCTCAGGAAAGACCGGCCGCGGATGCGGCGCCATCGAGAAAGCCAGCGACCACCCTGTGAAATTCCGGCACATCCAGCAAGAAGCTGTCATGGCCGCGATCGGTCTCGAATTCACAAGAGGACACATTGGCCGCGACTGAGGTCAGAGCGCGCACCAGATCCCGGCTCTCCGCCGTCGGAAACAGCCAGTCGGAGCTGAAGGAGAGAACGCAAAAGCGTGAGGGCGATCCTTGGAAAGCATTGCCGAGCACGCCACCGAAGCCGGCGGCGAGATCGAAATAGTCCATCGCGCGGGTCACGTAGAGATAGGAATTGGCGTCGAAGCGGTCGACGAAGGTGATGCCCTGATGACGGAGATAGCTCTCCACCTGAAAATCGGCATCAAAACCATAGGTGAGTTCGGACCGGTCCTGAAGCGAACGGCCGAACTTCCGATGCAAAGCAGGCTCTGACAGATAGGTGATGTGGGCGGCCATGCGCGCCACGGAGAGACCGCGCACAGGACGGTGACCGCTTTGATAGTAGTCGCCCCCCTGCCAGTCCGGGTCTGCCATGATCGCCTGTCGGCCAACCTCGTGGAAGGCGATGTTCTGCGCCGAATGACGAGCCGAGGTGGCGATCGGCAACGCACTGAACACGCGGTCCGGGTAGCGGACGGCCCACTCCAGCACCTGCATGCCTCCCATAGAACCGCCGATCACGGCGAACAGCCGCCGGATTCCGAGCTGATCGAGCAGGCAAGCTTGGACCCGGACCATGTCGCCGATAGTGATGACCGGAAAGCTCAGACCGTGGGGTTTATCGGTGCTTGCCGACACTTCCATCGGCCCGGTCGTCCCCATGCAGCCGCCGAGAATATTCGCGCAGATCACGAAATAGCGGTCGGTATCGATCGGCCTGCCGGGGCCGATCATCAATTCCCACCATCCGGCTTTTCCGGTGACCGGGTGACGATCCGCAGCATATTGATCGCCGGTGAGGGCGTGACAAACCAAGATGGCGTTGCTGCGTTCAGCATTGAGCTCGCCGTAGGTCTGATAGGCAACTGTGATCGGGTCGAGCTCGGCGCCGCAGTCCAGCCGGACCGGGGAAGAAAGACGCATCTGTTGTCCGGATAGCGCTGCCATCTCGGTGACGCGCATAGCGCCAGATTCCGATGATCGAGTCTCAGCATCGACTTCGATGGGTGACAGCCCAGCGCTCGGATCGTCCTCGCGATCCGCATCGGTCCGGCATGGTCCCTGGTCGGTCATATCATCGTTCCGCCAACAAAAAACCCCGGCCGACAGCCAGGGCTTTTCATCAAGCGACCCGACTTTTTAGCAGCTTCTTTAACGTGGCCTGCAAGCCAGCCGGCCCAAATCACCACGAAGA
>JBCCIN010000536.1:0-2734 GCA_039028235.1 Pseudomonadota bacterium
CCATCCACTCCGGACGAGACAGTCGCTGAGAGTCAAAATAGTTCGATCCCTGAAACGACCGACATCCCTCCCGAGGCCTTGGACGAAGCGACGCCGGAACTTGCCGAGGCCGCCGACGTCATACCGGAGCAGGTGGCCGCGCGTTTACCGGACCCGGAAACCGTTGCGGAACCCGTCCTGCCGTCCCCAAGAAAACCGCCGCCGTCTGAGCAAACCACCCCCGATCCGCCGGCGGAGGAGGTCACAACCGAGCCGGCTCAGCTGGCGGGCGCCGGAGGTGAGGCCGGTACTCTGGACGATGGTGATTTAGGCAGTGGCCAGAATGCGACTGGCGGCGGCGCGGTGGGTGCGCGGGCCGACTACTTCGCCGTGCTTCAGGCCTGGCTCGAACAGCACAAAGTCTATCCCAGAGGCGCGCTGACCCGACGCCTCGAAGGCGTGGTCTCGCTGCGTTTCATCATAGACCGAGAAGGCCGGGTTCTCGACTACAACATCGAAAAAAGCTCCGGCCACCGCCTCCTCGACCGCGCCATCACAGCCCTCATCGAGCGCGCACAGCCGCTGCCGACCATGCCGGACGACATCAAGGAAACAAACCTCACCCTCGTCGTACCCATCAGCTTCGTGCTTAAGTGACGACGAACCGCCCCCTCAACGGGCAACGGCCTCCGTGATCGGCGTCTCTGTCTCGATCCGTTTTGCGCAATCGCCTTGATCCAGGAACGACTTGCCAACGCGGCAGGCGCCGACCAGAAAGCGGTAGCCGGTGATCTGATCGCAGGGCGCATCTGGTGTCTCGAACTCAGCGGACGCGGTTGCGCCTGGTCCGACGTTCAAGAACGATCCGCCTTTGCTTCGTCCGACGTCCTCGGCATCGACCAGCGAGACCAAGTGACCGTTGAGGTCGGCGAGCGCCTCCTCCGACGCGTTCTCGATCTGCAGGCTAACCGTGCAGTAATAGTCCCGCTTGCCGGTCTCGATCAGCGTCATCTTATAGTCCGCCGCCCAGGCCAGGTTCGCGAGGCAAAGCGTCGTTACGGCAGAAGCCGTGGCAAGTCTCATGAAGGTTCTCCGCTGCCCCATAAAGGTTCGGTCCGACCGGCTCTAGCGTCAAGTCCGGCCGGAGCGGGCGCCGTCACTCGCAGGGCCGTCAGGCCGCGTCCAGATGAAGACCAAAACCGCTGACAAGACAGCCGCCTGGATAAGAACGATCGGTGTGGCGACGCGCAGCAAAAATGAAATCGCGAAGATGAAGGCGATCGAGAGCGTTGCCAGGATCTTCGCTGATCGTCGGATAGCGCCATGCCGGTTCCAATCTTCAATCAGCGGACCGAAGATGTGGTGACTAAGCAGCCAGTCATGCATCCGCTTCGATGATCGCGCATAACAATAGGCGGCCAGGATCAAGAATGGCGTTGTCGGCAGCAGCGGCAAAACGACGCCGATCACGCCGACGCCAAGGCTGATGCTGCCGCCGATCATCCAAAGAAAACGCAAGACGCCACTCCTCTCCGATCAGTTTGAAGCGTAGACGTTCAAGCTCGCACCCACGTATCGGCCTCAACGCGTCGATTATCTTATTTGGTGTCAGCAATAGTGTCATTCGACAATGGTTTGTGATGATGTTTGGCGCTTCCTTAGACGAGACCGCCGTCGAGCGTCTTTAGCGGTGCAGCTTCCTAACAGCCCAGTGCGTTGCCTTCCTAAGCGAAGCGATCTTGCTAGCCCGCCTCCTATATTGCAACTAATAATCATTCCTAATATGAAGGAAGAACAATGACCTAAGAAAAGACATGGGTAGGGTTCGCATGAATGAACTTGGCGCTGCACGCGTCGTCCATACAGGACTGTTCGTACTCGGCAGCTGCGTGGTGCTTTTGCCATCGTCAGGCATTGCACAAGAAGTGGATGCGATCAGCCTAGATCCGATCACCGTAACGGCGACGAGAACGCCAAGTTCAACGCGAACGGTTCCAGCTTCGGTCGATGTTGTCGAAGGCGAGGCCTTGGAAAAGCTGCAGCCGGATTCGTTGGATGACATCCTGCGCACACTTCCGGGCGTGACCACACTTGGAGGACCCCGAGGCACGGCTGAACTGCCGCAGATCCGCGGCCTGGGCAGCGATCGCATCATTATTCGCCAGGATGGTACACGTCAGAACTTTCAAAGCGGTCACAAAGGTCGTGTGTTGGCCAACCCTGCCTTGTTGAAGCGCGTTGAAGTGGTCAAGGGACCGAGTTCCGCGCTTTACGGGAGTGGCGCACTCGGCGGCGTGCTTTCCGTCGAGACCAAGGATGCCGATGATTTCCTTGCGCCTGGCGATCCGCTGGGCGCCTTCGTCAGCGCCAGTGGACGCACCGCCAATGACGAACTGGGTCTGCTCGGCGCTGTCTACGGCCAGGCCGGGATCTTTGATGCGCTCTTCGCTTTGGATTACGCGGACTCGAACGATATCGAGCTCGGTGATGGCACGACCCTGGATTTCTCGGCACTTGAGACAACCAATTTCCTCGGCAAGATGGGCTTCGAGCCGACTGCTTCGCAGAGGCTGGAATTCTCCTTCGACAGGTTCGACGACAGCGGCGAGACGGCACTTAATGGCGAAGTCGAGGCCGATGATCCGAGCGAGGTGGGCGACCGGGATGGCGAGCGGACGACAGCACGCCTTGCCTATGATTTCTCGCCATCGCTCTGGTGGCTCGATCTCCATGCCGTCGCCTATAGAACGACCAC
>JBCCIN010000537.1:0-2719 GCA_039028235.1 Pseudomonadota bacterium
ACTCCTCCGGTCTTGCGTTTTCCCTGGTTCTATTGTACCGGCGAGACTTGCCGGAGGATAGCAATGGTGGGCTAAGGAAGGGTGAATGCCGGTGACCTTTCTGAACCCGCAGGTCAGGACTTTGTGCGACGGGTATTGCACCATCACAGTTTTTCCCGAACAGATGGAATCACCTGTCCGACAAGGAAATGCGGCAAGACAAAAAGATAGAGCGTATATCCCGATCACATCCGATCGGGATCCGTCCTAGGAGCCCGTTTTGAAAGTTATCGACTGATTTCATCCTGTTGCAGTCGATGTCAGGCAAGGAAGAGGACGACGAGCGTTGCCACCCCTGTTCTTGGCTTTGGGCACCGCTCAAAACCGATGACGACGCCCTGGACCGGCTGCGCGGCACGACCCTTTGGGTGACTTGTCCCGTGAAAGCTCCCGCTCGCTTCCGTCATGTGTCGTCCCGTACCGCTTCCGGTGTGCCGCAACGCGGCGCGACAAGGTCATGAAATCATTCGAGAACTTTCAAGGCGGGCACCAAGGAAATCCGACACCGACGCGCGCGGCCTCATTCGATGCTGGCGAGGCATTTCCCTGACTACGCAAGATCAGATGGTGTATGAGAAATCGCTTCGAACCCAAAGAAATAGAACGCAAATTTACGACCGATTGGCCATCGAGGCCGCGGGAACCATAAGATCGTCCGCCGGCTTCAGTCGTAGGGCAGGCCGACATAGTTTTCCGCGAGCGCCATCATCGCCGCTTTCGAGGAGGTGAGATAGTCCAGTTCGGCAAGCTGCATCCTGGCATCGAAAGCGTCATTCTCCGGGAAGCGATGCAGCAGTCTGGTCATCCACCAGGAGAAGCGCTCGGCCTTCCAGACGCGGCGAAGGGCGCGCGCTGAGTAGGTTTCGAGCCCGCTCTCATCATCCCGTCGAAAGTGGTCAATCAGGGCGCTGGAAAGATATTGCACGTCCGAGGCTGCAAGGTTCAGCCCCTTGGCCCCCGTCGGCGGCACGATATGGCCGGCATCGCCCGCAAGGAATAGGCGGCCGAACGACAGAGGTTCGGCGACGAAGCTTCGGAGGGGCGCTATCGATTTTTCGATTGACGGACCCGTCTCCAGCCTCGAGGCGACGTCCTTGGGCAGACGGCTCTTCAGCGTCTCCCAGAAACGCTCGTCCGACCAGCTCTTCGGGTCGTCATCGAGCGGGCATTGAACATAGTAGCGGCTTAGTGTCTTCGAGCGCATGGAGCAAAGCGCAAAGCCGTCTTCATGGTTGGCGTAGATCAGTTCCTCATGCACCGGCCGTGTCTTCGATAGAATGCCGAGCCATCCGAACGGGTAGATCTTTTCGAAGATACGCAGCGCGTCCTTCGGGAAGGACTGACGACCGATGCCGTGGAAGCCGTCGCAGGCGGCAATGATATCGCAGTCAACGCGCTCGCTTCGGCCGTCCTTGCTGTAGGTGAGATAGGGTTTTTCCGTCTCGATCTCGTGGGGCTGCACGTCCTCGGCTTCGTGGATCACCGTTCCGCCCATGGCGTCACGTGCGTCGTAGAGGTCACGGGTGACCTCGGTCTGGCCGTAGACGGTCACAGTCTTTCCGCCGGTTAGCCCTTCGAGGTCGATATGCTCAATCCGCCCGGCGAAGGCCAGATTGACACCACCGTGACGCTCACCCTCCCGGTCCAGACGCTCACCGACGCCGGCCGCGCGCAGCATGTCGGTCAGCCCCTGTTCCAACACACCGGCGCGAATTCGGGAAAGCACGTAGTCGCGAGACCGCCGCTCCAGAACGACGCTGTCGATGTCATGGCGATGCAGGATCTGACTGAGGAGAAGCCCCGATGGCCCGCCTCCGATGATGCCGACCTTGGTTTTCATTACGTCCTCCCAAAGCGCCCGGCCTCATCCTAAAGAAACGCCGACGCCCCCTGCCACAACAAGCGTAGCGCCATGATGGTGAGGAGTCCGTTAAGAATGAGCTGAAAGCGCTCATCCGGCGTACGCTTGAGGACGAGACGGCCGATATAGGTGCCGAGCACGCCGCTCGCGATCATCGCCAGCATCAGCGGTGCATAGTCGCCAAACGCGAAGCCGAGCAGCCCGAAGGCGATCACCTTGATGCCATGCTGCAACGTCATGCAGGCGGCATGGCTGGCGACGAAGGTCAGGCGATCAAAACCGAGTGTTCTGACCATCGACGCGACGAAGACACCGGTCGCGCCGAAGAACATGGTCAAGAAGGTCGAGATCAGCCCGGTGATCGCCATGGCCCAACGGCCGGACGCCAGGGCGGGGAGACGTCCCCAGATCGACCATAAAACGAAGACGCCAAGACCTATCTGCAAAAGTTCGGGCGGCATGCGGATGACGACGAGTCCGCCGACGGCGCCGCCGATCAGGCTGCCCATCAAAAAGGGAAGAAGAATGCCGGTGCTGAT
This sequence comes from Pseudomonadota bacterium, assembly GCA_039028235.1. Classification (GTDB taxonomy): domain Bacteria; phylum Pseudomonadota; class Alphaproteobacteria; order Geminicoccales; family Geminicoccaceae; genus JANQPX01. The sequence continues at coordinate 2,440 of JBCCIN010000537.1, forward strand.
GTTCTTCAGCATCATCAACGCTCGTCCGGCATTGGAACCGAGTTGCACCACTCCATGCACCGGAATCATGGTGGTAACCGGCATCAACGATCCCATGATGGCGAGCAGCACGATGCCGCCGCCAAGCCCAAAGGCGCCAGCAATGAAGGAGGTGAGGCCGCTTGAAACAACCAGCACGCCGGCGGCCCAAAAGGCCATGCCTTCAGGCTGCAACCACGCTACCGCTTCCATGTCGAACCCGATGTCAGCATGGCGATCGTTTTGCCCGATCCGGCATGTC
>JBCCIN010000538.1:0-2695 GCA_039028235.1 Pseudomonadota bacterium
CGCCCTCTCTTCCGAGACGCGCATCCTCGTTTACGACACAGTTCTCAAAGACGAGTTCGCCCATCGGCGTCGAGCGCAGGCCCATCTTCTGTTGTGGCGAGAGACGGGTGAACCCCTCAATCCCGGCGTCGATCAGAAACGCCGAAAGGCCCCAGGATCCGCGGTCGGGCGCAGTCGAGGCGAATACCAGGACGAGATCGGCGTACGGTCCCAGGCCAACATAGGCCTTTTTGCCATTCAACAAGTAGCCGCCGTCTATCGGCTCTGCAGTCGTCCTGATCCCCGCAGCATTGGAGCCGGCCTCATGCTCGGTCATGCTAACGGCGCCGATGATCGAACCGTCGCAAAGGGCTGGCAGATAGCGATGCTTTTGCTCATCGGTGCCAAAGGACAGGATGGGCTCCTGAACGGCCCAGATCTGCCCGTTCACCGCGAGCGTGAGGCCGTTGTCCCGGCAGCCATAGCCGATGGCTTCCAGAACGAGAATTGTCGTCAGGATATCACGTCCGCGGCCGCCGTAGTCATTGGGAATGAAGAGACCAAAGACCCCGAAGTCGGCGCATTGCTGCCAATCGTCACGCCAGGCGTCCATCTCGCCGGCGCCGCTTTGATCCTGCTGAGCGACATTGCGTCCGATACGTTTTGACGCGAAGCGCCGAGCCTCGTTCCGAAGAGCAAGCTGTTCATCGCTCCAAGAAAAGTCCATTCGATCCCTCAGAAGGCAGCCGACTGAACGACACGTTCTCGTCCTACACTATGCGTATGGGCATGCATTGAAGGTTGATGAGCCTTGCCTGTCGAAACACATGGTTTTTAGTACGCAAATAAGAAACGCAGCTCTATCACGTTTGGATTTCCAGAAAGTACGTTTTTGTGACTGTAGGTCTTGGCGAATGATGTCCAAAGAGCTGAAGCGTGCCTACCTGGACCAAAATCGAGTGGTTTGTGAGAATGGGTTCGCCTGCATCATGAGCCGCTCTGAACTGTTGGCCTGCGAACGGTTCCCACGGATCAGAACTTCGTCGGGATCATCGCCGCAGACTGCGCTTCAAAAGGAGCAGGACCGGCGCCATGCTCGAACGGCTGAATGTATCCCACACTTCATTGTTCGGCCTCAACATGCTCAAGTCCGACATGGGTAGGTTTGTGTTGTCGATTGGTATCCTTACCCTACTGGCAGTCTGGAACGACGGAACCTGATACAAGGCCGTGCTGATTTCCAATGCTGCCATTTTGGAAACAAGGATTTTAAGGGATATTCAGTGCGGCTTTGATGCCGGGGTCAAATTTGCAGTTGGACTTGAGAGCTTCGTCCTCATGCTCAGGCGAAAAACGGCGCCTCGTCACCTTGCTCATCTCGCCCCTCCAGGTCGCTATTATATCTACCGCCCGGATCAGGGTTCAGGGAGAAACGTCAGTGCTTGCTACCGTCGTTGAACCTAACCAGCCATGCCGATCTGGTCTGCTTTTTGCACGAGGACTTCCGCCTGGCGAATGGATGCATAGTCGATCAGGCGACCGTCCAGGGAGACGGCGCCCTTTCCGGCCTTTTCCGCCTCGGCCATCGCATCGAGAATCCGCCGTGCCCGGATCACCTCATCAGGGCTCGGGCTGTTGACCTCATTGGCGAGCGCGATCTGGCTCGGATGGATCGCCCACTTGCCCTCGCAGCCGAGCACTGCAGCACGCTTGGCGGCTGCGCGAAAGCCATCCGGGTCGGAGAAATCACCAAACGGCCCATCGATCGGTCGGAGCCCGTTCGCCCGCGCCACGACCACCATGCGCGCCAGCGGGTAATGCCACATATCCCCCCAATGGGTGGCGCGGCCACCAGCGTCGACATTGGGGTCGGAGTCCGTCAAGACCGAATAGTCGGGGTTGGCGCCGCCGATATTGGTGGTGCGGGCGCGGGTGGAGGCGGCGTAGTCGGCGACGCCGAAATGCAGGGACTCGTTGCGCCTGGAGGCGCCGGCGATCTCGGCGACGTTCTGCATGCCGAGCGCCGTCTCAATGATATGCTCGAAGCCGATGCGCTTTTCGTAGCCCATCGCATCCTCGATCTGCGTGACCAGCATATCGAGGGCGTAGACGTCGGCCGCCATGCCGACCTTGGGGATCATGATCAGATCGAGACGCTTGCCCGCCTGCTCCACCACATCCACCACATCCCTGTACATGTAATGCGTATCGAGTCCGTTGATCCGCAAGGACATCGACTTCCTGCCCCAGTCGATATCGTTCAATGCCTCGATGATATTCTTTCGCGCCTGCAGCTTTTCATCGGGAGCGACGGCGTCCTCCAGATCGAGGAAAACGATATCCGCGTCGGACTTCGCCGCCTTCTCGAAGAGCTGCGGCTGGCTGCCGGGCACAGCGAGCTCGCTCCGATTGATGCGCGCCGGCCCCGCTTCGACGGTGTGAAAGCTCATGGCTGTTTCCTCCCGAATTCTGCCGACGTAGTTATTGCGGCTTCGATCGATCTTGCATCTCTCTACGGAAATCCACCCCGAGAAAAATAGAGCGCGATCGCCTGGGTGCGGCTTGCGACGGAGAGCTTTTCGTAGAGATTGCGCAGGTGAAACTTGACGGTGTTGATCGACACGCCCAGGTCCTGCGCCAGCGCCTTGTTGCTGAGCCCGGTGGCGAGACGCTCCAAGAGGTCGCGTTCCCGCGCGGTCAGGGTCTCGATCGGATC
>JBCCIN010000539.1:0-2684 GCA_039028235.1 Pseudomonadota bacterium
AGAAACCGCCGTTTTCGAATCACTGCCAGAACGTAGACCCTCGACTTCTCCAGCGATCTGCGAGACGAGTCGAGCAAGGCGTCCGCCCCGTCGTCGAGCCCCTCCCGACGTCGCACCAGCGCTTTCAACTGATCCATTGCCTCGGGATTGCCAGCCATGGGCCGCATATCACCCTGCGCCAGCACCCGCTCCATATGCTCGTCTGGACTCGCCTTCAGCCAGACCGTGTGGAAACGGGCGAGCAGGGTGATGTAGTTGTCCGGCTCTGCGACGATGCCGCCGGCGACCGCTAGGATGACGCAGTTATGGGTATTTATCACCTGTTCGACGGCCTCGGCTTCGAGGCTGCGATAGCCCTCCTGCCCGTAGAGCGCGTAGATCTCGTTCACCGGCATGCCAGCATGGTCTTCGATATGACGATTGAGCTCGACGAAGGGAATGCCCAGGGCTTCGCCTGCCATAGCCCCAAGCGTCGACTTTCCGGCACCTCGAAGGCCGATGAGGCAAATCCGTCGTGCTCGTAGCACCTCGGGAGGCTCGGGCGAAAGCGCTTCCATGACCCGCTGACGAACGGCCGTCGGCGCTGATCGATAGAGATCCGCAACATGCAGGGCTTCAGACGCCCAGGGGTCCTCATCTCCTACAAACCATTCAATCCGATGATCGAGCGCTGTTGCGATCTTTTGCAGAAGACCGATCGAAATATTACCATTGCCTGCTTCAAGCTGGGCGAGATAGCGCGGCGAAACGCCTGAAGTTTCGGAGATCAAACGTCTCGGCAGACCCCTCAGCTCGCGTGCCTTTCGCACGCGCTCGCCGACCTTCCGCATGAGATCATTGATGTTGTCGTCAGTGGCTTGCGGCTTTCTGGCGATAAACTCGCTCATGCCATGGTCACATGCCGTTTGTCGGGGATCAGATGCGCTTGGACGATTTCGCGAAGACTTTGCGGTGGGGGCGATTTTTCGAACTGATCTGCAATGACGAACACTGAGACGAAGTCGCCCTCGAAGCAAAGCACGCCGTCTTGTCGGCCCTCGACATGAAAGCCGACCGACGTTTCACCAAGTCGGTTCGGCCAGACTTTGCACATTAAACGGTGCCTCGGTGTTACAGGTGCGCGGAAGCTCATGCTCATATTGACGAAGGGCGTGCCGACATTCTGATCCAGCTCCATCTGATACCAGCCGAAGCCTGCATGATGCTCCCACCAGGCGTTGATCGCTTCCAGCGCAAAGGCGGGAAGCTTGCCGGTGTAGACGATCTTCGCGGGATCACAGTCACCCCAGGATACACCGATTTCATGGCAGAAGGTCATCGGCACATCTCAACACGGTGGTGGGCATTTCCGTCTTTTGTTTTCAACAAGAGCCTCCCCTAAACCTTTCCCAAACTTGGGCGCATATCGTTTTTTCAAGCACATGCGGTCAACGTCAATGAGATGGCCACGCCATCACGCCATGTGGAGTTTGACGTATTCGAAGTCGCCGGCTTGGTTGTCGATTCCGATCTTCGGTGGCGCGATCCAGCTTGCGAATTTTCCAGGCTCGTAGCAGGGGACCATGAGGGACTGGATGAAATCACCATCGGCCTTCGAGGGCAGCCATTCGTCGCGTTTCTTGTCCCAGGCGTCCTGGGCCATCGGCTTGCCCTCGGGATCGAAGGGCTTCCCTGCAAAGACGCCGATCTGGCGGTGGAAGCTCTCGTGGGGAAGCGCCAAGCGGAAGTCTACGCCTGACTTCTCGATGATCTTGTTCCAGCGGACTATCCCGCCTGACGCGTCCCGCTTGTAGTCATCTCGAAGGCGCATATTGATCGCGGTGAGCGCCGGCAGGTCTTTTTGTACGGCGGTATCGCCATCGAGTTGCCAGACCGGGTAGGTGGCATCGGCAAGCTTGTGATCGTCGTCGATCCGATGCTCACGGAAACGGCCTTTGACGCCGGCATTGAAGGCATTCGCCGCGTTGGTGGATACTTCCTGGCCGAACAGATCAAGGCTGAGCGTGTAGTGCAGATTGAGCTTCTTTTGCAGGGTCGGCAGATCAATCACGCCGAGACTGCGGATGCGGTCGATGTCGAACGGATCATCGATCTGGTTTTCGTTCATGACTTCACAGGTCCGCGCGATAGTGCGGCCGACCCCGGTCTCGCCGACGAACATATGGTGCGCTTCTTCGGTCAGCATGAAGCGGCAGGTGCGGCTCAAGGGGTCAAAGCCGGATTGGGCGAGCGCTTCGAGCTGCATCTTGCCGTCGCGATCGGTAAAGTTGGTGAACATGAAGAAGGAGAGCCAGTCTGGCGTCTCCTCGTTGAACGCGCCCAGCATGCGGGGCGCTTCCTCGGAGCCTGAGGAGCGGCGAAGGAGATCGTTCGCTTCTTCCCGACCATCGGCGCCGAAATATTTGTGCAGCAGATAGACCATCGCCCAGAGATGCCGCCCTTCCTCGACATTCACCTGGAAGAGGTTGCGCATGTCGTAGAGGGAAGGGGCGGTGAGGCCAAGAAATCGCTGCTGCTCGACCGAGGCAGGCTCGGTGTCGCCCTGGATCACAATCAGGCGCTTTAGCATGTTTCGATACTCGCCCGGCACCTCCTGCCAGGCAGGCTCACCCGCATGTTCGCCGCAGGGAATGCGTCGGTCCTCGACCTCAGGCGCGAGCAAGATGCCCCAGCGATATTCCGGC
>JBCCIN010000540.1:0-2676 GCA_039028235.1 Pseudomonadota bacterium
CATTTCAGCGGAAGCCCGCTCACGCAGCGCCAGCATGTCGGCGTCGGCGACGCCGGCCGCAGCGAGGACCTCGCGCAGACGCTGAATCGGATCGTTGGTCGCCGCCTGCTCCGCCGCCTCGCCTTCGGGCCGATAGCTCGCTGGGTCGAAATAGGTGTGGCCGTGCTGGCGATAGGTGATGGCGTGCAAGAAGGAGGGCTTGCCGGTCTCCCGAACCCGCGCCACCAGCATGGCTGCCATATCGGCGAGAGCATCGGCGTCATTGCCGTCGACTTCCTCGGTCGGCAGGCCGAGGGATCGCGCCCTCTCGGCAGCACCCGCGCCGGCGGTCATGGCGTCGGTCCGGGTCGAGGCGGCGTAGCGGTTGTCCTCGCACACGAACAGGACCGGAAGATCGAACACGCCGGCCCAGTTCAGCCCTTCGAGAAAGGGGCCGCGATTGATCGCACCATCGCCGAAGAAGTCGACGACCACGCGATCCTCGCCTTTCAGCTTGATGCCATGGGCGGCACCGGCGCCGATATGGATGTTGGCGCCCACGACACCGTTCGCGCCGAGCATGCCGACGCCGAAATCCGCGATATGCATCGACCCGCCCTTGCCGCCGCAGCAGCCGCCCTCGCGCCCGAGGAGCTCCTTCATCATCGCTGCAGGATCAGCACCCTTGGCAAGCGTATGGCCGTGACCTCGATGGGTGGAGACGATCAGATCGTCCCGCCTCAAATGCATCATCACCCCGGCCGGAATCGCCTCCTGTCCGATCGAGAGATGAATGGCCCCCAGCACCAGCCCATCCCGAGTCGCAGCAAGCTCCGCCTGCTGCTCAAACGCCCGGATACGCTCCATCATCGAAAGGAGAGCAAGCCCACGCTCGATATCGTAATTGCCCGCAGTCACGTCCTGATCTCGCCTGCTGTCAGCCGTTGCTGCGCCTCAGCGCTGCTGTCCAAGCAATTGATCCGAGCTGCCAGGTCAGCGACTTCCTCATGCAGGGCCGGGAGCAGCAGAGATGCTATTCGATCGTCCGTCATCCTGTCATTGATCGCGCCGATCGCCAGACCTGCGACGGGCTCGCCATTCGCGGTCACCACCGGCAATGCGACAGCGCTCATCCCTGGCACAACACCCCCCCTATTGAGGGCATAGCCCCGCGCTTTGGTGTCAACGGCCTGAGCCTCGAGCGTCTCCTCTGATGCGCCGTAGTCTCGAAGCCAGTCCTTATTGATTCGGCCGATCACCGTTCGGCGCTCTTTCGTCATGGCGCAGTAAAGCGCCAAGGACCCCGCACCAATTCCGAGAGGGCGTCGATCGCCTCGATCGAGGGTCAAGGTGCGGATCGGAAAGTCGCCGACTTCGCGCGCGATGCAGACCGCGGTCGGTCCTTCGGTCACGGAGAGAAACACCGTGTCGTCGGTTAGAGCTGCGAGGCGACGCATGCCCCGCTGCGCCAGTGCGCCGAGATCGACGGCATGGGCCAGACGAGCCAGCTCTGCAAGCCCGATCCCGAGACGATATGTGCGACTTTCCGGATCCTGGCTGACGTAGCGCACCGCCTGCAGGGATCCGAGCACACGATGGGTCGTGGTTTTGCTAAACGCCGTACGTTCCGACAGCTCACTCAAGCTGCAGTCATCGCCTGCGCTTGCCAGGACCTCCAGGACACGCGCCGCGCGAGCGATCGACCCGATTGCGGGCTCAACAGACATCTCGCCTCCACAGCTGGACTTGCTCCATGCCAACCAGCCTGCAGCAAACTGTTCCGTTTATCGGAATGGATTTGATTGAATAGTGGAATGATTGCATCGGCGCGTCAACAGCCATTAAGGTTCAGCCATGATCAGTAACGTCAGACTGCTGAATTCGATCACCGACGTGGACGCCCAAATGAAAGGCGTCGTCGTGGCAAGCGGATCCCATGGCGGTCTCTATCCGGCGGCGGTGGCCTCCCGCGCAGGGCTGCGTGCGGTGATCTTCAATGACGCCGGCATTGGTCTGGACGAAGCGGGCATCGCGGGTGTCAAAGCGCTGGCTGAAGTCGGCATGGCCGCTGCCGCTGCCGATGCCATGAGCTGCCATATCGGCTCGGCGGATGACATGATGGCGGCTGGGAGGATCAGCTTTGCCAATGGGGTCGCGGCACGGCTCGGCGTTGTTCGAGGCATGACAGTGGCGGAAGCTATGGGGTGTATGGCGCGAGCTGATATGCCAAGCAGGCAGTTGGCCAAGCAGGAGGAAGCACGCCGCGACTACGATCCGCCGGGCGCCAAAGAGCCGGTGCTCCTGGTCGATTCGGCCTCGCTGGTCCAAGCGGCCGACAGGGGTCGGGTCATCGTTACCGGCTCGCATGGGGGGCTAATCGGCGGCGATCCAAGTCGGGCCTTGAAGACGGAGGCGAGGCTTGCCGTCTTCAACGATGCCAGCTTCGGCAAGGACAATATCGGCAGCTCCCGCCTCCCGGCTCTCGATGGGTTAGGCATTGCCGCCGTGACCGTCGCGCATAACACGGCCCGCATTGGCGACGCGGCTTCAGCCTTAGAGACCGGCATGATCAGTGCAAGGAATTCGACGGCGGAAGCGCTCGGATGCGCCTGCGGCATGACGCTGAAAAACGCGATCAGGGCGATCGCCACTTGCTAGGTTCGCCATTCATCACCGCGTCGACCATTGTCGGCAGCC
>JBCCIN010000541.1:0-2617 GCA_039028235.1 Pseudomonadota bacterium
CAGGAGAATTTCATCAACAACATTCTCTATTAGGGAGAATCTGACAATGTGGAAAAGAAGCAGTATCGCGCTGATGTTGCTTGCGCTAGCAGCCTGCAAGACGACTGGGACGGAGCCTTCTGCGAATGGAGCCGTCAGTCTAGGCAAAGCCGAGGTGATGTCCCACATAGCCGGCAACACCGAGACTTGGACCAAAGGCGGCGGGTACTATTCACCGGACGGTCAACTGAATGTGCTGTGGAACGGTAAGGAAACTGTCGGCACCTGGGAAGTCAGTGAAGACGGCGAAGTCTGCTACGTGGTTGACGTTTGGGGGTCGGACGAAGAGTGCCACCGATACGTCAACGACGGAGGCGAGACCAAACTGCTCTACGATGGCAAGGCCAGAGTTGCCAAGATCCAGCCTGGCAATCAGCTCGGTTCTCTCTAGCTTCTAACCTAACTCTGCACCTAATCCCGGTGGTAGGGATGCCCGCTTGAAATCGTGCTCGCCCGGTAGAGCTGCTCGGCCAGCATCACTTTGACTAAGCGATGCGGCCAGGTGGCTCGGCCGAAGGCGATGCGCTTGTCCGCCGTTTCGACCAGCGATGGATCGAGCCCGTCGGCACCGCCGATGATGAAGGCGAGCGCCGGCCGGCCGTCAGTGCGAAAGCGTTCGATCTGGGCGGCGAGATCACGGCTGGTGACGTTCTCGCCGCGCTCGTCCAGAACAACGATCGCGGCGTTCGCGGGCAGGGCTTGCCGGATCTTCCCCGCCTCCTCGGCAAGCCGGCGCTGCCGGTCACCTTGGGTGCGTTGTGGAATCTCCAACGGCTCGATGCGCCAGGGACAGCGTTTGAGGTAGGTCTCGACCAGCTCGGCGGTCGGTCCACGGCGGTCGCGGCCGACCGCGAGCAGCATGATGCGCATCAGCGTCTCGCGGCGGTTCAAGTCAGTGGTATGTCGGGGACCGGCCCCGTCGATCAGGCGCCGGCCGAGGCAGCGACCGGCTTGTCCTTTTCAGGGGTCGCCCCGCTCCAGAGGCGTTCGAGATCGTAAAAGCGCCGGGTTTCATCTCGGAACAGATGAACGATGACGTCACCCGCGTCGATCAGCACCCAGTCCGACTGGCCGCGGCCTTCGGCAATTGAGCCGGCCATGCCCAGTGACTTCAACCGTTCGAGCAGATGCTCGGCCATGGCTTCGATATGCCGCCGGGAACTGCCCGTGGCGATCACCATGGTATCGGCAAGGCTGGTTTTTCCGGTGAGATCGATGGTGACGGGATCGATCGCCTTGTCATCGGCAAGGGATGTTTCGATGAGCGTGGCGATATCGGTGTCGGACGTGACGGCAACCGTATCGGTACCTATGATGACGCACCCTCCGCTGTTCCGCCCTGCACCTCCTCCGATGACCCGCTCCGCTCTCCGACCGGCCACTCCTGCCGGCTGCGGATCGCGGTGCTAGACACGCGATGCCGGCGCAGACGGAAATACACCCATGCTGGCGGATCGCTGCCGACCAGATCCCTGGCATGTGCCGCATCGATGCGGTGATGCCCGTAGGCCTGGGCGACGTGACCAGCCAACGCTCTGTAAGAATACGGTTCGCGATCGAAAACGGCAATGGGAACGAGGTTGAGCAGCCCCCGCCAATCTCGCCAAGCCGGCAATTGCAGCAGATTGTCCGCACCGATCAGCCAGACGAAGTCGCATTTCTCATTTCGTTTCAATCGCTTGACCGTATCTACGGTATAATTCGTACCAAGCTTTCGCTCCAAATCCGTGACAAGAATTCCAGGATCCGCGGCTGTAACCGCTTCAGCGGACGCCATGCGAACCGGCAAATCGGCCATTTCAGCCCGCGATTTCAACGGGTTCTGCGGCGACACCAGCCACCACACCTGATCCAGACCGAGCCGCTTCAGCGCCTCCAGACTAATCGCGCGATGCCCCTCATGCGCCGGATTGAACGAGCCTCCCAACAACCCCACCCGGCGACGCCAGGGACGCCAGGGAGCATTGACTTTGGGTTCGTGCGTGTGGGGTGGGTTTGCGGGCTCGCCACGAAACGCTGGGCTGACTTCGTCACGTCGGCGATTTAGGCGTACGACAGGGCGCCGACGCCAAATTCCGCCCGTGGCGCCGCCACCATTCATATGGGGCGGGTCTGCCCTGTGCCGCGCACGCGGTAATTGAAGCTGGTGAGCTGTTCCGCCCCCACAGGGCCACGCGCGTGCAGCCGGCCGGTCGAGATACCGATCTCCGCCCCCATGCCGAACTCGCCGCCGTCGGCGAACTGGGTGGAGGCGTTGTGCATGACGATCGCGCTGTCGATCTCGGCGAGAAAGCGCTCGGCGGCCGCCTCGTCTTCGGTCACGATGCTGTCCGTGTGATGCGAGCCGTAGCCGTTGATATGAGCGATCGCCTCATCGAGGCCGTCCAACACCTTGATCGACAGGACAGCGTCCAGATATTCGGTCGACCAGTCCTCCTCGCTCGCGGGTGTGACCCGAGCATCGAGGGCAACCACAGCATCGTCGCCGCGAAGCGCGCAGCCGGCCTCGGCAAGATCGTCGATGATCCCCGGCAGCAGGGACGCCGCCACCGACCGGTCCACCAGCAGCGTTTCGGCA
>JBCCIN010000542.1:0-2587 GCA_039028235.1 Pseudomonadota bacterium
GCCCTTTGATTTGCCGGCAAGCATCTGCGGCAGGACGACATTCTCCAGCGCATTGAACTCCGGCAGCAAATGATGGAACTGGTAGACGAAGCCGAGCTTTTCCCGACGCAGCCTTGTGCGTGCGGCGTCGTTCAGTTTGGAACAGGCGTGCCCCGCTAGAACGACATCACCGCTATCGGGATATTCGAGCAAGCCAGCAATCTGCAGCAGCGTCGACTTGCCAGCGCCCGAAGGGCCGACCAGCGCGATCACCTCACCCGCACGCAGATCGAGGTCGACGCCACGCAGCACGTCGAGGGCAGCTTCACCCTGACGGAAGCGGCGGCGCACGTCGCAGAGGCGGAGCGCGACACCACCGGTGTCGGGGTGAATTTGCCTCGGTTGGTCGTTCGACATGCGCTCCTCGACGCCAACAGGAGCCATAGCCACAGCCTCACTCATAGCGAAGGGCCTCGACCGGATCGAGGCTGGCCGCGCGCCAGGCGGGGTAGAGCGTGGCGAGCAGCGACAGGACCAGTCCCATGCCAACCACACTCAGCACATCCGGCGTTTCGATCTTGGTCGGCAGGTTGGAAAGAAAGTAGACCTCGGCGGCGAACAGATCCGCGCCTGTGATCCCCTCGATCCAGCCCTGAATGGTCTCGATATTCTTGGCAAACAGAATGCCGAGGATGAAACCCAGCAGCGTGCCGGTGACGCCGATCGCCGCCCCGCTCATGAAGAAGATGCGCATGATCGTGCCGCGTGTAGCGCCGACCGTGCGCAGGATCGCAATGTCCCTGCCCTTCTCCTTCACCAGCATGATCATGCCGGAGATGATGTTGAAGGCGGCCACCATGATGATCAGTGAGAGAATCAAAAACAGCACATTGCGCTCGACCTTGAGGGCATTGAAGAACTGGTTGTTCATCTGCTGCCAGTCGACGAGGCTGCCGACGCCGCCGACCAGCGGACCGATCTGCTCGCGATAGCCAGCGACCGCGTCCGGGTCGTCGACCATGACCTCCACCAGGCTCGCCTTCTCCTCCTGCTGGAAATAGATCTGCGCATCTTCCATCGGCATCAAAATGAAGGTGTTGTCGTAGTCATACATGCCGACTTCGAAGAGGGCACCAACCTCATAAGCCTTCATCCGCGGCACCGTGCCGAACGCGGTGGCATTGCCGTTCGGCGAGATCAGCGTGACCTTGTCACCGACGCCCACACCCATGCGGAGCGCCATGCGCGTGCCGAGGCCTATGCGCTTCTCGCTGATCGCCTCGATGTCGCCGGCGATGATGCTGTTCGGCAAGAGTCTTTGCTGCTGCAAATCTTCTTGGCGCACGCCACGCACGACGACACCCGATGCGACGCCATTCGCCGTCGCCATTGCCTGCCCCTCGACCATGGGGATCGCGCTTTCGATTCCGTCCAGGGCACGAAGCTGCTCGGAAAGCGCATCGAAGTCAGAAATTCCCTGTGGCCCGGCACGAACGACGAAGTGCCCGCCGACGCCCTGCAGCACGCCCATGATCTCGGCGCGATAACCGCTCATGACAGCGAGCACAACGATCAGCGTGCCGACGCCAAGCGTGATGCCAAGCAGCGAAAACAGGGCGATCACCGAGATGAAGCCCTCTTCCCGCCTCGGCCGAAGATAGCGGCCTGCGACCCACCGCTCTACCGTGCCGAACATCAACCGGCGAATCGCTGAAGCAGCGCCTCTGGCGTGACTTCCGCACGTTCTCCCGTGGACCGCTCTTTCAATTCGACAATGCCGTCCTTCAGTCCGCGCGGACCGACAACCACCTGCCAGGGCAGCCCGATCAAATCCATCGCAGCGAACTTCGCCCCTGGCCGCTCATCCCGATCATCGATCAGAACGTCGCGGTTAGCTTTTCGCAGCTGCACTTCAAGGCTCGCCACCAAGGCGTCGCAGGCCTCATCGCCGGGACGGAGGTTGATCAAGCCGAGATCGAAGGGGGCGACGGCCTCCGGCCAGATGATGCCATCGTCGTCATGGAACGCCTCGATCAGGGCGCCGACGAGGCGCGAAACGCCGATACCGTAGCTCCCCATCTCGACAGGGACTTCCTCGCCGTCCGGCCCCATCACGACGGCGCCCAAGGGCTTGGAGTATTTGGTACCGAAGTTGAAGATGTGGCCGATCTCGATGCCGCGGCCGGAGCGGAGTCGATCGGGCGGCACAGAACAGGCGGCCGGATCGTGCTGATCGTCGGTCGCGGCGTAGAGACCCTTAAGCTGGTCGATGTCGAGGTCATCGGCCATGAGATCGATATCTTCGAACGCTGCATCGAAATAGACGGCACTCTCCCCGGTCTCGGCGAGTATCTGGAATTCGTGGCTGAGATCGCCGCCGATCGGTCCGGTCTCGGCGCGCATCGGGATCGCGGTCAGGCCCATGCGCTTGAACGTCTTGAGATAGGCGAGGAACATGTTGTTGTACGAGCGGACGGCGCCCTCGCGGTCGAGATCGAAGGAGTAATTGTCCTTCATCAGGAACTCGCGGCCGCGCATGACACCGAAACGCGGGCGCACTTCGTCCCGGAACTTCCATTGGATCTGGTAGAGATTCTGCGGCAGATCC
>JBCCIN010000543.1:0-2558 GCA_039028235.1 Pseudomonadota bacterium
CCGCCCCGCTCAGGTTCGCCTCGCGCAGGTCCGCCTCGCGAAGGTCCGCCACGCGCAGGTCAGCCCCGCTCAGGTTCGCCTCGCGCAGGTCCGCCCCGCTCAGGTTCGCCTCGCGCAGGTCCGCCCCGCTCAGGTTCGCCTCGCGCAGGTCCGCCCCGCGCAGATCAAACATGCGCAAATCGATCACGCCGAACTCTTGTGACGAAAAGTCCCAACGGGAAAAGAGGCTGCTGGCAATACTTTCCAGAGCCCATTGATCCCTCAAGCGGCCCAGCATGGCGACGGCCGGTGTTCGCGCCTCCTCCTGCCACATCACTTTAATGCGACCGGCCGGCCAGCCGCCTACAGACTCGTCCTTGTTGATGAGATCGAAAGGATATCCCACCTTTGCCCAAGCATGGATAACCGCATAGAGCGATGCTTCGGCACTCCGTTGATGAAGTTCTCTTCGCCGCCAGTCAGCCTCACTTCGACAGGCTGGCAAAGTCCGGTGGGCGGGGAATCCGTCACGCAATGTCAGCGTTGCGACCTCGGAGAGCTGCTCGACCAGTTTCCTCGCCTGCTCAATATCGGCTGCGTCACGGCTATTTGGCTTCAGCCGAAGTCGCGCTTCATCACTCATGAAAGTCCCGATTTCACGCGTGACGCGTTGACCACCGGTAAGCCGCAACCAGTCCTCGGCAAAACTGCCCCACCTGTTCTTTTTGCCGTAGTCGTCACACCAGACCTCGGACGCGTTGATCAGAGCGCGCGCCGTCAGATATTCGCCGAAGCTCTTATGAATGAAGGAATAGCCCGGCTGCTCCCGACCACCGTGATGGGTGTAGAACTGCACCGCCACGTTCTTGAGAGTTGCACGATCTACGCCTTTAAACGCTTTCATCCTGTGGGGTGCATAGATCTCATCGCGAATATAGGCGAAGTCGGCGTCACTACCGGTGCGGCCGCCGCCGAGCCAGGCGGCAAGGCCGAGGCATTCCATTAACGTGAAGAAATCCTCTCGATTCTCGATGGCCGTGCCAACCCGCTTCTCCTGCTCCCGCCGGTTCACCTGCGTGAAAATCGCTTCGTAGACGCGGTTACGATTCTCCTTGGCCTCCGGCCATTGGTCACCAGCCAGTCCGGAGTACATCAGGAGATACAGGAGGAGCGGCTCGACCGTGAGATCGTCAAAGCCCTGCTCCTGAAGCACATCCGGTTCCTCGTCGCCATAGCGCCGGTCAAACCGGGCATAGCTGTCCCAAAATCGCCGGCGATCGTCGTGATCGGCCAGACCTTCAGGATCATCGACTGCCATCGACCCATGGCCGCCGCGTTGCCAGCGCTCTTTGGTCAAAGGGCAAAGCGGCTCCGCATAGAGAACGCGATCGCCATCCAGACCACCGATCCTGGATGCCGCCTCCTCGGCAGCCTGCGGCCGCCCCAGCGTCAGCGCCATTGCCTTAAGATCGGTTCCGTCATTCACGCGCCCGAGCCAGACACGCAGGCTCTCCAAGAACTGCCGCGTCACCTCCAGGCCTTCGCCGTCCGGCCGCGCCACCTCGTCGAGGCCGTCGAAGATCAGGAGCAACGGCTTCGGATCATGCCTGATCCAGTTGATCGGACTCTCCGGCAGGCAGCTGCTGTTGTGCCGGGCATCGTCAAGGTAGCTATTGACGATGACATCGATCTCACGGCTGACGTCCAGCCCCTGCAGCGGCACGACGAAGACGTTGAACCGATCGGCAGCCGCGACATCGCGCGCAAGCATCTTGGCGGTGCTCGACTTGCCGCAGCCCGGCCCACCTGTAACCACCCGAAGCACGTCCTTCTTCTCCGCTTTGTTCAGCCAGGCCTGCAGCTCGCCCAGCAGCTTTCGGACATGAACGGTGATCCGCTTGTCGTCGGCTCCTTCACCGTCGCGTTCGCGGCGATCGCATGGCCGCTCGCGCCAGGTGCAGCGAAGCGGCACGAAGATGTCAGTGAGGCTCGGCCCGTCAGCGTTCTGACCGAACATCGGACGGTCCTCGACCTCGGCGCGCAGCCACTCATAGTAGCGAAGCCAGTGATCATGCCGCTCGATCGCCTCGGCGCCCTCGCCCAGCAGATACTCGCGGATCTCATCGAAGTGGCTGCCGCCCTCGAAGCGTGCCTGATGGAAGCCCTTGACAAACGCCCGGTCGAGCCGCCGCTGAAGATGGTCGTCATCGCGAAGATGCTCAGGCGCCACCGCACGCGCCCAGTCCGGCAGCTTCTCACGCACATCCTGATAAAGCCGAAAGCCAAGCGGATATTTGAGGTCGGGTGCGGTGAGCTGAATGTCGTTCGTCTCACACAGCTCCTCCGATCCCTCCAGGATTTCGACCAGCAGCCGCTGCAACTCCTCGTCGCCCGGCTCGCGGGTCAAGGATGCCGTCTTGAAGAACTCTTCAAGCGTGAACGACAAGCTCTCCCGCCAGAGCGTCCAGGCCTTCTGTCCAACCTTCTCATCCCGTGACCGCAGCGCCTTGATCGAGTCGAAGGCGCTGCCCGCAGCATCGCCAAAGCTGAGAGCGAGAAGATGACCGACCGTCTCCGCC
>JBCCIN010000544.1:0-2556 GCA_039028235.1 Pseudomonadota bacterium
CGGCGCAGGGTGGTCGGAAGGGGCCTCCGTTCGGCGAAAGCGCGCGACATAGTTCGGGCCGCCCGCCTTCGGGCCGGTGCCGGACAATCCCTCACCGCCGAAGGGCTGGCTGCCGACGATCGCACCGATCTGGTTGCGGTTGACATAGACATTGCCGACCGCAATGCGCTCGACGATCTGCTGCACACGATCGTCGATGCGCGTGTGCAGACCGAAGGTCAGACCAAATCCCTTGGCGTTGATTGCCGCCACCGTTCGGTCGATCTCATCGGCCCTGAATGTGGCGACATGCAATACTGGGCCGAACACTTCGCGCTCGAGAGCCTCGATGCCCTCAAGCTGGATCAGCGCCGCACCGACGAAGCTGCCGCCTTCCGGTGGGTCCAGCCGCTTCAAGACGCGCCCCTTCTTCTCCTGCGCGTCGATGTAGTTCTTGATATCCGCTTCGGCCTCGGCATCGATGACCGGCGCGATGTCGGTGTCGAGCGACCAGGGATCGCCTGTGACCAAGGCGTCCATCGCGCCGGTCAGCATCTCGATCATGACATCGCGCGTGTCCTCCTGGACGTAGAGCATGCGCAGCGCCGAGCAGCGCTGGCCGGCGGACTGGAAGGAGGAGTTGACGATATCGTCGACCGCCTGTTCGGGCAGAGCGGTGGAATCGACGATCATGGCGTTCAGGCCGCCGGTCTCGGCGATCAGCACGGCGTCCGGCCCAGCGTTCGCCGCGAGTGCCTGATGAATGCGCTGGGCGGTCTCGGTCGAGCCGGTGAAGCATACGCCTTTGATCCTCGGATCGGACGTCAGCGCGGCACCCACCGTGGGGCCGTCCCCCGGCAGGAGCTGGAAGGCCGCCTCTGGGATGCCCGCTTCGCGGAAAAGCTCGGCCGCCCTGGTGGCGATCAGCGGCGTCTGCTCCGCGGGCTTGGCGACCACGGCATTGCCGGCGGCGAGCGCTGCCGCGATCTGGCCGGTGAAGATCGCGAGCGGGAAATTCCAGGGGCTAATGCAAACGAAGACGCCGCGGGCCTCGCCGGGCTCCTCAGCCTCCAGCCGCTCGGCTTCGGCGGCGTAGTAGCGGAGAAAGTCGACTGCTTCCCGGACCTCGGCAACACCGTCCAGGACAATCTTTCCGGCCTCGCGCGCAGCGATCGCACAAAACTCGGCCATATGCTCCTCGTAGAGATCGGCGATCCGGCGAAGCCTGTCGGCGCGATCCACAGCTGATGTCGCAGACCAACTGTCGAAGCCGGCAAGGGCAGCGTCGAGGGCGCTTGTGACTTCAGCTTCGGTCGCCTCATACACCCTGCCAACGGTGATGCGTCGATCGGCCGGCGATGTGATGTCAAGCACTCTTCCCTCGGGCTTCGCATCGGCTGCGGTCACCGGTCGTCCTGTCCATCTGGTATCCGCAAAGGCTTCGCGCGCACGAAGCAACGGCTGAACGCTCGCGGGCTCCTCGATGCGATAGCCTTTGGAATTGGCGCGGCGCGGCAAGAACAGCTCGCCGGGGAGGCGAATGTTCGGGTTGTGTACGGGCTCGCTCACGAGCGCATTGGCGACCGGATCGGCGGCGATGGTCTCGGCCGTCAGCTCTTCGTCGACCACCTGGTTGACGAAGCTGGAATTGGCGCCGTTTTCCAGCAGACGCCGCACGAGATAGGCGAGCAGGTCCTTGTGCGGCCCGCAGGGTGCGTAGATGCGGCAGCGTGTTCCATGCTCTGATTTGACGATATGGTGAAGCGCTTCCCCCATGCCGTGCAGGCGCTGAAATTCAAAACTGCCGTGATCCCCACCGGCGAGTTCCAGAACCGTGGCACAGGTATGGGCGTTGTGCGTCGCGAATTGGGGGTAGATGCGATCGCGCATGTTCATGAGCATCCTGGCGCAGGCCATGTAGCTGACATCGGTATTCACCTTCCGCGTAAAGACGGGAAAGCTGTTCACACCGAGTTCCTGCGCGAGCTTGATCTCCGTGTCCCAGTAAGCCCCCTTGACCAGGCGGACCATGATCCGACGATCGAGATTCTCGGCGCGTGCATAGAGATGCCGAAGCACCTCGGCGGCACGCTTGCCATAGGCCTGGACGACCACGCCGAAGCCGTCCCATCCCCTGAGGCTGTCATCGGCGAGGACGGTATCGACCACGTCGAGCGAAACGTCGAGCCGGTCCTGCTCCTCGGCATCGATGTTGAAGCCGACATCGGCCTTCGCCGCCATGCGTGCGAGTTCGAGACATCGCGGCACGACGTCCTCCTCGACCGAACGGCGATGGGTCGAGAGGTAGCGGGGCGAAAGCGCCGATAGCTTGACGGAGATGCCGGGATTGCCGCGCACGCCGCCTTCCGCCGCCTTGGCGATCGTCTCGATGGCGTGGGCATAGTTCTCGAAGAACGCCTCGGCATCGGCCGCCGAGCGCGCAGCTTCGCCGAGCATGTCATAGGAATAGGTGTAGCCCCTCTCCTCCTCGGCCTTCGCCGTTTTCATGCTGTCTTCGATCGTCTCGCCAAGGACGAATTGCTGGCCCATGATCTTCATCGCCTGACCGACGGCCAC
>JBCCIN010000545.1:0-2553 GCA_039028235.1 Pseudomonadota bacterium
CGTTAAGCTTGCGTTAACCCATCCATGCCATGTTGTTTCGAGGTCCATGGGACCCTTGGAAACCGCCCGTCCGCGAAAGATTCGAGGCGAGGCTCGGACTCCCAGGGTCGCATGGACCTGCAAGACAGGCCGGAGGATAGTCGGGGTGTGTTAAGAAAGGGTGAACGCAGACGCTGTTCTGTGACCGTGCGGGTCAGGACATTATGCGGCCGATGCTACCCGCCGATGCTGTTGCGGCTGCCGGTGACCCGGTTCCGGCTACCCTGGATGGTATTGTCTTCGCCGATGACGCAATTGTCCTCGCCGATCACCTTGTTGCCCTTGCCGTAGACACGATTGCCGGGACCTTGGACGTCGTTGCTGGGACCGCCGGCGTAGAGGTCGTCCAGCGTGTAGCCGGCCTCGATGGCGCGTGCGTCGCACTCCGCCCAGTGCGGCCTCGGAATGGAGGCGCATGACGTCAGGACCAGAGCAGCCGCGGCAGACAGCAGGGTGACATTGATCGATACGGACATGGTCACAAAATTCCTCCGGCAATATGTTTCTTGGTTAGGTGACCGGCGTCGATTGGCCCCGGCTCCCTTCAGACCTCAATCGGCGGCTTCCATATAGTCCTCGACCGGCGGGCAGGTGCACATCAGATGACGGTCGCCATGGGCGTTGTCGACGCGGCGCACCGGCGGCCAGTATTTATCTTCGAAGCTTCGGTTCAGCGGGAAGAAGGCCAAGTCCTTGGGATAGGCATGCGGCCAGTCGCCGATGAGCTGGTCCGACGTGTGCGGGGCGTTCCTGAGCACGCTGGCCTCGGCGCTGATCTCGCCCTTTTCGATCATGCGGATCTCGTCGCGAATGCCGATCATGGCGGCGCAGAAGCGATCCAGCTCTTCCTTCGATTCACTCTCGGTCGGTTCGATCATCATGGTCTCGGGTACCGGCCAGGACATGGTCGGCGCGTGGATGCCATAGTCCACCAGGCGTTTCGCGACATCCTCGACGCCGATGCCGGTCTCCTGCTTGATGCCGCGTAGATCGATGATGCATTCATGGGCCACCAGGCCATTTTGCCCGGTATAGACGATCGGGTAATGGGCAGCGAGCTGCCTGGCGACGTAGTTGGCGTTCAGGATGGCCACCTCGCTCGCCTTCTTCAGGCCGCCAGGTCCCATCATGGCGATATAGGCGTGGGAGATCGGCAGGATCGAGGGCGATCCCCAGGGTGCTGCCGACACCTGGCCGATCGTGCCGTTGGTCGCCGCCGGGTTCACGCCTTCGATCACCGAGTGCCCCGGCAGATGCGGCGTCAGATGCGCCTTCACACCGATCGGCCCCATTCCAGGACCGCCGCCGCCGTGCGGTATGCAGAAGGTCTTGTGCAGGTTGAGATGGCAGACATCCGCGCCGATCTCGCCCGGCTTGGCGATGCCGACCATGGCGTTCATGTTGGCGCCGTCCAGATAGACCTGCCCGCCTTGCTCGTGGATGATATCGATCACGTCTCTGATGGTTGTCTCGAACACGCCATGGGTTGAAGGATAGGTGATCATTAGCGCAGCGAGGTCGTCCTTGTGCGCCGCGGCCTTGGCGCGCAGGTCGTCGAGGTCGATGTCGCCGCTGTCGTCCGAGCCGACCACCACCACCTTCATGCCGGCCATCATCGCGCTCGCCGGATTGGTGCCGTGGGCGGACGATGGGATAATGCAGATATTGCGATGCCCTTCGCCACGCGCCTTGTGCCAGGCTCGGATTGTCAGCAGACCGGCATATTCACCCTGGCTGCCGGCATTGGGCTGCAGCGAGATCGCATCGAAGCCGGTGATCTCGGCGAGCCAGGCCTCCAGCTCCCCGAAGAGTTGCTTGTAACCCGTCGCCTGGTCGGCGGGGACGAAGGGATGAATGTCGGAAAATCCCGGCCAGGTGATCGGGATCATCTCGCTGCTGGCGTTGAGTTTCATGGTGCAGGAGCCGAGCGGGATCATCGAGCGGTCGAGCGCCAGGTCCTTGAGCTGCAGCCGCCGGAAATAACGCAGCATCTCGGTCTCGCTGCGGTAGCGGGTGAAGGTCGGGTGGCTGAGAAAGCGGTCTCGCCGGCATTGGTCGACCACCAGCATCG
The DNA here is from genome assembly GCA_039028235.1 of Pseudomonadota bacterium. Taxonomy (GTDB): domain Bacteria; phylum Pseudomonadota; class Alphaproteobacteria; order Geminicoccales; family Geminicoccaceae; genus JANQPX01. The sequence continues at coordinate 2,111 of JBCCIN010000545.1, forward strand.
CGGGCGTCTCCTTGTCCAACTCGTCCACGGTGGCGCGATCAGCGTCGCGTTGGCCAAAGACGGAAAGGAGCATGGCAATGATTACGTGGTTGGTCTTCTGATCGCAGGCGATACCAATGCGGTCATCGTCCACCGGGCGGAGATTGATCCCGGCCTCGGCGGCTTTCTCCAGGATAGCCTTCGCCTTGCCGGGCACGCGCACGACAAAACTGTCGAAAAAGCAGCGGGTCTCAACCTCGACGCCGATCTTCTTCAGGCCGTGGGCGAGGATTTCCGCGTAGCGGTGGGTGCGGCGCGCGATCCGTCTGAGCCCGCCGCGGCCGTGATAGGTGATATAGAAGGACGCGATGATCGCCAGCAGCACCTGCGCCGTGCAGATATTGCTGGTCGCCTTGTCGCGGCGGATATGCTGCTCGCGTGTCTGCAGCGCCATGCGCAGCGCC
>JBCCIN010000546.1:0-2552 GCA_039028235.1 Pseudomonadota bacterium
CAAACAGGTGCGGTTGCCGCCGAACATCGGGTTGAGCGGCTCCAGCGCCAGATTGACATGGCACTCCTGGGCATAGGCGGCGATGCTGGCAACGCGCTCGGCCAGGATCTTCTGACTTTCCAGAACGCCCTTGGTGCCGGGCTCTGTGCCGCCCGAGACCACGGTCAGTACCGGTGATCCGAGCGCTGCTGCCATGTCGACTGCCGCTCTTGCCTCGTCCAGGTTGCTGTGCGCACCAGACCCGACGAGAAAGGGTGACCGGCACAGTCCGACAACCTCCATCCCCGCCGCCCGCACACGCTCGCCGATCTCCTGCGCGCGGGTGCCAATCTCGCGTCGCCAGAACACGATGCCGGCAAGCCCGCGCTCAGCGCAGGCGTCGATCACCTGCTCCGGCGACCAGCCAGCGCCGTGGCCATCGAGCATATGCCCGAGCGTCGCCGTGTTGAGCGCGAGGGCCGAGTGGTCATCGGAAAAATCGCGCATCAGGCACCGTAAACGGCGAGTAGGGTCTTCATGCGTTTCACCGCAAGCTCGGGATCGCGCAGCAGACCGCATTGATCTGCAAGCCTGAACGTCTCGGTGAAATAGGGAAGAGGACGCATCGACTGCGCGCCGCCGAGCATGACGAAGTGGTCCTGATGCCCGTTCAGCCAGGCCAGGAACACGACGCCAGTCTTATAATATTGCGTCGGCGCTCGAAAGATCAGCCGGGCGAGTGGCACCGTCGGATCGAGCGTTTTTCGGAACCCTTCGACATCGCCCTCGCCGAGCTGGCCTATCGCCTTGCCGACCGCCACCGCGAGCGGATCGAAGATGCCGAGAAGCGCATGGCTGAAGCCCTGCTCGTCACCGGCGATCAGCTCCGGGTAATTGAAGTCGTCGCCAGTATACATCTTGACGTCGCCTGGCAGGCGACGGCGCATGACGATTTCCTTCTCCTTATCGAGGAGCGAGATCTTGATGCCGTCGACTTTAGCGGCGCTTTCCTCGATCACCGCGAGCGCCGTTTCCATGGTCGTTTCGAAGCTCGATGATCCCCAATAGCCGGCAAGGGCCGGATCGAACATCTCGCCTAGCCAGTGGAGGATCACCGGCTGATCGCAGGCGGCGAGCACGTCCCGATAAACGGTGCGATAATCGTCCGGCGAGGTCGCGACGCGCGCGAGCGCTCGGCTCGCCATCAGAATGATGCGGCCGTCGACCTTCTGGATCGCCTCGACCTGTTCGAGATAGGCGCGCTTCACATCGTCAATGTTCTTGGCGTCAGCGGGGTCGAGCTGATCGGTGCCGGCACCGTTGAAAACCGGGGCGTCCGGCAGTTCCGCGCGCGTGCGCGTGATCAGCTCCAGGGCGCCCTGCCAATCCAGCCCCATGCCGCGCTGCGCCGTGTCCATCGCCTCAGCGATGCCGATGCCGAGACTGGCGAGGTGACGGCGAAAGGCCATGGTCGCGTCCCAGTCCAAGACCGCCGGCCCCGAGGGGTCATTTGCGGTGAACGGATCGGCGACCACGTGGGCGGCGGAGAAAACCACTCGCGCCGGGTCGGCGCCGAGTGGGGCGGCCTCGATCGGTGTGCCGGTCAGGTGATAGTCGCTGGGAAGACCCCACTCATTGGGAAGGGTGATCTTCATCAAAAAATCCTCAAAAGCGGGGGACGAGCATGCCGGCGTCGGCCGAGATCGCCTGCCCGGTGGTGTAGGGAAGTTTTTTCGAACATAGCGCTGCGATAATGGCACCGATCTCCTCGGGCTGGCCGACGCGCGGCAACAGCGTAAGACCTTCCTTCGCGCGCTCCTCGTAGGTGCCGATGATGGGCGCAGTCATATCCGTCGCGATCAGCCCCGGCTGCACGTCGTAAACCGCGATGTTCTCCTGCCCGAGGCGGACGGCCCAGGTTTTCGAAACCATCGCGGCGGCCGCCTTGGAGGCACAATATTCCGCCCGCGGCACCGCGACCGCGACGGCGTTGGCCGACGTTACATTGACGATCGCGTGGAACCGCTCCGGATCACGCTCGCGCGCCAGCAGACGTCGCGTAAAGGCTTGGGTCAGGAAAAACATGGCCTTGGTATTGACCGCGAGACAGCGGTCCCAGCTTTCCTCGCTCACCTCCAGCGGATCGCCCCGCTGCATCACGCCGACGCCCGCATTGTTGACCAGCGTCGTGAGCGTTCCGAGGTTTTTTTCGATTTCAGCCAGATGTTCGTCATGACCGTCGAGATCGGTGACGTCGAACGGCACGGCCATTGCGGGAACATCGAGAGCGCGAACCGTCTCGAGCGCATCAGCGAGTTCGTCGTCATCCGCCGGCCCATTGATCGCCACCGCGAAACCTTCCTTGGCCAACGCCATCGCCGTCGCCAGACCGATGCCGCGGGAGGAGCCGGTGACCAGGGCGACCGGAGCGTTTGAAGCGTTCGGCCGGCTCACCAGGCTGCTCCGTGCTTGATCAGCTCACGGGCAATGATCATGCGTTGAATCTGATTGGTGCCCTCGTAGATCTGCGTGATCTTGGCGTCGCGATAGAGCCGCTCGACCTCGAAGCCGCG
>JBCCIN010000547.1:0-2512 GCA_039028235.1 Pseudomonadota bacterium
CGGCTCTGCCAGAACAGCTGTCGAGCCAGGGTCAGACCACCGGGATTGATCGGGCAGCCGACCTCGTCGAAGGCGGGCGCGACCTCCGCATAGGCCTCCTTGATCCGGGCCGGCGGCTCGGCCTCATAGTCCATCATCGGCAGGACGAGCCCATCATCGTCGATTAGCGCTGCCGTCGATCCGTAAGCGCATGGGACGATCGCCTTAATCTCAAATCGCCCTGCGAACTCCCCGAGCGCTCGGACCAGCCAGGCAAAGATCGCTTCGACATCAACATGCAAGTAAGGCGGTCCATCGATCGGCTCATTGCCGGTCTGCAACGCCTCGATCACACGGCCGCCCCCAGGCTCGATCGCCAGCAGCTTCACATGCGTCTTACCCACATCAAAAACGACGACGACAGACGGTTTCTCACACCCCACCGAGAGCCCCCGTCAGGTCAAGCGATCCAACGCGCGGCGTTGGTCGTGCATGGTGAGAAAGATCTGGTAATCGCGATCGAAGGCTGCGCTACGGCGGGCGTCGGGGTCGATCACGCTGCCAGTCCGCGCCATCGCCGCAGCCGCCGCGCCGAGATCGGGGTAGAGGCCGGCAGCACCGGCCGCGACGATCGCCGTGCCGAGAAGCACCGCATCCTCCTCGGCCGGTGTAGCAACCCTGCAGCCGGTGGCATCGGCATAAAGCTCCATCAAGAGCGGGTTCTTGGTGTGGCCGCCTGCCACATGCAGATGATCGATCGCATAGCCCTCGGCATTCAGCGCGTCCAGAATGTGGCGCGTGCCAAGCGCGATACCGACGGCGGTCCGATAATAGAGCCGCGCGAGACTGTCGAACGAGCTGTCCAGGGTCAGGCCCGAGATCACGCCAGTCGCATGGGGATCGGCGAGTGGCGAGCGGTTGCCATGAAAATCCGGCAGCACATGCAGGCGCTCGGCGAAGCGATCCCCCTCCTCGGCACGAAGGGCTTGGATTCGCGCGAGCACGGCATCGTGACCGCTGTCACCGCACGACCCGAGCGAGCGACCCTCCGCATGCCAATCGAGGATGTGATCGAGCAAAGCGCCAGTCGCGGACTGACCGCCTTCGTTCAGCCAGAGATCCGGCGCAACGGCACCAAAGTAGGGGCCCCAGACACCCGACACCGCACGCGGCTTTGCCGAAAGCGCCATATGACAGGTCGAGGTCCCGGCGATCAGCCCGATATGCCGATCGAGGGATGTGGCGCCGTCGCTCAGATAGGGGCCAAGCACAGCCAGGGCTCCCGCATGTGCATCGATCAGCCCGGCACCGACGTCGCATTTCGTACTCAGGCCCAGATCGGCAGCAGCTTCCGCGGTGAGCTTTCCGAGCGGCGCACCGACAGCCGCGGCCCGAGCCGGCACGGCCGTCCGCTCGACCAGATCATCCAGCCCCATCGCCTCCAGGAAATCCGGCTGCCATCCCGGAGTCTCATGGGCAAGATAGGTCCATTTGCAGCTCACAGTGCAGCAGGACCGTTCATTCGAGCCGGTGGCGCGAAAGGTCAAGAAGTCGGCGAGATCGAGGATGCGCGCGTAGCGCTGCCACTGATCCGGCAGATGACGCTTCAGCCACATCAGTTTGGGGATTTCCATCTCCGGAGACATGGTGCCGCCGACCGAGTCCAGAACCTTATGACCGCTTGCCGTACATTCCTCCGCCTCGGCGATGGCTCGGTGATCCATCCAGACAATGGTGTTCCAGCGATCCTCGCCCGTGGTGGAGATGCTCGCCGGCCGGTCTTGGCGATCGAGCACCACCAGCGAACAGGTCGCATCGAAGCTGATCCCGACGACGTCGTCAGCGGCCAAACCTGCCTCCGCGCGCGCCGCTTTGACCGCCGCACCGACCGCCTGCCAGATATCGTCGCTGTCATGCTCGGCATGATCGGCCATCGGCCGCGTCAGAGCGATCGATCGCTCGGCCCGGCCGAGCAAACGCCCTCCGACATCGAACACGCCCGCACGCGCGCTGCCGGTGCCGACATCGACGCCTATGACAGCTCGATCCATCATTCCCTCAGCCCCCCATGACGCCTTGATGGTCACCATAGTGCCCGGGCCGCGGCTCAAGTGGCAAGCGGGCCGATCCAGATCATGTCCGCTTCCTCGTCGGGTACAGGTCCCGCAGGTACGTCTCGGCATTCAGCTGAAGCAAAACGCTTGTCACTTCTCAATTTTTGCTCCTTCAGGTAGTCTTTTCACCTTCCTTTCATCAACCTGACGACGATGCCCTCCATTCGGTGGTACGGGAAGATGTGCGATAGCCAGCGGATAACCATCATGAATCGCCTCTATGCCGCGGTCGTCTTTTGTTTGCTCAGCCTTTTCGATCAATCCGCCGAAGCAGCTTCTCCCGCCTGCGGCGAGACCTATACTGTCGCCTCCGGCGACACCCTCTCAGAGATCGCCGAGGCGGCTTACCAGGACCCCAACCTCTGGCCCTATGTCTATGGCTTCAGCAGCAATGCCTCGGTCGTCGGCGAAGATCCGAG
>JBCCIN010000548.1:0-2512 GCA_039028235.1 Pseudomonadota bacterium
CATGCACTTTCCGGGCGCTCTTCCGGGTTTGGAACGGCGCTGGCAATCGGACGGCAAGGAAAGCGCTTGGGACAAGCTCGCGCGGGACGCATCGATCTCGAGGCTCGGCATTCACTACGAGCTTGACGGCTGGGGCGGCGAGGTGATCGGGCAACGCATCGCGCAGCGGACCCATCGATCCGTCTTCACGACGGCCGACAATCGAAGCCAGGACGATCTCGGCAGCTTTGACTGGATTCCCTGGCCAGATCATCTGGCCGAGAGAGGCGGTTGTGACTTCGAGCAGGTGCTGGAAGCCAACAATCCCGTGATCCCCCCCGTCGGTGGTCATCAGGGCGGCAACGTCATGACCATCGCCTACCAGCCGCCAGAGCCCGAGCCTTCGGTGACCGCTGAGCCTCCTGCGATCAACGGGAAAGCCAGCACGACTTTGGCACATGGGGCGAATGGGGTGAGCGTCGAAACTCTGGAAGAGGCGACACTGACTGACCAGCAGGCTCGCTACCGCGTTCAGCTGATGGCCGTCAACGATCGGAACCATGCGGTGACCGGGTGGAACCGGATCCGTAGCGCGGCCGGCGACACGCTCGACGGGGTCGAACACCTGATCGAGCAAGGGCCTGATCGAAGCGATGTTTTCCATAGGCTGCTGGTTGGCAATTTCGACGAGCGTCCAGAGGCCGATACGCTTTGCCAAAGGCTCGAGACGCGGAATGTCGATTGTTTCGTCGTCGAGCAATAGGCCTTGATGGAAGAAAAACGCAGGTCGGGACCCGAATTGACCGCCTGCTAGAGTGACGTGACACGACCTCGACCTATGGCCGCTCCGCCTGTCGAGGTCGTGTTATTTTTCGCTGACTTAAGGCAACAGCAGGCGCGGGCCGATCCGGAACCAATGTCCGAGCCTTCAACGTCAGCTCCCAGCACGATCCTGTATTGCCGGCCAAAGGGGCCGCGTGTCCAAAGCTGCCGAGAAATGCTGCGGTAGCTGCGATTGTCTTGTGCCAAAGGCAGAGGTCCGGTCCGAAGCGGACCCGTTGGCGAAGCCGTGCTTGCTACCGTCGTTGACCCACTGCGGCCGCTGCGCATCCGGTACCAAGGGTTCATCCAAATCAGGCACCGCCCGGAAACCTGTTGAGTCCCTTACAGGCCTTCGAAATCGCTTGCCAAAGCCATCCCAATCCGTTGCCACACGCCATCCAAATCCGCATGAGGGTTGGCAGCAACATGGCGGATCCATGTCTCCCCCTCGATCGACGTGCGCGATGCGGTCTCACCGAGAGCGAGCAGAACCGGATCGATCTCCATCGCCTTTGGGCGCCAGTTCACGACACCCGTTTCGGGCGCCTGTCGTAGGTCACAGCGCTGGTCCGCTGAAAGCCGCTCAGCCAGCTCATTGGACAGTGCAACACAGTGCTCAATGCGTTCGGCAAGCCCTTCCTTCCCCCATGCTAGGAACGTGCCGAGGAGTGCGACAGCCGCAGCGCCGCGCGAGCCCTGAACGCCGATGTTCGGCGCGGCTAGATAGGAACCACCAAAGCTGATCGCTGCCTGCGCGCCCTTCTCCTTGAACAGAACGAGCGCCGAGTCCTTTGGCTGAAAGAGCCATTTGTGCGCCGAGATGGCGACGCTATTTGCCTTCTCGATACCATCGAGCTGGGATGAATAACGCGTCAGCTTCAGCGGTCCAGCCCAGGCTGCGTCCACATGCAGCCAAGCGCAGTCGATGGCTCCGAGATCGTCGATCACACCCCTCCCTGTCGTGCCTGCGGTCAGAACGACTGCCGCACCATCGGTGTTCGGCAAATGCTCACGATCCAGACGACCTGAACTGTCGACCGGCACGGCTTTGAACGGCATGCCAAGGAGATGCGCAGCCTTGGGCACGGAGAGATGTGCATCCGCTGATGCGATAATGCCGGTCGCACCGTGTTCGCGGGCACACCAGAGCGCTGTGAGATTGCCGATGGTGGAACCGGCGCACATATGCCCTTCCGCCATGCCGAAGAATGGCGTGAGCCAGTCGATGACCCGACGCTCCGCCTCGGCGGCGAAAGGGCTGAGGTCGGGATGAAGCAGGTTCTGATTTACACTGGCGTTCAAGCCGACCAATTCGGCGGCAATGGGAGGCGTTGGCGGATCCATGTGAGCCAGGACATGGGGAGCCCCCAGCCGCGCAGAACGCTCGCGTACCATACTCCCTACCAGGGCGAGCCCCTTTTCTTCACCCATGCCGCGGACAGGCAGTGTGGATGGAAGACCCTGAAGAACGTCGCTCATGGGAGGCCTCTTGTGAGTTCGTCACCAACATCCGCCTGAAGGTCGGGATCAGGTTTCAGGCCTGAAGGCGGCAAATGCCCGACGCCATGTCTTGCTGCGCCTTACATCACGTTGGTCGTAGGCTTCGATGGCCGATGGAAGATCGGCCGCGAACGCGTCTTCCCGGTTCTCCGCGAGCGCGGTCAGCCGCATCGTGTACCAGGCCGTGATGCCGCCGGGCGGCGCCGACGCG
>JBCCIN010000549.1:0-2479 GCA_039028235.1 Pseudomonadota bacterium
GGCATTCGCATCCTCGAACCGGGTGAGACGATCGAAGGTTCGATGCGCTTTCAGGCTAGACCCTGAACGATCCCGCATCGCTGTTCATTAGTTGAGACCGGTCAGATCGCGTCCAAGCTGCTCAAGCCGGTCCTCTTGCTCCGATCGCTCACCAACCAGACCATCGTCTTCTGAGCCGTCAGCGGGACCGACACCGTCATATGGCAGGGCCCAGAGATAAGCATCGTCAGCCATGCCAAGCTCGACGACATAATCACGAAGGCGGGTTGCCTGATCCTCCGGCAGTCGCCGGCCGACCACGATGGCGTGGTGCGGGTTACTCTCATAATAGGGTTCGTGAAGTTGGAAATAGGCGTCGATCCAACGGCGCTGATGCTTGCCAAGCTGATCCCAGCCCCTGTCGGCGTCCGGCGGCGATGCGACGATCACCGCCCACCGATTGACGTTCGCCTCGGCGCTGACCGCGGTCCTGAACCACAATTTGCGCCATAGCTCGCGCACCGAGAGATCGATCGATTCTTCGACGCGATCCGCCTCCGCCCAGTCCGTCGTGGATGCGCTGATGGCCTGAGCTTCAGACACGTCGTCGTCGACAGCGGACGCCTCGGCAGCATCGAACACCGCTGGAATGTTTGTGGCCTCCAGGAAGGCTTTTCGAAGGTCCGGCAGGGCAGCATGGAAACCTTCGAGATCATGGCTCACGGCATTGCAACGATCGACGACGTGGGAAAGCTTGCCGAGAAGGGCCGTCGGCGTGTCAGCATGCGCCTCCATGATTTCCCGCTCGCTGATGCCGCGATGACCATGCAAATCGAGGGCGATGGTCAGCCGCTTGAGCAGCCGTTCGGCCTCGGCCGATGTATCCGACAAGGCAACGTCCGAGGGCGGGGCTTCCGGGCAGAGCAGAACCTGTGACGACGCGCCACCAATTGTGAGATGTGCAACAATGAAAGCGGACAGGACCAAAGATCGAACGATCATGGCTTTCTCACTTATTTGCCCATGTTCCGGGTCCGGCGATAAATCAAGCCGCCTCGACCGAAACGGGAAGACTACAGACGCCCAGTTCCATCCGAAGCAGCAACATCCTGAGCTTTGACATCAACAATTACCGCCAACCCAAAGTGAATTAACGACAAAAATCCACAAAAAACAACTAAAAATATTAGGACAATTCAAATCTGCCCAACGTATGGCAACGGCATTAGGGGACTGAGCATGAGACTTCGCGGGAGTCCCAGTTGATCATGCGCGAGAATCAGTCGGGCGGCACCAGCTTGAAGACCTTGCCGCCCTCGCCTTCCGGCCCCTGGGAATCGTGGGTGAGTAGATAAAGCTCATTCGCCGCGTCATGGGCGATACCCAAAAGGAAATGAGGAAAGCCGCCGGCGATATCGATGCGCTCATACGTCCAGGGTTGCTGCTCAGGATCGGCAGGCGTGGCCGCATAAATCACGCCCGTGGCCTCGCCACCGTCAATGCTCCAGTCCCCGAAGATCAACTTGCCCTCGAAATCAGACAGAGCCTCGCCGCGATAGACTACGCCGCCTATGGTGGAACGTCCCTCGCTCTCGTCGGGGTGCTTGCCACCGTTCTTGTACTCGATGATCGGGTCGATCATCCCCTCGTCGTCGCAACCCTCGAAATGCCCTTCGAAGTCGTCCCAATCGAAGCAATGGGTCGCCTCCTTGATTGCCCAGCCGTAATTACCGCCGGGCACCACGAGATCGATCTCTTCATAGGAGTTCTGGCCGACATCGCCCGCAAATAGGCGCCCTGATCCATCCGGGTCGAAGGCGATCTTGTAGGGGTTGCGAAAGCCCGTGGCGAAGATCTCGCCGCGATACCCTTCCTTGCCGACGAACGGATTGTCGTCAGGAATGCCATAGGCCGCGCCATTGACCTGATCGACATCGATGCGAAGGATCTTACCGAGTAGATCGTTCGGCATCTGGCTCGTACCTTCGCGCGGATAGTCACCGTTCTCCGGCGCACTGCCGCCGTCGCCAAGCGCTATGTGCAGCATGCCCTTCGGCCCGAATGCGAGCGTGCCGGCATTATGCGCGAACTGCGGCTGATCGACCTGCAACACCAGCCGCTCATAGTCGGGATCGGCCAGATTCGGATCGTCCTCGGAGACCCTTAGCTCGGCGATATGGCTGGTGTGCGTGCCCCACTCCTCGTTCTGCAGCGTGTGTCCCTCACGGAGCGGTGCGCTGTAATAGACGTAGAGCTTGCCGTTCTCGGCATAGTCGGGATGGAACGCGAAACCAAGGGCGCCACGCTCATCGAAACCGGGCTCGATCGTGGGATCGAGACGCTCATGGAAGTCGAGAAAAGGCTCCTCCAGCAGAGTCCCGTCCGCATCGATCACCCGCAATCGACCAATCTGCTCGAGCACCACCAGCCGACCGCTGCCATCGGGAACCTCAGCGAGGGTCAGCGGCGCCGTCAGACCTTCGGCGATCAACTGGGCACC
>JBCCIN010000550.1:0-2477 GCA_039028235.1 Pseudomonadota bacterium
CGGGATCGGATTGAGGCAGGGGCGCCACCAGCCTTTTTCCGGGACGGGCGGCTGGAAAGCGTAGTCGAAGCGTGCGCGGATCTTTTCGAGCACCGTGGCATCGGCGATCGTGTCGATCGGTCGGTCCATGACGTTGTTCAGGCTGCGCATGTCGTCGAGGCCGTTGACGTGATCGGCATGGGCGTGGGTGAAAAGCAGCGCGTCCACCCGATCGATACCCGCCTCCACACATTGCAGCCGAAGCTCCGGCGGCGTGTCGACCAGGATGGTCGTGTCGTCACTTTGAATGGCGATGGCGCAGCGGCGGCGCTTGTTCCTCGGATCGTCCGACAGGCAGACGGCACATTTGCACCCGATCATCGGCACGCCCGAGGACGTCCCGCAACCAAGGATGCGGACGAGCATCAGCGTTGACTTTCGCTGGCAGGAACGACGGAGCTAGGCATCAGGACGCTTTGCCTTGCTGAAGAGTCGAAAAAAGTTGTCGGTCGTGGCCTGCTCTATGTCGCCAACGGCGACTTGTTTCACCTCGGCGAGTTTCGCCGCGACGTAGGCGACATAGGCGGGTTCGTTCTTCTTCCCGCGATAGGGCTCGGGCGCCAGATAGGGCGAATCCGTTTCCAGCAGAATGCGATCCAATGGAACATTGGCGACCGTCTCGCGTAGCTCCTCCGAACGCTTAAACGTCAAAATCCCGCCGAGCCCGAGATAAAAGCCAAGCTCGACCGCTTCATAGCCGAGCGCCGGGCTGGAGCTGTAGCAGTGGATGACGGCCTCGTAACGCCCGTTGGAAAGCTCTTTCTTCATGATGGCGAGCGTGTCCTCATCCGCATCGCGGGTGTGGACGATGAGCGGCAGGCCGCTTTGCCTTGACGCTTCGATATGCGCGCGGAAGCCCGCCGCCTGTTTCTCCGGCGTGCTGTTCTTGTGGAAGTAGTCGAGGCCAGCTTCGCCTACCCCTATCACCTTCGGATGATCGACATGCTCCAGCAACGGCTCCGGCCCTGCCGGGCCTTCCTGGTCCGCGCTGTGCGGGTGCACGCCGACCGAGCACCAGACATTGTCGTGGGCCTCGGCGATTTTCAGGATCTCGGGAAAGCGCGAGAGCTTGGTGCCGATGGTCTGCATCACCTTGACGCCAGCCGCGTCCGCCCGGGCAAGCACGCCTTCGCGATCCTCAGCCAGCTTCGGGAAGTCGAGGTGACAGTGGCTGTCAACGAGCATTAAGCGGCGGCCTCGTCCACATAGCGCGGGAAGACGCCTGCCGGCTTCGGCAGCTCGGTGCCGGGCTCCAGCCGTCCCTGCTCGCTCGAATAAAAGTCCAGCGTCCGCCGCTCGGCGGGCACGGCCAGCTGATCGAGGATTTTCTCCGACGCCGCCGGCATGAAGGCCTGCGTCAGGAGCGCCAGCCTGCGGATGGTCTCGGCGAGATGGTAGAGCACGGCACCCATCCGCTCCGGGTCCGTCTTCTTGAGCGCCCAAGGTGCCTGCGCGTCGACATATCGATTTGCGAGGCCCACCACATCGAAGATCGCCTCGAGCGCCTTGTTCAGCGCCTGTACCTCCATATGCCCCCTCACCTGCCCCAACAACGCCTCGGCTGCCTGGTTGAGCGCCCTGTCGTCTTCAGTCTCAGAGCCAAGTCGAGGCTGGGGGGCCTCCCCCCCGCAATTTTTGGCGATCATGGAGAGGACACGCTGGCAGAGATTGCCGTAGTCGTTGGCGAGATCGGAGTTGATGCGGTTGATCATGGCGACGCGGGAGAAATCGCCGTCATTGCCGAAGGGGACTTCGCGGAGCACGAAGTAGCGAAGCTGGTCCAGGCCGTAGGTGTCGATCAGCTCGTAGGGATCGAGGGCGTTGCCGAGGGACTTCGACATTTTCTCGCCCTCGATGGTCCACCAGCCATGGGCGAAGACGCGTTTCGGAGGCTTCAGTCCGGCGGCCAGAAGGAAGGCCGGCCAGTAGACGGCGTGGAAGCGCAGGATGTCCTTGCCGATGATGTGGATCGCCTCGGGCCAGAATTTTTCGTACTTGCCGGAGTCCACATCGGGGTAGCCGAGTGCTGTCATGTAGTTGGTGAGCGCGTCCAGCCAGACATACATCACGTGGTCGGCATCGTCCGGCACCGGCACGCCCCAGGAGAAGCTCGTACGAGAAATCGAGAGATCCTGCAGCCCCCCTTTCACGAAGCTGATCACCTCGTTCCGCCGACTGGCTGGTGCGATGAAGTCCGGGTTCTCTTCGTAAAAGGCCAGGAGCTTCTCCTGCCAGGCGGACAGCCTGAAAAAATAGCTGGGCTCCTCGACCCACTCGACCGGTGCCCCTGTCGGCGCCTTGCCGTCCAACAGTTCGCTTTCGGTGTAGAAGGCTTCGTCGCGCACCGCATACCAGCCGGCATAGCCGCCGAGATAGATGTCGCCGGCGTCGACCAGCTTCTTCCAAAGGTCCTGCACGGCGCGCTTGTGCCGTTCCTC
>JBCCIN010000551.1:0-2467 GCA_039028235.1 Pseudomonadota bacterium
TCGAATGCACTTCGGAGACCGCGCCCATTTCCTGCACAGCCGCATCGGCAACGTCATAGGCCCGGCCGAGCTCGCATTTCACGAGGACGAACAGGGTCTGCATCAGGCCTCGCCCGCCTTTCGCTGAACAGGCACGGGGCGTTGCATGAACAGAGGCACATGATCGCCCATGCCGATTACCGGATGATCTGCCTCGCGCTGACGCGGCTTGGGGTGCTTCGATCGGGAGGACGGTCTAGGTGCACGCGATGGACCGTCGGCCGAGGATCTGCTGCGCGAGGTCTTTCGGGTCTCGGCCTCACCGTCTCCGGTGGTCGAGGCTTCGACGTCCTTTTCCTTCGTCCCTTTTTGTCCGGCGCGGCGACGCCGTCCCGAACGCTTGCCTTTACCGGCATCATCGCCGTCGACCGGATGTTGCCGGCTGCTCTCCTCGGTGGAACTCTCCGACGCCGTGCTGCCACCGCCGAGATCAAGCACCGGAATCGCCTTGCCGGTCAGCTTGGCGATCGCATCGACGAACTTGCCCTCTTCGCCGAACGCCAGGGTGAAGGCTCGCCCCTCCTGCCCTGCCCGGCCGGTCCGGCCGATACGATGGATATAGTCCTCGGCGTGAGTCGGCACGTCGTAGTTGATCACGCAGGGGAGCATGGCGATATCGATGCCCCGTGCGGCGACATCGGTGGCCACAAGGAAATTGACGTCGCCATCCTTGAAGGCATCGAGCGACTGCGTGCGCTGGCTTTGGTCGAGATCGCCATGGATGTCGCGGGCCTTGTGGCCGGCACGCTCCAATTGGCGTCGGAGCACGGAAACATCGCGCTTCCGGTTGCAGAAAATGATCGCCTTGTCGACGTCCTGCTGCTCGATCAGCCGTTTCAGCATTTTGAACTTCTGACGCGGAGCGACGATCGTCAGATGGTCGGCAATGCGTTCCGACGTGGTCGAGGGCGGCGACGCCTGAACGGTGGTCGGATCGATTAGGAAACTGTCGGCGAGCCGTCTGACCTCGGGCGGCATGGTCGCCGAGAACAGCAATGTCTGCCGACGCTTGCTGATCAAGGTGACGATGCGCTCGACGTCGGGAATGAAGCCCATATCGAGCATGCGATCAGCCTCGTCGATCACCAGGATCGACACGCCACCCAAGAGAACCTTGCCGCGTTCGAACTGATCGAGAAGACGTCCCGGCGTGGCGATCAGCACATCGACGCCACGCTCCAGCTTCTTCCACTGCTCGTCCATGCCAACGCCGCCAATTAGCAACGCCATGGACAGCTTCAGATAGCGGCCATAGGTCTCGAAATATTCGGCCGTCTGGGTGGCGAGTTCGCGCGTCGGGCTCAGAATAAGCGAGCGCGGCATGCGTGCCTTGCTTTGCCCCGACGCCAGGCGCTCGGTCATGGGCAGCACGAACGCCGCGGTCTTGCCGGTCCCGGTTTGTGCGATTCCCAGGACATCGCCGCCGGTGAGAATAGCCGGAATGGCCTGTTCCTGAATGGGCGTGGGTTCCTGATAGCCGGCTTCGTCGACGGCTTTCAGGATTTCTCCCCGCAAAGCGAGTTCACTGAACTTCATGCGTATCCAGTTCGGGGTATCGGATCGGGCTTGAGCAGCTGAGGATGTAAGATGCTGTCATTGGATGTAAAGATTCACCGTGATTTGTCAATGATCGACGCTGAAATACGGTATGTCGCAACGCTTTTATTTTGCCGGCCGTTCATCTGACTGCCATCTTACCCATGTATGCTGTCCAATCGCGTGGTGAAAGGGAACGTTTTTGCTGATCGAGGCCAATAGATCACTGCTGCTGATCATCGACGTGCAAACAAAACTGACGCCGGCGGTCGATGACGCCGAGGCCTGCATCTACCGCTGCCTTATGCTTCTCGCAGCAGCCCGGCGACTGGAAGTGCCGGCGGTCGCCACCGAGCACTGCCCGAGGAGCGTCGGCCCGACGATGCCGGTGCTGGCCGAACATCTCGTGGCCGGCGAGATCGTCGAGAAGCGTCACTTCAATGGTATGTCGGAGAGCGCCCTGCAGAGCGCGCTGGCCGCTTTCGGCAGGAAGACCATCGTGGTCGCCGGCATGGAGGCCCATGTCTGCGTGCTGCAGACCGTGCTCGGCCTGAAGGAAGCAGGTTTCGCGCCCGTGGTCGTCGTGGATGCGGTCACATCCAGGCTGCCGTCGTCCCGAGATCTTGCGCTTGACCGCATGCGGCATCACGGCGTCGAGATCGTCAACACCGAAATGGTCCTGTTCGAATGGCTGGCGGTCGGCGACTCCGATGCGTTTCGGGACCTGCTGCCGATGATCAAATCGGGCTCGGCGAGCTAACCATCAACGCTGCTGCCTCACCTCAAGCACGGACGTGCAGCAACGACGCCAAGCTGTCCCGGTCTCAATAGCCTAGGGTCAACGCCCCCGCGCGCCGCGGGTCGGAGGCGCCGTAGAGACCGCCTTCGGTCA
>JBCCIN010000552.1:0-2443 GCA_039028235.1 Pseudomonadota bacterium
GACCACGGCAGGTATCGTCTTCTCGGTGCTGTTCGAATCGCTAAGGTTCTTCCAGCAGGTGCCGGCAACCGACTTCCTCTTCGGCCTCGAATGGAGCCCGCAGACGGCGATCCGCGCCGATCAGGTCGGCTCCTCAGGCGCCTTCGGCATGATCCCGCTCCTGGCCGGCACGCTGATGATCACCCTGATCGCCATGCTGGTTGCGGGACCCATTGGGCTTGCGTCCGCGATCTATCTCTCGCAATACGCCACGCCGCGCTTCCGCGCGATCGCCAAGCCCGTGATGGAGATCCTCGCGGGCGTGCCGACCGTGGTCTACGGCTTCTTCGCCGCCCTGACCGTCGCTCCCTTCATCCGCAATCTGGGCGAAAGCATCGGGCTCAGCGTGTCTTCGGAGAGCGCGCTTGCCGCCGGTGCCGTCATGGGGATCATGATCATCCCCTTCGTCTCGTCCCTCTCGGATGATGCGATCACCGCCGTGCCGCAGAGCCTGAAAGACGCCTCGCTCGGCCTCGGCGCGACCACGGCGGAGACTATCTCGAAAGTGATCGTGCCCGCCGCCCTTCCAGGGATCATCGCGGGCTTTCTGCTCGCCATCTCGCGCGCCATCGGCGAGACCATGATCGTGGTGATGGCCGCCGGCCTCGCTGCCAACCTCACTGCCAACCCGCTGGATGCGGTGACCACCGTCACCGTGCAGATCGTGACCCTTCTGGTGGGCGATCAGGAGTTCGACAGCGCCAAGACGCTCTCCGCTTTCGCGCTTGGCCTCGTGCTGTTCGTCGCGACCCTGCTCTTGAACATCCTCGCCCTGCATGTCATGCGCACCTACAGGGAAAAATATGACTGACATCGTAGACCCTGGAACCGGCGTGAGTGGTGGACTGATCATCAAACCGAGGCGGCTGAGCCCGGAAGAGGCCGCCGCGCGCACCAAGAAGCGCTATGCCGCCGAGGCGCGCTACAAGGCGATCGGTCTTGCCGGCGTGATCGCGGCGCTTGGACTCCTCGCCCTTTTGCTCTTCACCATCGTCGCCCAGGGCATCGGCGCTTTCTGGCAGACCACCATCACGCTCCCGGTGGAACTGAGTTCCGAGGAAATCGATCCTGAAGGCACCAGTGATCCCGCGGTCATTCGCAAGGCCAACTATGCCGGGCTGATCAACGACACCCTCTACGTCATGTTTCCTGACGTCGAGGATCGTCGAGCCAAGCGCGCCCTTCGCGGCCTTATAAGCAAGGGAGCAGGCATCGATCTGCAAAGGCAGGTGCTCGCCGATCCAACGCTCATTGGCCAGACGATCGAGGTGACCGTGCTCGTCTCGGACGATGTCGACCAGTTCGTCAAAGGCAATATCGATCGCGATGTGCCCGAGGCCGATCGCCGCGTGAAGGACCAGGAAATCGTCTGGATCGACCAGCTCGACAGCGAAGGCCGCATCGAGACGGTCTTCAACACCTGGCTGCTCACCAATGGCGACTCGCGTGAGCCGGAAATGGCCGGCATCTGGGGCGCCGTCGTTGGCTCTTTCTATATGATGGTTGTCGTTCTCGCCCTCTCCGTGCCGCTCGGCGTGGGGGCGGCCATCTATCTCGAGGAGTTCGCGCCCAAGAACAATCGCTGGGTCGATTTCATCGAAGTCAACATCAACAATCTGGCCGCGGTGCCCTCGATCGTCTTCGGTTTGCTCGGTCTCGCCGTGTTCCTTGGCGTGATGGGCCTGCCGCGTTCCGCCCCGATCGTCGGCGGTCTGACTCTCACGCTGATGACCCTTCCGACCATCGTGGTCGCCACCCGCGCCGCCCTTCGTGCCGTGCCGCCGTCGATCAGGGAAGGCGCTCTCGGCGTCGGAGCTTCACAGATACAGGTGGTTGCACACCACGTGCTGCCGCTGGCACTGCCCGGCATCCTGACTGGCACGATCATCGGCCTCGCCCAGGCATTGGGTGAAACCGCACCTCTCCTGATGATTGGCATGGTTGCTTTCATCGTCGACATCCCTGGCGGACCGATGGACCCGGCGACCGCCTTGCCGGTGCAGATCTTCCTTTGGGCGGACGCGCCAGAGCGAGCCTTCACCGAGCGCACCGCCGCGGCGATCATGGTGCTGCTCGGCTTCCTCCTCGTCATGAACGCTATCGCCGTCATCCTTCGCCAGAGGTTCCAGATCAAATGGTAAATGCCGATACGATCGGCAGCGTTGACGCTGTCGCTGGCCAGGCGTCCGACGCCGGCGCTTCCTCCGCGTCCGCTGCCGTCGCGAACCGGATGACCGCGAGGAAGGTCAATCTCTGGTATGCTGAAAAGCAGGCGCTTTACGACGTCGATCTCGACATTCCCGATCGTCAGGTGACAGCGCTCATCGGCCCTTCCGGCTGCGGCAAGTCGACCTTTCTTCGCTGCCTGAACCGGATGAACGACACCATCGACATCTGCCGGGTC
>JBCCIN010000553.1:0-2437 GCA_039028235.1 Pseudomonadota bacterium
GCGGCCCCGCCCGTGATCGAGCCGATCCGCGCTCTGGTCGGCGAGCGCCTCTCGACCTCGCTGCCGATCCGCGAGCAGCATGGCAAGGACCAGACCCACAATGCCGGCGCCGCCCCGGACGCGGTGGTCTTTCCGCACAGCACCGAGGAGGTGCAGGCGATCGTGCAACTCTGCGCAGCAGAGAGCGTGCCGATCATTCCCTACGGCACGGGCACGTCGCTCGAGGGGCATATCACGGCGCTCAAGGGCGGGGTCACGCTGGATCTCTCGCAGATGGACCAGGTTCTGGAGGTGAACCCCGAGGATCTGGACTGCCGGGTTCAGGCGGGCGTCACGAGAAAGGCGCTGAACGCCCATCTTCGCGATACCGGCCTGTTTTTCCCGGTCGATCCCGGCGCAGATGCTTCGATCGGCGGCATGGCGGCGACGCGCGCCTCGGGCACGAATGCTGTCCGGTATGGCACGATGCGGGAGAACGTGCTCGGCCTCACCCTGGTCACGGCTGATGGCAAGATCATCAAAACAGGCGGGCGCGCCAGGAAATCGTCGGCAGGCTACGATCTCACGCGCCTTTTCGTCGGCTCCGAGGGAACGCTGGGCGTGATCACCGAGATCGGCCTTCGGCTCTACGGCGTGCCAGAGGCGATTTCATCCGCCGTCTGCGCCTTTCCGACGGTGGACGATGCGGTCAACGCGGTGATCCAGACCATCCAGATGGGGGTTCCTGTCGCGCGCATCGAGCTCCTGGATGCCCTGCAGATGAAGGCCTGCATCGCCTATTCCAAGCTCGAAGGCTACAAGGAGGCGCCGACATTGTTCTTCGAGTTCCACGGCTCCGAGGCCGGCGTGAAGGAGCAGGCGGAAACGGTCGGCCAGCTCGCAGCCGAGTTCGGCGGGGACGACTTTCAATGGGCGACACGGCCGGAAGATCGCAACCGCCTTTGGGACGCCCGCCATAACGCCTTTTATGCGGTCATGGCCTATTGGCCGAACACATCGGCGGTGGTCACGGACGTCTGCGTGCCGATCTCCAGGCTCGCGGAATGCATCGCGCTGACCCAGGACGAGCTGAAGTCCAACAATCTGACCTCGCCGCTGGTCGGCCATGTCGGCGACGGCAATTTCCATCTGTCGATCATGGTGAACATGGAGGACACGGACGAGTTGAAGCGCGCCAAGGCGATGAGCGAGAAGATGGTCGAGCAGGCCCTTGCCTGCGGCGGCACCTGCACCGGCGAGCATGGCGTCGGCATGGGCAAGATGCGCTATCTCGAAGCCGAGCATGGCGAAGCCATGGATTCGATGCGCGCGATCAAGAGCGCGCTCGATCCGCAGAACATCATGAATCCGGGCAAAGTCGTAGTCGTGTAACGTGGCGTGGCCACCTCATGGACTTGGATCAGGGTAACCTGGCTCGACGGTTTGCCGCTAAGTTTCGGGAATGGCGAGGGAACCTTCCTAGCCATAGGGTGTCGCCAACGAAAGAGGCCGCTCTAACCGAGGGCATGAGGCTTTGTCGCCGGTGACGGTTATCTTGCGCCCAGCATCAGGCGGCGGCCCAGGAAGACCAGGACGAGCCCGGGCATGACGAGAAATGGTGTCGTGTTTGAGATCTGACAGACCGTGGTCGTCTGCCAATCGTCAGGAATGAAGGCGAAGACCTTATAGCACATATTGGTTCTGATGCCGGGACGTGCGAGAGCGTCCGTCGGTGTGCTGAAGCTGTGGAAATTGGAGCCGTAGATGAAGAAGGCAACGGCGGCATTGAAGGCGAGCAGCAGAACGAAGCCCTTGACGATCCTCGCCGGCGACAGGTCTTTCCTCTTCCGCCTTTCCTTCTTTCGATCAGAAGCCTGCCTTCGGCCGAATACCGGCGGCTTCGGTTCACCGAGCAGATCGTAACGTCGGGCCAATGGGCACTCCCTGGCGAGCCATAAGCGCTCATTCTATCCAGCCAAGGTTAACGAAGCGTTGACGCCGTTACATCGATCGGGGCCGTCACATCGACAGGGAATGTGCCCGGTTCGGATGCAGCATCGGCTCTCGCCGCTGCTTGGACAAACGCGGCCAGCTTTTCGGCATCCAGCCGACCGTCCGTGCGTACGCCGGTACAGAGATCCACACCGAACGGGCGCACCTGGCGGACCGCCTCTTCGATATTGTCCGGCTTCAGTCCGCCCGCCAGAAATACCGGGCAGGGACAGGCTTCGACGATCGCCCGGCTGATCTCCCAGTCATGGGTGCGACCGGTGCCGCCGAGTTCCTTCACCTCGGCCGAAGGCCGGCCTGAGTCCAGGAGAATCGTGTCGGCCAGCCCTGCCGCTTCCGTCGCCGCCTCGACCGTCTCGGGTCCCTCGACATGGATGACCTGTACCAGGCGCCGGCTCGGCAGTGCCGCCCTGATGATGGCGTAGGCGTCGGGCTCCACATGATCGAC
>JBCCIN010000554.1:0-2421 GCA_039028235.1 Pseudomonadota bacterium
CCGATTTTCGATGATCGTGGCCACCTGATCGCGGCGCTCGACGTTTCGACCTGTCGAGCCGACGCCACACCATGTGCCGTTACGCTTTTGGCGCTTGCGGTCGAGGAATCAGCAGCGCGAATCGAGGGTGATTTGTTTCGTACAGCCTATCCCGATGAACGCATCGTGATCTGCGGCGGCATGGCCGAAGGGCGAGGCGGTTTGCTCGCCATTGATAGCGACGATTTGGTGGTCGGTGCCAGCCGCGTGGCACGCAAGGCCTATGGGTTGACCGAGAACAGCCTTTCCGAAGGCCTGCCCGCCATCGATCTGCTTTCCGGGCAGCGGCGGAGGAGTGACCTCGAAGCAGCCGAGCGTAGCGAAATCAAGCGAGCCCTGGCGCGCGCTCAAGGCAATGCAGCCGCTGCGGCGCGGGATCTCGGCATCGGCCGGGCCACGCTCTACCGGCGCATGAACAGGCTGCGCATGACCTGAGGCGCGACCGCGTCGCCGCCGTCACGCATCGCTCATGCTATGTAGCAGATTGAAGAGCAGACCTGTCTCAGTTCTGAGACAGGTCTGGCTGTGTTCGAAGATGTGGCCGTTTCGACTCCCTCTCTTTGCTGCAAGTCTTGCCGGTTAGGACCGACAATCAAGCGAGGGGAGCAAGTCATGGATACCGAAACTCCGATCGTCGCTCGCGCCGATACGGCGATGAGCACACCACCCTTCAGATCACGCTACGAGAATTTCATCGGCGGCGAATGGTTGGCACCGAAGAACGGTCAGTATTTCAGCAATCCGTCGCCAGTAACGGGTCTGAGCATCGGCGAGCTGCCGCGCTCCGATGCCGCTGACGTCGAGGCCGCCCTCGATGCCGCCCACGCCGCCAAGGACGCCTGGGGCAAGACCTCGGTTGCCGAGCGCTCCGGCATTCTTCTCGCGATCGCGCAGCGCATGGAAGATAATCTGCCACTCCTGGCCGCTGCCGAAACCTGGGACAATGGCAAGCCAATCCGCGAATCCACCGCTGCCGATCTGCCGCTCGCGATCGATCACTATCGCTATTTCGCCGCCTGCATCCGCGCGCAGGAAGGCTCGGTCGGCGAGATCGATCACGATACGGTCGCCTATCACATCCACGAGCCGCTGGGCGTCGTCGGTCAGATCATTCCCTGGAACTTTCCGATTTTGATGGCCACCTGGAAACTGGCGCCAGCGCTGGCTGCCGGCAATTGTGTCGTCCTGAAGCCCGCCGAACAGACACCAGCCTCAATCCTGGCATGGGCCGAACTGGTGGGCGATCTTCTGCCGCCAGGCGTCCTCAACATCGTAAGCGGCTTCGGTCTGGAGGCCGGCAAGCCACTCGCCACCAATCCGCGCATCGCCAAGCTGGCCTTCACCGGCGAGACCACCACTGGCCGGCTGATCATGCAGTACGCGTCGGAAAACCTGATCCCGGTGACCCTCGAACTTGGCGGCAAGTCGCCGAACATCTTCTTTGAGGATGTCGCGGCGAAGGATGACGCCTTCTTCGACAAAGCGATCGAAGGCTTCGTGATGTTCGCGCTCAATCAGGGCGAAGTCTGCACATGCCCGAGCCGCGCGCTCATCCACGAGAGCATCTATGACCGCTTCATGGAGCGAGCCATCGACCGGGTGCACGCCATCGTCCAGGGTAACCCGCTGGATAGTGCTACCATGCTGGGCGCGCAGGCCTCCACCGAGCAGAAGGAGAAGATTCTCTCCTACTTCGACATCGCCCGCCAAGAGGGCGCCGAAGTGCTGACCGGTGGCAGCGAGACGCAGATGGATGGTGATCTCGCCGGTGGATATTACGTCAAGCCGACGGTTTTGAAGGGCCACAATAAGATGCGGGTTTTCCAGGAGGAGATCTTCGGCCCGGTCGTCTCCGTGACCACCTTCAAGGACGCGGACGAGGCGCTCTCGATTGCCAACGACACCCTTTATGGCCTAGGCGCCGGTGTCTGGAGCCGTGAGGCCAACACCTGCTACCGCTTTGGCCGCAACATCCAGGCAGGCCGCGTCTGGGTGAATTGCTACCACGCCTATCCCGCCCACGCGGCGTTCGGCGGTTACAAGCAGTCGGGCATCGGGCTGCACAGTGGAGAGGCCTACATTGCCTCCGTTTTGGCCAACAAGGGCGGGTTCAGAGACGTTTCTGTGTTTGGAGAGGCGGTAAATATTGTTGCGCGCCTCTCCAGCGAGGCGGCCTCCGGCGAAGTGATCATGAAGGCAGAAGTAGCGAAGGCGCTTGCGTTGGGTGATGTAAACGAAGCACTTACGCTCAAGGGCTTTGACGCACCCGTCGAAGTGCTTCGCCATCAAACCTGAGCGGCGTCCTCAATTGCGTCGAGGTCTATCAGGACGATGCCAATGTCTTGCCGTTCAATCAGGCCGTCGTCTTCAAACGCTTTGAGA
>JBCCIN010000555.1:0-2415 GCA_039028235.1 Pseudomonadota bacterium
GCGAAAACGAAAGACGGGATCGTCTGAAACATCTCGGTGACGCGCATTAGCAGATCGTCGATCCAGCCGCCGTAGTAACCGGCAAGTCCCCCCATGATCGCACCGAAACCGACGGCGACAGCGGTCGCAAGCAGACCGATCAACAAGGAGGTTTTAGCGCCGTGCGCTATGCCGGCGGCAACGTCTCGGCCAAGGGTGTCACTACCGAGCAGAAACCCCTCGACACCAGGTGGCGACATCGGCTTGCCCGCAAGCTTGAAGGGGTCCAGTGGAAAAAACAGATGAGCTGTCGCCGCAAGGAAGATGACGACCGCAAGGATGGCAAGGCCAATAACGGCGGAGCGATTTCTTCGATAAAGACGCCAGAACTCAGCCATGGTTCAAGCCACCTCGATCCGCGGATCGAGGAGCGAATAGATGATGTCGACCACGAGGTTAACGGCAACGACCAGGAGTGCTGACAGGAGGAAAATGCCGAGCAGCAAGTTGAGATCACGGGAGAACAGCGCTTCAAAGGCGAGCATGCCGAGGCCGGGCCAGGCAAACACCGACTCGACGATGACCGAGCCACCGATCAGAGCACCCACCTGAACCCCGGCCATGGTCACGACCGGGAGAAGGGCATTGCGCAGTACATGCACGAACATGATGCGGCGCTCGGTCAGCCCCTTGGCGCGCGCCGTTGTCACATAGTCCATGCCCGCCTGCTCCAGCATCGAGGCGCGCATCAGTCGCGTGTAGAGAGCGAGGTAGAAGAGGGAGAGTGTGATGGTCGGCAAGACGAGATGATGCGCAATGTCGACCACACGATCCCAGCCCTCATGGAAAGCCGCAATGTTCTCCATACCGCTTGTCGGGAACCAGCCGAGATTGAGCGAGAACACCACAATCATCATTAAGCCGACCCAAAAGAGCGGGGTGGCGTAGGTAATGAGTGCGAAGACCGAGATCAGATTGTCCCGCCAGGTGTTGAGACCGGTCGCCGCCAGGAGGCCGAGCAAGATGCCGACACCGACCGCGACCAAGATGGTGCTGACCATCAACAGCAACGTTGGCACGAAACGGTCGAGAACGAGCTGCGACACCGGCATTTCATGGCGGAAGGAATAGCCGAGATCGAAGCTGAGAACGTTCTTCAGATAAATGCCGAGCTGGACGATCAGTGGTTTGTCCAGTCCGAATTTTTCCCGAAGCTCCGCCATGTATTCGGGCGTTGCCGAACCCGCTTCGCCGGCGAGCACGTCAACTGCATCCCCCTCGGCCATGTGCAGGAGAAAGAAGTTGACGACAACGATCGCAAGGACGATCGGCAGTGCCTGGAAAAGCCGCTTCAGGACATAGCGAAGGCGCTTAACGGTATGGTTCATGTCGTGGCACGACCTGCTTGACGCCGCCGCGGTCTTGCCACGGTCGTCGGCGCTCCGCGAGCATACGTTGGCATCGCGGTCGGTGCTTTGGCGCTAATTCGGGGTTGTTTCAACGCTTTCTTAACCTTTCTTCCCCAAGATGCTGATCAGGTCCATGCGACCCTGGGAGTCCGTGCCGGCGCAGAGTCTCTAAGGTTCGGGCGGTCTTCCAGGGTCGCATGGACCATGACTTTGCCTAGCAGCACCAGATTAGCACGAGCTTAAGCTGCCCGGCGCGTACGACGCCGACATTGGAGCTCAGCTGGAACGCCGCCAGCCAAGCTCCAAGTCAACGCCGTCCGCCGCGCGGACCTACTCGTCGAGCCAGACGTCGGCGAAGGAGCCATAGGAGCCCATCGCCGAGAGATCATGATCCTTGAGCTTGGTGTTGAAGACGGTGAGAAACTCCATCTCGAACAGATTCACGACAGGCAGATCCTCGGCGAGGATCGACTGCACACCTTCATAGATTTCGGTGCGCTTCGCCGCATCCGGTTCCACCGCACCCGCGGCAAGAAGCTCGTCGAGCTCGGGGTTGCTGTAGCGGGACGAGTTCACGAAGTGGGTGCCCTGACGGATCTGATCGGTGCCGTAATGGCGATGCACGCCGAGCACCGGATCCGGCAGCTGGTAGAAGTAGTTGAGGTTCAGCGCGAAGTCGTAGTCGGCATAGACGCGCTTCAACCAGGTCGGCACGTCCTCATAACGAAGCTCGAGTTTGATACCGATCTCGGCGAGTGCTTGCTGCAGATATTCGCCGGCACGACGCCAGTCTTCACCGTAAGGGATGAGATCGAACACGGCTGTCGCGCGCACACCATCGCCATCCGCAGCTATGCCAGCCTCATCCAGTAGCTTGTTGGCCGCCTCGACATCCGCGTTGGCGGGGTAGTTGGGCAGGCCTTCTGCGTAGAGACCGGTTGCCGAGAAATTCGACGACAGGGCCGACGTTGCAGGCTTGCCGTAGCCGAACCAGATGTTGTCGATCAGGAACTGCCGGTCCAGAGCC
>JBCCIN010000556.1:0-2403 GCA_039028235.1 Pseudomonadota bacterium
AACCTCATCCGCCCGATCATGATGATCACGCAGACCATGACAAAGCTTGCCGACGGCGATTTGTGCATACCGATTCCCGCCGTGAATCGTCAGGACGAGATTGGTGATATGGCGCGATCACTCGCCGTCTTCAAAACCAACGCCGAACAATTGCAGGGCGCTCTCGAGCGGGAGCGTGAACTTAATGGATTACAGCGCCAGTTCGTCTCCATGGTGTCCCACGAGTTCCGTACCCCGCTGGCGATCATCGATGCCAGTGCCCAACGGATCGAACGTCGGCTGGAGTCGATCTCGCGCGATCGCATCGCCAAGGGCATGAAGGCGGTGCGGCGGTCGGTCGGCCGGCTCACCGGACTGATGGAGAGCGTCCTGGATGCAGCCCATCTGGAGGGAGGCAGGATCAAATTCGAGCCGGGTGATGTTGCGATCGGCTCTTTACTCAAGGATTTGGTTGACAGTCACGCGGAACTCTACCCGGATCGCGAATTCAGCCTGGAACAGAACAACCTGCCGGCGGTCATGCAGCTTGATGAACGGCTGATACGACAGGTTCTCTCCAACCTGATGTCGAATGCTTTGAAGTACTCGCCCGACGGATCATCGGTCCGACTTGCCGCATGGCGTGACGAGGCGGAGGCGGTTTGCGTTGCCGTCAGCGATGAGGGGGTTGGAATCCCAAAGGAGGAACTCGACCAGCTCTTCGAGCGCTTTTTCAGGGCTAGTACATCGACCGGCATTGCCGGAAGCGGCATCGGTCTGCATCTCGTTCGCCACTTTGTCGATCTCCATGACGGCACGATCGACGTTCAAAGCACCGTGGGCGTCGGCACGACGTTTACGGTCAGGTTGCCGAACAAAGTGAGCAGCGCTATCGATACGTGATGTGTCGCTAAGGGCGCCGTCGAACTGTTCGAGCGACCAGCTCGATCGAGATTACGCCAATGCCTCGATCATCGCGTCCAGCGTCGCATCCGGCCTCTCGACCATCATCAGATGCCCCGAGCCCTCGATGGTCACAACCCGGGCATTCGACATCGCCGCCGTCAGCTTCGCCGCCTGCTTCGGTGGGGTCATACGGTCATGGTCGCCGGCGATGATCAGCACCGGACAGTCAACGCTGTCGGCCGCCGCCATCCCGCGCTCATAGGCGTTGCAGGCGGCGAGGTCGTTGTGGAGCACACCCGGCGGCGCCTTCGCCAGGAGCTTCAGCGCATGTCCCATCAGCCAGCCGCCCGGTGCCCGGTTGCCTCCTATATGTCCCGCCGGCCCGTGCCCCCAGGACGACACCAGCTCCGCCGCCAGCGGCTTGTTCGCCGCCGCCGCCTCCAGCAATGCCGGATGCACCGGCATCGCCGGCGCCGGACCTAGCAGCGCTAGGTGCCGGACGCTGTCGCGGTGGCTAGCCGCGGCTTCCAGGCAAATCAGGGCGCCCATGGAGTGTCCGACCAGTGCGACGGGCTCGTTGACCAAAGTCTTGGCAAGAGCAACCACCCAGTCCGCCATGGCATCAATCGACGTAGGAGCCGTGCCCCCACTCCGACCATGTCCTGGCAAATCGACGGTCAACGCATTGGCCCCATGATGGGCGAAGTAACGGGCCTGGAGCGTCCAGACGCTGTGGTCCATGCCGGCGCCGTGGACGAAGAGAATGGATGGTTTTTCCGGGTCGAAGTCCCGGCCATTGGTAAAGACGAAGGCATCGTTTCCGTCGACGTTGACAATCATCGGCTCAGCTCCGCTGAGACGCTTTGAGGGCGCTGGCCAGATCATCGATGATGTCGCCAGGGTCTTCGAGGCCGACCGAAAGCCGGATCATGTCCTCGCCGACGCCTGCCGCCTTCAGATGCTCCGCATCCACCTGAAGATGCGTGGTGGAGGCGGGGTGGATCACCAGGGTCTTGGCGTCACCGACATTGGCGAGATGCGAAGCGAGCCTGCAGCCCTCGATGAATTTCCGCCCCGCCTCCCGTCCGCCTTTCACGCCAAACGACACGATCGACCCCTGACCCTTCGGCAAAAGCTCTATCGCCAGCGCATGGTCCGGATGGGTCTCGAGCGACGGATGAATGATATAAGCAACGGCATCATGCTCCGACAAGTAACGGACCACGGCCTCCGTGTTGGTCACGTGTCTGCTCATGCGCAGCGGCAGGGTTTCGACGCCCTGGAGTATATAAAATGCGTGTTGCGGGCTCATGCAGCCGCCGAAGTCGCGAAGCCCCTCGGTACGCGCGCGCATATGAAAGGCGCCTGGGCCATAGGTGTCGACATAGTCGAGCCCGTCATAGCCGGCATAGGGCTCGGTCAGCGTCGGGAATTTGCCGGACGCTTCCCAGTCGAATCCGCCGCCGTCCACCAACACGCCCCCAAGCGCGATGCCATGGCCGCCAAGCCACTTGGTCG
>JBCCIN010000557.1:0-2402 GCA_039028235.1 Pseudomonadota bacterium
CAGGGCAGATAGTTGGCCCCGAGATCCCAGAAATGCTGGTGTGCGTCGATGATCGGAAGATCGCCCAGGAGGTCGCTCAACCCATCAAGCTTGCGGTCAGGGCGCTTTTCGGATCGCTCAGGTCCTCGACCACAGTGAAATGGTCCTTGCCTTCCGCTTCGACGACTTCGGCCCGAGCACCGAGGCCGCTCCAGATTTCAGCGAGCAGTCGGTTTTGCAGGCGAAAGGCCGGGAGTTCGTCCGCCCCGACCCAGCAGGTCAGATCGATGCCTGCGGGCGGATCGTGAAAGATCGGACTTTCGGCACGGGCTTCAGCGTCGTCCAGTCGGAGGTCGTCGTTCATCGATGTTCTGAGCAACGGTCGCAGGTCATGCAGGCCGCTGATGCTGACGACCTTGGCGATCCGCTCGGTCGCGACCCGGTTCAGCACACAGCTTGCGAGATGACCGCCTGCGGAGTGGCCGGCAAGTCGGATCGGGCCTTCGATCCGCGCCGAAGCCTTATCGAGAAACCGCGCGATCTCCTCGGTGATCGCGCTTATTCTCGTCTCCGGGCAAAGTGTGTAGCTCGGCATGGCCACGGCGGCGCCATGGGCGAGTGGCCCGGCTGCGAGATGGGACCAGTAGGACTTGTCGAACGTCCGCCAGTAGCCGCCGTGTATGAAGACGGCAAGCGCGCTCGGGTTGCCTTCGGGTAGGAACAGATCGAAGCGCTGGCGTGGATAATCACCATAGGCGAGATCGAGTTCGGCCCTATCGGCTGCCGTCCGTTCAGCGCGGAAAGCGAGCGCCTTCGACGTTATGTCGGCGACGAAGGCCCCGACCGCCGCCTCACCGACCGCGGCCCGGTTGTCATAGGCTGCACTCCAGTCCGTCGGTGGGTCAAAGCGGCTCCGTTCGATCGTCGTCATGCGACATGCACGCTTGGGCGGGGGGCGGCGATACGCCCGTCGTCGATGTCGCGCTGCGTTACCGGTTTTTGACCGGTGGCGGCTTCGATGATCGCGGCACGCTCAGCGTGGCTGAGCACGGCGTCGATATCGGTGAAGCCGGCTGGCGCTCGTTTTTCCACCTCGTCGATCACTCGCTCCGGACCTCCCTTGCGGTTAGCCTTGACGATGGCCGCGGTCTTCGTGAGGCGTTCCTTTTCATAGCGATGCAGCGCCATCATCGGATGTTCCGCCTGCTGCAGGGCATCGGCCAGGCACCGCGCATCGAGGATCGCCTGGCTCGCCCCGTTGGAGCCGACCGGATACATCGGATGGGCGGCATCACCGAGTAGGGTGACACGGCCAAAGCTCCAGCGTGGCAGGGGATCGCGATCGCACATGGGATATTCATAATAGGCGTCCGTCGCACGCACTAGGGCTTCGATGTCGACGCCGGGCACGGCAAAACGCTTGGCGTACGGAAGCACGTCATCAAGCCGCCCGCGTCTGGACCAGCTGTCCTTCGGCGGCGGCTGTGTAGCTCCGTCCGCAACCCGAACATTGACCACCCAGTTGGTGAGTTTCTTGCCGCCCTCCGCCTCGGCGATGGGATAGAGCACGAATTTCGCGCCCATGCCGCCGCCGATGAACATGGTGCGGCCATCGAGAAACGTGTCGAACTCGGTCGCACCCCGCCACATCATCACGCCGTTCCAGGAGGGGACGCCCTCTTTTGGATAGAAGAGGTTTCGCGCGGCCGAATGGATACCGTCAGCCGCGACCAGGACATCACCGCGCACGGTGTGGCTGGAGAGACCGTCGGAGCCGCTGGTGAGATGGACGGTCACGCCGCCCTCGTCCTGGAGAAAGCCGGCAAGTCGCTGGCCGGCCTGGACTGCGTCCGGACCGAGGCGTTCGATCACGGCATCGTAAAGCACTTTTTGCAGCCGGCCGCGATGGATCGAGAATTGGGGCAGCGGATGACCGCCATCGATGCCGCGAAGCTCGCGCCAGACCTCCTGGCCTTGGCGGTTCAGATAGATCAGCTCGCGCGTGCGGATGCCGGCGAGGTCGAGGGCGGGGAGAAGGCCGATCTCGGAGAGCTCGCGGATCGCCACCGGCAGGGTGTTGATGCCGACGCCGAGCTCCTTCACCTCGGAGGCCTGCTCGTAGATGACGGCATCGATGCCGCGGCGCTGCAGCATGAGCGCCAGCGTCAGCCCGCCCACGCCGGCACCCGCGATGATCACCTTCATCCGTCTCGCCTGCCCATCACCGATCTCCCCTGGAAGCGTTCGTGCCGCGCCTCTCACTAAGCTTAGGTCGTGGGGATCATAGTGCCAGCCGCTTAATGATTTGTTAACGCTCCGTCTTTGGCCGCGATCGGCGCATTCACCTTGCGGATGCATAGGGGAACGGAATATATCGTCTGATAAATTTGCCTAAATCACGAGCGGCTTTTTCTGAGCGCATG
>JBCCIN010000558.1:0-2392 GCA_039028235.1 Pseudomonadota bacterium
CCGCTTCCGGCAGACTCCAATCGATCCGTACGGGGATCGTTCAATGCCGCCTTCTTGGTCTTTTCGCTTGATCCGTTTGCCTTGGTTCGGCGCTTCTTCTTTGCGTTCATGGCATCGACCCCTGATTGGCTTCTGGACGATCTCATCAAAAGATGATGCCGTCATAAAGGCACTGAAGGAAGAGGTGGTGTGGAGAGATAGGGGTTCATGCAGAACACGACGTACGTCTTGAGATCATACAATGGCGAAGGCCTATCGCTGCGAGGATCTTAGCGGCTGAATTGGGTTGAAGCTCCGCAAAAGGCCCCTGGACGTGGCGCCGAGAACGTGCCGCGAAGCAGTCTCAACAGAGGGGGCTCTCTCCTCGAGGCGGCTTTCGGGCCGGTTCCTTCAAGAAGGCTGGTGTTGTGGGAGTGCCAAATACGGGCATTGCTAAGAAATGCCTGAGGGCTAGAATTGCTTGGTCGGGTCAAATTTGGAGGGCGAAGTGCAACGCCGACTGACGACAATTATGGTCGCCGACGTCGTCGGATTTAGCCGCCTCATGGAGCAAGCGGAAGAGGCGACCGCGGAACAGATTACGGCCTGCCATACGCTGATCTCCAAGACGGTGGAATCGGGTGGCGGGCGTGTATTCAACAGAGCTGGCGACGCCGCGCTTGCGGAGTTCGACAGCCCCATCAATGCGGTTCGATCCGCGGTCGCCATCCGCGAAAAACTGACAAGCATACGCGTCGATGACACATCGGCGATGCAGATGCGCTTTGGTTTGCATCTCGCCGACGTTATTGTCTCGGACGATGGCCTGCTCGGGGATGGCGTGAACCTCGCAGCACGTATCCAGCAGGACGCCGAAGCCGATGCGATCTGCGTGAGCCAGCCGCTGTTTGACCAGATCAAGCGGCAGTCGCCATTCGCCTTCGAAGATCTCGGCGAGCGCTCCTTCAAGAACCTGTCGCAGCCGATGCGCGTTTATCAGGTCCGTGGACCGCTTGAGACCCATCGGCTTCAGTCCGCGCCCACCCGCCTCGGCCGTCCGAAGTCACCGATCGTGCACCCCAACGCCATCGCGGTCCTGCCGTTTCGTTGCGAGGACGGCGATGAGGATCAGCGCTATCTGGCGGAAGGTCTGACCGAGGAGGTCATCCTGGAGCTCGCGCGCTTCAAGAAGCTGCATGTCGCCTCGCGCAGTGCTTGTTTCGCGTTCAGCGGCGACGACGCCACGGTCTCAAAGATGGTCGAGGAACTCGGCGTCGACTACGTGCTGGAAGGCCGTGTGCGGCGACAGACGGGCAAGGTGCGGCTCACGCTCGAGCTCATCAATGGCGCCACGGGCATGCAGGCCTGGTCCGATCGTATGACGCGCGCTTACGACGACGTGTTCGATCTCATGGACACCATGAACCGACGGATCGCAGCGACCATCCTGGGGCGCGTCGAGGCCGATGCGATCGAAACGGCACGGCGAAAGCCGCCGGAGAATATGGGCGCCTATGACTTTATGCTCCGGGGATTAGATCATCATCGGCATGGAAGCATCACCTGGGACAACATGCGTGAGGCCGTTCACTGGTTCGACCGCGCCATAGAGGCCGATCCGGCCTACGGACCAGCCTATGCCTGGCGCATATGCGCGTCGTCCTGGCTACCCGAGTTCGATTTTGAAACGGAGCGATGGTATATCGACCGGGCGATCGAGCTTGATCCATTCAATCCGGAGGCGCAGCGGATCATGGGCGTGGTGATGATGATGTCCGGCGATTACGACGCGGCCAGATATCATCATCAGCGGGCCATGGAACTCAGCCCGAACGATGCTTACATCCTCGCGCGCTCGAGCGCCTTCTATACGTTCAACGGTCAGCCGGAGGTCGCGCTCAAGCTTCTCGACAAGGCGGAGGAACTCGATCCGCTGTTGCCGGTTTGGTGCGTTGAAGAAAGGGGTGTCGCCCTTTATGCGCTGGACCGCCTGGACGACGCCATCAAGGCGCTCAGCGAACTGCCGTTCCAAACCTTCAGGGCCCGGTTTTATCAATGCGCCTGCCTCATGAACGCGGGTCGGACGGATGAGGCCAAAGCCACGATGCAGATTGCGCTTGCGATCAACGGAGAATTGAACGCCGAAGCCTTTATGGGCAAGGAATCGTGGCGTTCGGGAGTACAATGCGGCACTCTCAGAAAAGCGCTGTTAGCTGCTGGCCTGCCGCCTTCGGAGTCAGCTTAGGGTCACAAGCGGAATCTGCTGACCTCTTGCAAAGGTCCGAAAATCAACAATGAACGGACGTTGCCTCTGCAATTGGAGGTGCTGCGGTTTGCATAGTTGGAATGACGAAAGGTGATGACCGAGCAGGCCAAAGAAAATGGTCGGAGTGGGGTGATTCGAACACCCGAC
>JBCCIN010000559.1:0-2370 GCA_039028235.1 Pseudomonadota bacterium
CCCGACCGTGCTCCCCTGGGTGGGGCAGCTGTCGACCCTTGTGGTGGCCGAAACCAACAATCGGCTGGAAGCGATGGGGTCCGAAGATCGCGTCGAATGGACCGAGAGCTACGGCGGCGCGCTCTATGGATTTAAGGACACGCTGGAGGCCGTGGGCGACGGCCTGACCGATGCGGGCTGGGTCGGCACGCTCTGGGAAGGCTCGAAGATGCCCCTTCAGAACGTCACCTATTTCACGCCCTTCGTCAGCGATGATCTGGTCGCGACGCTCAAGATCATGAACGAGCTGCACAAGGAACTGCCGCAGTTGCAGGAGGCCTGGGACGATCAGAATGTCGTATTCCTGGGTGCAAGCGGCGTCGAGACCTATCACCTCCTGACCAACTTCCCGGTCAACTCGCTCGCCGATCTCGAAGGTCGAAAAATCCTGGCCCCCGGCCCGTCAGCCAACTGGATCAAGCATCTCGGCGCCGTGCCGGTGAACGGTGCCCTTCCGACCTACTACAATCAGGTGCAGACCGGCGTTGCCGACGGCATGGTCGTGATCATCACCGGTGCTTTCCCGAACAAGCATTACGAGGTCGCTCCCTATGTGACCCTGGTCGGCATCGGCGCGCAGATGACGGGAGGGCTGGGGATCAACAAGGATGTTTGGGAAGGCCTCTCCGACGACGTGCGCCAGGTCCTGACCGAACTCGGCGAAGAATACACCGTCGCCCATGCAGAAGAGGTTATGACGCGGTACGAGAGTTTTCTTGAGAAGCTGCCGGAGGCAGGTGCTACCGTAACCGAACTACCCGCTGCCGACGTCGAGGCTTGGAAGGCCGACATGCCAGATCTTGCCGGCGAGTGGGCTGAAGCCAATGCCGATGCAGGTGCTGCCGAGGTTGTTGAAGCCTATATCGCGAAGGTGCGGGCGGCTGGTATCGAGCCAAAGATCGCCTGGGATCGGCGCTAAGCCAGAGACGGTCAGGTGGAAAGTGCGGCTCGGTTGATCCGAAGCTTAGCAGGCCGAATCCAAGAAGGCGTGGCGGCGCTGACGGGCTTCGTTAGCGGCGCCGCCTCCCTCTGGATCTTCTGCCTGATGATCCTGATCTGCGCTGACATCGTTGGCCGCAGCGTCTTCAACGCACCCGTCCAGGGTGTCGCCGAGATCGTGGCAAACTCGATCGTCGCGATCGTCTTTCTCCAGGTCGCGAACGCGCTTATGACCGGGCGCATGACCCGCACCGATCTCCTGATCGGTAAGCTCGAAGACGAGCGCCCCTTTGCCGCCGCCTTCATTCGCCTCGCCTTTCACCTGGCTGGCATTCTGGTGTTCGCACTGATCGCCAATGGCACCTGGCCCAAGCTGGTCGATGCCTGGGTCGAGAATGAGTTCTTTGGCGCGCAAGGCGTGTTCACGGCCCCTGTCTGGCCGATCAAGGCCTGCCTGTTCGCCGGCTCGCTTCTCACCTGCCTCGCTTTTGCCACCCAGGCTCTTCTGGACATCAAGACGCTCGTCACGGATGGCCAGGTCGCCGGCCTCACCGTCCGCCACAGCATCATCCGACAGCCCAGAGGCTGGCCCTTCGTCATCGCCTTCGCCTTCCTGATGATCCTCGGCTATGCGCTCTTCTCCGCAGATTTGAGCCGCATTCAGATTGGCATGGTCGCGATCGCCTTTATGCTCATTCTGATCTTTTCGGGCGCGCATATCGCCGTCGCGCTGATCCTTTTGAGCTTTCTCGGCATCTGGCTGATCCGGGACAATCCGACCGTCGCCATCAAGAGCCTCGCCCTTGCCGCCGACGGCGCCATCAACCGCTATCTGTTCGGCGTCGTGCCGCTCTTTGTCCTGATGGGCCTCGTGGTCGATGCCGCCGACATCGGCAAGGATGCGTTTCGCGTCGCCGCTTGGCTCCTGCAAAAAATCAAAGGCGGGCTTGGCATGGCGACCGTCGCCGCCAACGCCGTCTTCGCCTCGATCACCGGCATTTCCATCGCCTCCGCCGCGGTATTTTCGCGTGTCGCCGTGCCGCAAATGGTCGCGAACGGCTACAACAACCGCTTCGCGCTCGGCGTGGTCGCCGGCTCCTCCGTCCTCGGCATGCTCATTCCGCCAAGCCTGCTCCTGATCATCTATGGCGTGCTCGCCGAGCAGTCGGTCGGCGCTCTCTTTCTTGCCGCCATCGTTCCTGGCGCTCTTCTCGCCGGCGTTTTCACCATCGGCATCTATGCCATGGCGCGCCTTCGTCCCCGGATGGTGATGCAGTCCGAGCGCCCGACCGTGATCGAAGGCGAGACCTGGAGCACGGCATCAACCAAGCTCGCGCCGATCGCTGCCCTCGTGGTGATCGTCCTGGGCGGCATCTATTCCGGCTTCTTCAC
>JBCCIN010000560.1:0-2358 GCA_039028235.1 Pseudomonadota bacterium
CACCACGCCGGCCCTGCGGCCACCGAGCGAGCTGTCATCGATCACGTCCAGCGGCAGATAGACCGGCTGATCCTCGGGATTTTCCTGATAGGCGATCTCCCAGAGCAGCTTTCTTGGGAAAACCTCCTCGGCAATGTCGCCCGGAAGATCCTCGATCGGCGCGAGACCGATGTTCAGCACCTGTCCGGCGATCGCCTCCCGCACGGCAGCGGCCTGATCGGCAAAGCGGGCGTCCGGCAGATGGAGCAGCAGATAGAGATACCCGTCCAGACTGTCGCCAAGATCGATCGCGTCGCGGCCGAGGGCAAAGCTGCGTGGCCGGAACGCATCGACCTTGCCGCCATACTGGTCCAGCAGCTGTTGCGGCGTGATACCCGCCTCCAGCAGCTCTTCGGGATCGATGCTCTCCTTGATGACGGCCTTGAGCCCGAGCGGCAGCGGCGTGATTTCACCTTGCGTCGTGAAGGTTTCCTCGCCCGCCTTGAGGACTGTTTCAGCCATCAGATAGGGGGCCAGTTCCAGCGTGCCCTGCTGCGGCTTCGCATCGATCGAAACCAGCCCCTCCGAGGGCCGCGCAGGGCGCAGCGGCAGCTGCAGGAGGTTCAGAAACGCCTGCCGTTGGCGTTCGGGGATCAGGTTCGCGCGGTAGATGACGCTCTCGGTCATGAAGGCGAAGACGTCGATCATCGCGTGCAGCGGATCGCCGTCCGGCACTGCACCGACATCGGGCAGGAACGCTGCCATGCGCTGGCGCGCTTCGGCGACGAGGTCGTCGAAGGTGCGATCGTCGAGCTGTGTTACAGGTACGCGCATCGGAGCTTACCTCTCCCATTTTCGCGGCCGTGGTTCATGATCTCAGGCGCCTCCCGCCAGGCTGAGCGACAGGTCCATGCGATCCTCCGCGCCGGTCGCCCGCATCCGGTAGAGCAGCGAGAACACCGCAATTCCGGGATCAAGCGGATCCGCGTTCACCGTGATCTCCACGATGTCGATCCTTGGCTCGTTGCGGGCGATTTCGGCGCGCGCGACATCGGCGATGATCTGCCGTGTGCCCAGCGTGTTCGGCCGGTGCAGGAACCCCGGCAGACCGGCGCCGAACTCCGGCCTCATCACCCTCTCCCCCGGTTCGGTCATCAGGATGTTCCACAAGACTTCGCGGATCGAGGCGACGCCTTCGGACCAGGGCCGCCGACCGGTCTCGTCCGCACCGCCGAGCGGAAAGCTGAGCATCCGCTGTCCGGGCAAGCCCGATGCCTGGGTCATGACACCCCCCTCATTTGCATTTCAGCGACAGCCGCAGGAACACCCACGGCAGCCACTGCAGGAAGAAATTGAGCAGGCTGAGCATGATCATCAGCAGGATCATCGCGCAGATCGTGATCGCCGGGATCGAGAAGCTCAACGAGTAGCTCAGGCAGAGCGACAGCGCATTGCGGCCCTTTTTCTCCTTGATCTCCATGTCCGGATTGATCCGATCGATGGCATCCATCAGCGACTTTGGCGTCAGGCATGTCACACCCTTTGCAACGCCCCGTCGCAGATCATCCAGATCCGGCATCTGGATTACGTTGGGCACCGAGGCTTCAGGATCGAGCGGCGAGACGACGCGAAAGGGCTGGCTCGCAGGCCCCCAGACAAGGCGCTCGCACCCGCAATTGTCGATCCAGCGCACGAATGGGCGGACAAAGAAGATCTCGTCCGGCCCCTGACGGAACCGCGGCACCGGCAGGCCGGTGTTCAGGTCCCGCTCGGCATCGTCTCCACGCAGGACCAGCGCCTCGCGGAAGTCCTGCGCCTGCGCCTCGGTGAAGTAGAGATCCTCGACGACCAGACCGGGCAACCGATCGTGCACTGCGTCGGGATCGTCGCGCAGCTTGAGGTCCTGCTCCGCGATCCAGACGATCAGATCATCGCGCCGGTCTTCGAGGTATGAAAGGAGGCTGAATTGCGCCTGCGTGCCGCTCAGGGACAGATCGCCGGGTAGCGCCGGGGCGGTCCCCGTGATCCCGGTGCGCAGCTGCACATCGCTGCAGAGCTGACGCAACCGCGCGTTCGCGCTCACGTCGCCCTCCTGCACCCGGTACTTTTCGACCAGACTCCGCAGCAGCTGAAAGAACGGTGCCTCGGGCCGGCCGTTCAGAACCTGCAGCCCGAGCTGTTGCGTCCATGCCAGACCGTTCGTTGTCGTGTCGGTGTCGGACTCGGTCCCATCCCAGGATCCGAAGGGCCACTGATGTTCCACCAGCCGCCCCGAGAGCGTCGCCGGCAGATCGGGCTCTGCGGCCTCGTCGAGGGGGATCGGTGCCGTTCCGGCCAGCGGGAGGAACCCGTGAAGCAGCGAGCGCTTGCGCTGCCGCG
>JBCCIN010000561.1:0-2317 GCA_039028235.1 Pseudomonadota bacterium
ACCGTACGTCACTTTTCGAGAGGGATCGTACTCTTGGAGCTGACGTCGAGAAAAGCGAGACAGTCGAGATCGTCCCCAGCGCTATTGGCGCAACGCGGCAACCCGTTGACCAGCATGCTGCCAATGTCCTCGCAAGAGGTCTCACTGATCAGGAACGATGCGACGACTTTCTTCTCCCGGTACAGCGGCGCCATATCCAGGAGGATCTGTCGTGAATAAACACCCTTCTGGTCGAACAAGACCAGCTCGATCTGGAAAGCGTTCAGCTGATGGTCACTCTGGTTGTCGAAGACGAAGAGCGGCCTGCAGCCCTGCTCGGTTTCATCGGTCTTGTTGAGCTCGATGCTGATGACATCGTCAGCTGCAGCGACAGGGGAAATTACCGATAGGGACATCAGCGCAAGGAGCGCTATATATCGAGAGGACGTCGAGAGCGTCTTGAAGGAGCCTGTCATTATTGCTTCTTTCATCGGTTTGCTCACATCCTACGTCGGGACCAGGACGACAACAAGTCTTCGTAATTTCAAGGTTTTCCGTCCATCACGACCGATGGCAGCGCTCTTGATGATCGTTGCATACGGGGCTACAGACATTGTCGGCGCAGCCGACCGGCAAGCCGTGTCGGATGCCCGATCGTCGCCAAACTCAACGTCCAGCAACCGGGTTCTCCCATGACCAAGACCGCAGGCGGCCGTTTCTTCGAGGACTTCACCCTGGGTGAAGACATCCATCACGCCACGCCGCGCACAGTGACCGAGGCTGACGCCACCCTCTATCTCGCCTTGACCGGTTCGCGTTTCGGCGTCCACTGCTCGGAGACCCTGGCGCGCACAGCCGGCCTGCCACGCTCACCGCTGGAGGATCTGCTGACCTTCCACCTGGTGTTCGGTCGAAGCGTGCCCGACATCTCCCTGAACGCCGTCGCCAATCTCGGCTATGCCGACGGCCGCTTCGGCGCGCTTCTCTATCCGGGCGACACCCTGCTCGCCAGCTCGAAAGTCATCGGCCTGAAAGAAAACTCCAGCGGCAAGACCGGGACGGTCTGGGTCGAGACCCGGGCCAACAAGGATGACGGCCGCGAAATCCTGCGCTTCAATCGCTGGGTCATGGTCAACAAACGCGATCCGAACAACCCGACAACGGATCCGGTCGTGCCCGATCTGCCCGATCATGTCACCGCCGATCGCCTGCGCGTGCCGCCCGGCCTTCGTCCCCGTCACTACGACCGCGTGCTCGCCGGCTCGATGCACCGCTTCGACAGCTACGAGGTCGGCGAGAAGATCGACCATGTCGACGGCATGACCATCGACGAAGCCGAGCATCGCCTCGCCACCCGCCTCTACCAGAACACGGCCCGCGTCCATTTCAACGATCACCGGGAGAAGGATGGCCGCTTCGGGCGCTGCATCGTCTATGGCGGCCATGTGCTGAGCATCGCGCGCGCGCTTTCCTTCAACGGCCTCGGCAATATCCTGCACATCGCCGCGATCAATGCAGGCACCCATGCCAACCCCGCCTTCGCCGGCGACACTGTCTATGCCTGGTCGGAAATTCTGGACAAAGCGGAAATCCCCGGTCACCCGGATCTCGGCGCACTGCGCATTCGCTTGGTCGCCACCAAGGATCGGCCATGCGCCGACTTCCCCCTCAAAGGCGACGACGGCAAATACGACCCCGCCGTCCTCCTCGATTTCGACTACTGGGGCATCCTCCCCCACTAGTGGCGCGGCCACCTCGTTGACTTGGACCCCGACACGCCGGGAGAGGTTTGCGCCCGGAGGAGAATTATGGCTGGGGTGAGGTTGCGAGTTCCGATTCAGGAACCGGGACACCCTGACGGCGGGGCGGGATCATGTCGTGCAGGATAACTTCCCAGTTCTTCCGACGATCGTAGATCTCGAAGCCGGCTTTCTGGTAGGTGGCGAGTGCGTTGGGGTGATCAAGATCGCAAGTGTGCAGCCAGAAGCGCGAGGGATGAAAGGACCAGGCGCGATCGACCGCCCAGTCCAGCGCGAAACGCCCGAAGCCCTTGCCGATGACGTCAGGGATCAGGCCAAAATAGAGAAGCTCGATCTCGGGCATGGCGCGCAAGTCGAGCTCCATCAGGCCGGCCGGCACGCCCGCCACCCAGAGCACGTTTACCTCGACGTTCGGATCCTGAACCTGGGAGGCCAGGGACCCGTCGTCCATCAGCCGGCGCCCTGCCCAGGACCAGTCGCCGCCGACCGTATCGTAGAGGTAGCGGTAGAAGGCAACCGTTGGCCTCACGGCCCGGCGCACCTCGACATCGGCAGGCGTCCTGGCCAGCGGCCGATCC
>JBCCIN010000562.1:0-2304 GCA_039028235.1 Pseudomonadota bacterium
CTGGGCGGACGATCATCACGTCGCCGCCCCCGATCAGTTCAGCACCGCGGCCGATCGTGCGCAGCGCCTCTTCTCTCGATAGGCCGCTGTTGTCATCGTCACCACTCGCCTGATCTACCCAGATGGTGCGTCGCCCACCGCAAGCGAGGCAATCGCCACCGCAGGGCAGGCATGAGCCGCCGGCCTCATCGATGATGGCTGGGTCGGCGACGGCGAACGGCTCGGCGCCAACGGTGGCGCTCGGGATGGCCGTAATCAGGGCGACGGCAAAAAGCACCAAAGCTGCGCGCAACCTACTCCTCCCGAAGAAGACGTCCTCCAAGCCTTGTGAACGCTTTCGAGAGGCTTTCCATCCCTTCGCAAATCAGGCGGCGGGGTCGGCGGCGAGCACGCCTCGTCTGATCTGGTCCTCTTCGATGGATTCGAACAGCGCCTTGAAATTGCCCTCGCCGAAGCCGTCGTCGCCCTTTCGCTGGATGAACTCGAAGAAGATCGGGCCGATCACGGTCTTCGAGAAGATCTGCAGGAGGATGCGCGTCTCGCCGCCGTCGACAACGCCCTCGCCGTCGATCAGGATGCCGTGCTTCTTCATCCGCTCGATCGGCTCGTCGTGATCTTTCACCCGCTCATGGGAGCGCTCGTAATAGGTGTCGGGCGGGCCCGGCATGAACTGAACGCCATTGTCGGCGATCCGGTCCGTCGACCGGTAGATGTCCTCGGTGCCGACGGCGATATGCTGGATACCCTCGCCTTTATACTGCTTGAGATATTCCTCGATCTGGCTGTCATCGTCGGCACTCTCGTTGATCGGGATGCGGATCTTGCCGCAGGGCGACGTCAGCGCGCGAGAAAACAGGCCGGTCAGCTTCCCTTGAATGTCGAAAAAACGGATCTCGCGGAAATTGAACGCCTTGGCGTAGAAATCGTACCAGGTGCTCATGTTGCCGCGCTGGACGTTGTGGGTGAGATGATCGAGGTAATAGAAGCCCGCACCCGCCGGCCGCGGATCGGCCTCGTCCAGCCA
The DNA here is from genome assembly GCA_039028235.1 of Pseudomonadota bacterium. Taxonomy (GTDB): domain Bacteria; phylum Pseudomonadota; class Alphaproteobacteria; order Geminicoccales; family Geminicoccaceae; genus JANQPX01. The sequence continues at coordinate 1,025 of JBCCIN010000562.1, forward strand.
ATTGAATTCAGACTCGTAGCACGATCCCCGTTCGCCATAGGTTTCGACGAAATAGAGAAGCGAGCCGCCGATGCCGATCACGGCCGGGACGTCGAGCGTCTTGTCGTCGCCCTTGTATTCCTCGGCACCGTAGTCGAGGGCGCATTTGAGTGCATGCTGCGCATCGACAACGCGCCAGGCCATGGATGGCGCACAAGGGCCGTGGGCCTGGACAAAGCGGCCAGCGTGGCTCGCCGGCTCGCGACTGACGATGTAGTTGATCAGGCCCTGCCGGTAGAGCGAAATTTGTTTGGATTTGTGGCGCGCGATCTCAACGTAGCCCATCTGCTGGAACAGGGTTTCGAGTTGCTCCGGCTCGGGATGAGCGAACTCGACGAACTCGAAGCCGTCGGTGCCGGCGATGTTGTTCCGGTCGATCGTGGCCTTGGGAGCGTTATGCGGATAGGGGCCCATATCGTCTCTCCTATGATGTGGCGCGCCCGGCGAGGCCTGCGCTCGCATGCAAAGGCATGTCTTGACCGAGGTCCTCAGCCAGATGGCGGGTAAGCTTCGAAAGGGCGCTGTCGAGCGCCCGGCGCTCGTCGTCGTCAAGCTCTCCGTCCAACCCGGCATTGCGCGCCTCGACGTCCGGTTTCAGCCCGGCGAGAACAGCCATGCCGGCGTCGGACAGGCGAAGCAACTTGCGGCGCGCATGTTGTGGATCGGGACGTGAGGTGATCAGACCAGCGCTCGCCAGGTCCTGACATGTGCGGCTGATCAGGCCTTTGTCCACGACCACCAGGCGCACCAGATCGGCGGCAGCGATCTCGCCGAAGGCTTCGATGGTCACCAGCACGCGGTAGGCAGCGAGACTGAGGCCGTGGCGATCGAGCAGGCGGGTCATCTGCCGCTCAAGCATGCGCTGCATGATCGCCAGCCGAAAGGCAAGCTGCTGCTCAAGCCGCCTGATCCCGTCGAGCACACGCTCATGCCGCTCTTTGATGATCTGCATCGCTATCTCTCCAGAACTCAGTAAGGAGATTAGAGAGATTAATGTTGTTTTGTCAACATTATTGTCACATTTGATTAAAATAAGTGCCGGTTGAAGCCGTTGGGCTGAAGTACGGCAGTTCGAACGGCCTCTCTTGGTGCTCCCATCCGGGATGGTTAAAACTCCTCGTCTTCAGACGAAGAGAAGCTGGTACGGCAAGCGTAGACCAAGAATCCGACGAGAGCCGGAACCATTGACTGACTGCCCCCCTCCGTCAGGCGGCGATCTTCTCGATCAGCGCGTCGACCTC
>JBCCIN010000563.1:0-2271 GCA_039028235.1 Pseudomonadota bacterium
CAAACGATCCTTGTGTGGCGCCAGCTTGGCCGGCGGATGCCCATGCATTGGCTTGGCCTCGACACTGCCGGTCTCACGCTTGCGCTGCACCCATTTGACCGCCGTCGAGGCACCCACCTGAAGCCGACGGGCTGCGGCTCGTGCCGAACTGCCGGCTTCGACAGCATCGATCAGGCGTTCGCGCAAATCCAATGAGTAAGCGCGCGGCATGTTCCCTCCCGACTTTGTTTGCTGGGAGAGATTCACATCACGCCTATCGGCAAAATACTGAAAGACAGGGATGATTCAATCTGTCGCGGAAGCGCTCTAGTGCAGCAAAATGAATTGACCGCAACGGCCCCTTCGGTCGCATTTTGATGTGGCGGGATCTCAATGAGCTCTTATCCTCGCTGAAGGAGCTTGGCGTGCGTCTGGCTGTCGACGATTTCGGCACCGGCTAACTCCTCGCTTAACCGTCTCAGGGCGCTTCCCATCGACCGGTCATTTGTCGGTGATATGACGTCCGATGCCACCGATGCGACCGTGATCACAACGATCATTCGCCTGGGGCAGATTTTGATGAAAATGGCTCGTGTTGGCTTATGATGTCAGCGGGTCGATGTCGGCCTGCCTAACCGAGAGCTTGATCGTGCAGAGAAGACTGTCGGCAATTCTGGTCGCTGACGTGGTTGGCTACAGCCGCCTCATGGAAGTGGATGAGGAGGGTACGCTGGCCGCGCTGCAGCAGCGGCGCGAAGACCTGATCAACCCGTCGATCGCCGGGTGGAACGGACGGATCGTCAAGCTAATGGGCGACGGCGTTCTGGCGGAATTCGGAAGCGTCGTCGATGCGGTCTCCTGCGCTGCCGACATTCAGCGCGGCATGGCCGACAGCAATGCGTCGGCGTCGACCGGTCCGGGCCTCGATCTCAGGATCGGGATCAATCTCGGCGACGTCATCGTCCAGGACGACGACATTTATGGTGATGGCGTCAACGTCGCGGCCCGCCTCGAGGCGTCAGCCGCGGCCGGCGGCGTCTGCATTGCCCGTTCGGTGTACGATCAGGTCAGACATCGTCTGGATCTGCCTTACGAAGATCTCGGTGCGCTCAAGGTCAAGGGCCTGCAGGAGCCGGTGCACGCCTACGCTATTCTCTTTGCCGACCGCAAGGCTGACGAGGCGAGTGGGCATCCTCCACCGCCTCACCCCGAAGACGCCCGCGGTTCCGTGGTCGTCCTGCCCTTCGAAAGCCTGTCGGCCGACACCGAAGACATCTACCTCGCCGAGGGCATCGCCACCGAAATCGTCGCCATGCTGTCGCGGGTTCCCGATCTTCGGGTGATTTCCCGCGCGGCCAGTGCGGGACGCCTGCAGGACGATCCCTGGCGGACCGTCGGCAGTCTCGGCGCCCGCTATGTGCTGACCGGCAATGTGCGCCGCGCCGGTGAGCGTGTCCGCGTCTTCGTCGAGCTTTCCGAAGCCGCCGACCGATCACAGCTCTGGTCGGCGACCTATGATCGCCACCTCGACAATCTGTTCGAGCTTCAGGATGACATTGCCGAGGCCATCGTGGTGGCGTTCGGCGGCGAACTGCTGCGTGCGGAGTGGCAGCGGGCGGGCAGGCGCGCCACTGGCAGTCTGGACGCCTGGGGATTGGTTCAAAAGGCCAAGTCGCTGAATCTCCCGGTGTCCGGGCGAAAAGCCATCGACGAGGCGCTGGGGCTGGCGACCAGCGCGATCGAGAAGGACCCGCTCTACGCCGGCGCCCATGCTTGTCTCGCCTCCATTCTGATGCAGCGTATGATCAACCGCCATGGGGGTGAACCGGAGCACGACCGGAAACAGGCCCTGGCCGCGATCGAACGCGCTGTCGAGCTCTCGCCGAACGACCCGGCCGTGCTGCGAACGCTGGGCAATGTCATGAGCTATTGCGGCCAGCACCAAAAGGCGGTGGACGCGTTCCGGCGGGCGGTGACGCTCGCGCCGTTCGACTTCCATTCATGGGGCCGGCTTGGCCGAACGCTGGCCTATGGCGGCGATGCTGACGAGCTGGAGGAGGGTCATGCCATCCTCGACCGGATTCTCGCCAACGCGCCCAATCACCCGATGGTCCCGTACTGGCTGTCGTTCAAGGCCAATGCCTGTTGCCGCGAGCACCGGTATGAGGAAGGTGCTCGTTTCGCGCGCAAGAGCGTCGATGCTCAACCGGGCTATGCCGGCGCTTGGATGACCCTGGCCCATGCCCTCGATCAGCTTGGCCGGAACGATGAGGCGCATGAGGCGAGGGAACG
>JBCCIN010000564.1:0-2258 GCA_039028235.1 Pseudomonadota bacterium
GCTTGGCGCTGGCGATTTCGCGGTTGGCGGGCAGGCCTTCGTCCAGGCGCCAGGCGGCCGCTAGTGTCAGAAAATCCGCGGCGTCGATCTCGGTGATCATGTCGGCGATCTGGAAGCTCACGCCCTGGAACTTGCCGATCGGCTGGCCGAACTGTTTTCGCGTGGCCGCGTAGTCAAGTGCGAGATCGAAGCAGCGCCGCGCCCTTCCGACGCTCATCGTCGCGACGGTAATGCGGGTCGCGTAGAGCCACTCGTTCATCACGGCAAAACCGCCGTCGACCTCACCGAGCACCTGGGCATCGGGCAGGCGGCAATTGTCGAACTCCAGGATCATGTTCTTGTACCCGCGATGCGACACCGACTTGTAGCCGTCCCGGATGGTGAACCCAGGCGTGCCGCGGTCCACCAGGAACGTGGTGATCTTTTTCTTCTTGCCTTTGGGGGTTTCCTCTTCCCCTGACGCGACGAACACGATCACGAAGTCCGCATGCTCGGCACCGGAGATGAAATGCTTGGTACCGTCGATCACCCAATCGCCGCCATCGCGACGTGCCGAGCAGCGCATACTCCTGACATCGGAACCAGCCTCCGGTTCGGTCATGGCAAGCGCATCCATCCGATCGCCGCGTACGGCCGGAAGGAGATAGCGTTCGATCTGTTCGCCCTCGCAGGCCATCAGGATGTTCTGCGGGCGTCCGAAGAAATGGGTGAGCGCCATCGAACCACGGCCGAGTTCGCGCTCGACCAGCGCGAAATCCACATGGGAAAGGCCTGCCCCGCCCACGCTTTCCGGAAAGTTGCAGGCATAAAAGCCGAGTTCCTTGGTCTTCTCTTTGATGGCCTCAGCAACCGCGGGCGGCACGCTGCCGCTGCGCTCGACCTGGTCCTCATGGGGATAGATCTCGTTCTCGACGAAGTCTCGAACCGTCGAGACGATCATCTCCTGTTCTTCGCTCAGCCCGAAGTTCATGACATGCCCTCCGTAAGCTTTGCCAGCTTGGCCGCCACGGTCGGCCCCGGTTCACAAGAGCGTCGTGTTTCCAGGCTCACATGGATGAGCAACTGGTTGCAGTCGGCGAGCACATCGCCCTCTGCATCTTTCATCTCGTGAAAAAGCCGGAGTTTCTTGCCAGCACCTTCCAGGACGGTTGTGTCGACATGGATCGGATCGCCGGCATGGCATTCGTTCTTGAAACGCGTGTGGGTGTCGACGGTAAAGTAACTCATGCCGGAGGCGACATAGTCGGCATCGGCCCCGATCATCGCCATGATGGTGTCGGCGGCATCAGAAAAAACCTGGCCGTAGCGGCTCTCGTTCATATGGCCGTTATAGTCGGTCCAATCGACCGGAATGACCCGCTCTACAGATATGATTTTTTTCGACTTGTCGGTGTCAAATGATCGAAGGCGCATGTCATGCTCATTGAGTACTGAGCCAGCCCCCCATTCCCGCCATTTGAGCGCACGCATCATCGCGACCAGGTTGTCATCCCTTATGCGCTCCAGCTCGCGAATACCGCGGGCGCCGGACTGCGCATTGGACTGATCGGCGATCTTCTGAACAAGCTCGTCGGTCAGCTCCGGGACATTCATCAGCTTGGTCCATGGCCATTTCAGGCACGGTCCGAACTGCTCGATAAAGTGAGCCATACCGTCTTCGCCACCTGCTATCCGATAGGTCTCGAAAAGGCCCATCTGCGCCCAGCGAAGCCCGAAGCCATAACGTATGGCATCGTCGATTTCTTCTGTCGTGGCGATGTCGTCCTTCACCAGCCAGAGCGCCTCCCGCCAGACCGCCTCCAGAAAACGATCCGCGATGTGAGCGTCGATTTCCTTCCTGACGACCAGCGGCTTCATCCCGATCTTTTTTAGCGTCTCGCTAGCGCTGGACAGGGTGCATTCCTGGCCGACCAGTTCGACCAGCGGCAGCAGATAGACCGGGTTGAAGGGATGCGCCACAAAGGCCCGACGCGGGCCGGCGTCGACTTGATTGAGCTCTGACGGTTTAAAGCCCGAAGTGGAGGAGCCGATCAGTGCGTCATCAGGCGCATGGTGATGGATCTTGCCCAGGACTTGATGCTTGAGGTCCAATCGCTCGGGCACGCTTTCCTGAATCCAGTCCGCCCCCTGAACAGCCTCCGCCACGTCCGCCGCGAAGCGCAGTGTCCCCTCGGGTGGCAGTGCCACCTCGTAGAGCGCGGGAAGGGAGCGGCGGGCGTTGGCGATGACGTCGTTGATCTTGCGCTCGGCATCGGGCC
>JBCCIN010000565.1:0-990 GCA_039028235.1 Pseudomonadota bacterium
CATGATGCCATCTCGGAGCACGTCATAGATGTGCTCCTTCAGGCTGAAATTGCCGTCGATCGGCCTGACGATGAATTCCCGTCGCATCCCTGCCGCCTGATTGATGGCTTCTGGTATTTGGTATACCAGACACCACAGAGGCGTCAATCAGCAATGCTTCCGGGCTTTGATGTGACGGAACGACGATCACGGATCTGCAGATCACCGTCCCACCGATCTTCAGCTCAGGCAGGCTGCCCCTGCGCCGCGGTAACCTGGCTTTCCAGATGTCCGACGAGATCCGCCGGAAGCGACAGGCGGCTCGCCAGGGCTTCGAGGTAGGCCCTCTCCGCGGGATGGTCGGGATCGATCGCGACGCGTGATACCAGATACAGCTCGGCGGCCTGCTCCTGGCCTTTCGCCAGGCCGGCGATGTCCTGAAGGCTCGGCGGGCTGCTCAGCGCATCAAAAATGAACGCCTTGTCCTCAGCATCGAGAGGCAATTGGCCGACCTGATCGAAAATGCTGCGCTGCTCCTCCGCGTCGATATGGCCGTCGGCATTGGCAGCGCCGATCATCGCCATCACCAGCGCCAGCTCGAACGGCTGACCGTCGCTGGCCGGGGTGCTGGAGGGGTGAAAGGCCTCCTCGCCAGCCGGCTTCGGCAGAGGGGGCGGCGGTGGTGCCAGGCTGGCCGGAGCGCCGGATAAAGGCGACGGCGGCGGCGTATCCTGCTGCGATGTCTGCCAGTTCTGATAGGCGCGAAAGGCAAGCGCGCCAAGCGCTGCGGCGCCGCCATAGCCAACCACGCCGCCAGCCAGCTTGCCGACTTTCTTTCGTGCCTTTTTGTTCCCAAGCAGGACGCCGAGCAGGCCACCTGCAGCAAGCGTGCCCAAACCGCCGCCGGTTATCGCCCCTTTGGCGGACTGCATGGCGCCTGCGGCCTGGCCCTTCGCGTCAGGGCCGAGAAACTGCTCGAGAAGTTTTTTTGGGTCCATCGATCCTCTCCTG
>JBCCIN010000566.1:0-2246 GCA_039028235.1 Pseudomonadota bacterium
GACCGCCTCAGTCCATTCGGCAGGCGGTTTTTTCCAATCCTTGCCCATGGCGTCGGTAAGCGCCGTCAGACACGAAAAAATATCGCCGACCACGGGCGCCGCGATCTCGACATTGCTATCCATTTCCTTGGGCTCGATGTCAATCTGCACGAACCGGCTTGAATGAGGCTCACCCCATTGCTTGCCCTTGCCGTGGGATAGGAGCCAGTTGAGGCGGGCGCCGACCATCACCACCACGTCGGACTCCTTCAGAACCAGCGAGCGCGCTGGACCCGCGGACTGAGGGTGGGTGTCCGGCAGCAGGCCTTTCGCCATGCTCATCGGCAGATAGGGAATACCGGATGTTTCGACGAAGGCGCGCACGGCATCGTCCGCCTGGGCATAGGCAGCACCCTTGCCGAGGATGATCAGGGGTTTTTTCGCGGATTTGATCACCTCGAGCGCGCGCTCGATCGAGTCGGCTGCGGGACTTTGTGCAGGTGCCGGATCGATCACCTCGACCAGCGATTTCTGCCCCTCGACCTCGTCCATGACTTGGCCCAACAGATTGCCGGGGATATCGAGATAGACGCCGCCGGGACGGCCCGACACCGCCGCCCGAATGGCGCGAGCAACGCCGATCCCAATGTCTCGGGCATGGAGGATGCGATAGGCCGCCTTGCAAAGCGGCTTGGCAATGGCGAGTTGATCCATCTCCTCATAGTCGCCCTGCATCAGATCGACGACTTCGCGCTCCGAGGAGCCGGAGATCAGAATCATCGGCCAGCAATTGGTATTGGCATGGGCAAGCGCCGTCAGGCCGTTCAGAAAACCGGGTGCCGAGACCGTCAGACAGATACCCGGTTTCTTCGTGAGAAAGCCCGCGATGGCGGCGGCATTACCCGCATTCTGCTCATGGCGGAACGATAGAACGCGCATCCCCTCTTCCTGCATCATCCGACCGAGGTCGGTGATCGGAATGCCGGGAACGCCGTAGATCGTCTCGATGCCGTTCAGCTTCAACGCGTCGATGAGAAGGTGGAATCCGTCGGTAAGAGCGACCTCCTCGTCGTCTTCGGCATTCTCAGCGACCGCGGCGGCGGCATTGGACATTGTGTGCTCTCCTCTGGCCCAGGTGCGGCAATCACCTAAAGGGCGATCTCCTTCGGCGTTTCGTCAGTCTCGGTCATGTCAGGTTCGACCCATGTGCGTTTGACATGGTCGTGCAACTTGACGGTGTGCTCGCGAACCAGGCGTTCCGCGAGATCGGCGTCACGCGCCTCGATTGCTTCGATGATATGGTTGTGATCGACAATCGACCGCTGCACTCGATCGTCCTCGGTCATGGTGCGCGCACGGATAGCGCGCATGTGCAGGAACAGGCTGTCGGCCGTGCTGAGCAACAGACCACAGCCCGATAGCTCCAAAATGCGCCGATGAAAGCGGATATTGGCTTCGGAATACTCATCCAGGTGGGTCTTGGCCTCATCCTGGCCAAAGCTCGCGAGCAGCTTGCGCAGTGACGCGATCTCCGCATCGTCGGCGCGCTCGACCACGAGGCGCGCGGCCATGCTTTCCAGCGCCGCCCAGACGGTGATCATCTCCAGAATCTCGTCGACCGACTTCCGGAGAATGAAGACACCCTTTCTTGGGACGACCCGGACCAGCCCCTCCTGCTCCAGACGCGCGAGCGCCTCACGGATCGGTGTCCGGCTGATCTGAAGCTGATCGGAAAGCTGACGCTCGTCGAGCTTCAGCCGAGCATCATCGGCGTAGATATCCATCGCCATGATGCCATCTCGGAGCACGTCATAGATGTGCTCCTTCAGGCTGAAATTGCCGTCGATCGGCCTGACGATGAATTCCCGTCGCATCCCTGCCGCCTGATTGATGGCTTCTGGTATTTGGTATACCAGACGCCACAGAGGCGTCAATCAGCAATGCTTCCGGGCTTTAATGTGACGGAACGACGATCACGGATCTGCAGATCACCGTCCCACCGATCGCCAGCTCAGGCAGGCTGCTCCTGCGCCGCGGTCACCTGGCTTTCCAGATGTCCGACGAGATCCGCCGGAAGCGACAGGCGGCTCGCCAGAGTTTCGAGGTAGGCCCTCTCCGCGGGATGGTCGGGATCGATCGCGACGCGCGATACCAGATACAGCTCGGCGGCCTGCTCCTGGCCCTTCGCCAGGCCGGCGATGTCCTGAAGGCTCGGCGGGCTGCTCAGCGCATCAAAAATGAACGCTTTGTCCTCAGCATCGAGAGGC
>JBCCIN010000567.1:0-2207 GCA_039028235.1 Pseudomonadota bacterium
CGGATGAAGTCGTCGTTGGTGATGTCCATATGCTGGACGAGATCACGGAAGCGCTCGGAGAGCTCATCGGTAAACGCCTGCGGCTCGATCCCGCGATCCTTCGCCGCCTTTTCCACCTTCTGGCCATGCTCATCCGTGCCGGTCAGGAAATGCACCGCCTTGCCGTCCAGCTTGGCGAAGCGCGCCATGGCATCGCAGGCGATCGTGGTGTAGGCGTGGCCGATATGCGGCACGTCGTTCACGTAATAGATCGGCGTCGTTACGTAAAAGCGGTCGGCCGAGGACATGATGGTCTCCTAGCGAGGGCTTCCGCCCAGCAATCCGTCCCCCAGAGATGATGTCGTCCGTAAGAACGGCAAGGCCGCCTCGGCCTCGGGCGGATAAGCCATGGCCGAGAGGATCTGGGCGAGAGCTTGCGCGTGATCAAGATTGACGCCGTCGACAGCCGCCGACAGACGGCCGGTTTTCTCCCACAACACCGCCCACCGATCAAGCCTCTGCTGGCGAGCCGCCAACCGGCCGAGATGCTCGGCTTCATTGACGAAGAGCGACGAGGTGCCACGTTCCGTAGCATGGGCAATGATGCGGCCGAAGACGGTCTGGATCAGATCCATCACCGCCGGGAACCCCTCCTTGGCGCTCCACTTTGAAAGCACCGAGGCGAGATCCTCGATCGCCAGCGGATCCACGGGATCAGCGGCAACGGTCGTGAGCACGCTTTCGTAGGTGCTCAGCCACTCGCCTGCGGCGAGCTCCAGCGCGCGGCCGATGCTGCCTCGCGCCATGGTCACGATTGGCTTCCGTGCATCGACGGCGAGATCGGGTGCGTGCTTTGCCAGAAGCTCCGTCAGCACCGCCTCGTTCAGGCCGCTCATCGGCAGCTTGGCGCAGCGGGAGCGAAGGGTCGCCGCGACCCGGCCCGGACGATGGCTGATCAGGATCAGAACGGCGCCTGGCGGCGGTTCCTCCAGCGGCTTCAAGAGCGCGTTGGCGGCATTGCGATTCAGCTTCTCCGCCCCATCGACGATCAAGACGCGGCGCTCGGAAATCGCGGACGTGGTATGCAGTTTCTCGGTCGCTGCGCGCACCCGGTCGACCGGGATCTGCGGCTTTATCTTGCCGGTCTTCGGATCACGCTCGGCTTCGATCACTGCCAGATCGGGATGATGTCCGCCGGCCACCTGGGCGAAGACAGGATTGTCGGGCTCCAAGTCAAGCCCGTGGCCGGGGCGAGCCGCACCGGCTTGACCCGCCAGGAGAACGCGCGCGAAACGATAGGCGAGCGTCGCCTTGCCGATGCCGCGCCGGCCGTGGAACAGCCAGCCGTGATGCAATCGGCCGGAGGCGAGTGCTTGAGCCAGCGTCGCGATCGCCGGCTTATGGCCGAAGAGTTCGGAATTCGCGGCGGGCTCAGGCGGCATGATATCGACCGTCATGAACGGCCACCGCCGGTCCGGGCATGGGAAGGGAAACGTTGGGCAACCGTCTTCGCAATCTCCCCAGCCACAATCTCGGGTAACGACGCGGCGTCGATCACGGTAAAACGGCCGGGCTCACGCGATGCAAGCGTCAAAAAGCCCTGCCGCACCTGTTCGTGAAAGCCAGTCGTCATCTTGTCGAAGCGATTGACGTCACCAGCTGCTCGGCGTCTGTCCAGTCCCTCCTCGATCGGCAGATCGAGCAGGAGCGTCAGATCCGGAGTTATTCGTTCGAAGATCACCTTATGCAACCGGTCGACCAGATCGAGACCGAGCGTGCCGGCAAGGCCCTGATAGACGCGGGTGGAATCGATGAACCGATCGCACAGCACCCAACGGCCCTCTGCAAGGGCGGGCTCGATCAGCCGTTCGACGTGATCTTGCCTGGCTGCAAGAAAGAGAAGCGTTTCAGTGAGCGGCGACCAACGATCAGACGCCCCTTCCGTCACCAGCGCCCGGATCGCTTCGGCCCCTTCCGTTCCGCCCGGTTCGCGCGTCATGACGACATCGATGCCCATGGCCTCCAGCGAGGTCGACAGATGTCGGATCTGCGTGGATTTACCGGCGCCTTCCCCACCTTCGAAGGTTATCAGCCGGCCTCGTTCGGTCATGTCGATCGTGGGCCATCCGGGTTCGAGAAAATCAGGACGGGCCGAAGATAAGATATTCGAGCGCGCCGGTCACCCTTCCGACGAAGTCCGCTTTATCGACATCGGCACCGGCGAAAAC
>JBCCIN010000568.1:0-2195 GCA_039028235.1 Pseudomonadota bacterium
CCTCGGCCTCGACCTCCTTGCCGAGATCCCTGAGCACCTCCATCGTCCGCTGATTTGTGATGTGCGCACGCGGCGTGTTGGCGAGCCAGCGATAACGGTTGACGACCATGTTTTCGACGCCATAGCTCGCCAGCAACGCGGCGGTCGACGAGCCCGCCGGTCCCGTGCCGATGATCAGCACATCAGTTTCGATCTCAGCCATATTAGCCCTCCCTGAGCTTGCCGCCGCTCAGCCGTCGCCGAACGGGGAAGAGTTGAATGCCGGTTTTGTCGGAGATCAGGCCCCAAAGGCCGTATGGCGCGAACAGCATGACGAGAATGCCGATGATGCCGAGGGTGAAGAGATACCAGGTGCCGTAGTCGGCAAGTGCTGATTGCAGGAGGAAGAAGACCAGGACGCCGATGATCGGACCTTCGATCGTGCCGATTCCGCCGATCACCACGATGAAAATGACGTAAGCCGTCCAGTCGGTGACGCTGAACGCGGCATCGGGGCTAATCCTGGCTTTTTGCACGTAGATCAGCGCCCCTGCGAGCCCGGTGCCGATGGCTGACGTCAGAAAGACCAGCCACTTCATGCGCGCGGCATCGACGCCGACCGATTTCGCGGCTTCGGCATTGTCGCGCACGGCAGAAAGGGCGAGGCCGCGCTTCGAACGGAGCAGCGCGTAGATCGCCCAGATGGTCAGAACCGCAAGGGCGAGCGCCAGCCAGTAGGTCAGGATGTCCCTGGCTGCCGAGCTTTTGACGTCGAGCGCTGTCTTGATCCAGTCGGTCGCCCACATCTCGCGGGTCGCGGCGCGCGGAAGGGACGTGCCGGTGCCGCCGCCGAGCGCTTTGACCTGGGCGATCCCAAGGCGCATGACTTCGGCGATCACCCAGGTGCCGATGGCGAAATAGGCGCCAGCCAGTCGAAACGCGAAGAACGCGGTCGGTATGGCGACGATCAGTGCGGCGATGCCGCCAAGGAAGATCGCCGGGATCGGGTCCATGCCGGCGAGGATGACGCCCGCGAACATCGCATAAGCGCCCATGCCGACAAAGGCCTGCTGGCCGATGCTGACGAGGCCACCATAGCCCGCGAGCAGGTTCCAGAATTGCGCCAGCACCAGCATGGTCAGGATGAAGAAGAGATCCTGGATCAGGCCGCGTCCGGCAAAAAGCGGAAGGGCAGCAAGGACCACGATCAAGGCGATGGCAGCGATGCCGAACAGGTTTGACGCCCGGGTGCGCGTGGTGACGGTGTAGGGGAGCGCCATATCGGTCATCAGTCGACAGCCCTCGGAAAGAGGCCGCGCGGCCGGAAAAGGAGCACGATCAGAAACGCGATATGGCCCGAGAGTATCTGCCATTCCGGATCGATCGCAGCACCCACGGTCTGGGCGACCCCGATGATAATGCCGCCGGCGAGCGTGCCCCATAGACTGCCGAGCCCGCCGATGATGACCGCCTCGAACGCATAGATCAGCCGAGCGGGGCCGATCGAGGGATCGAAATTGGCGCGCATGCCGAGATAGAGGGCGGCAACCGTCACCACCAGCATGGCGATCGCGGTCGCCGTCGCGAAGATATGGCCCGGCCGGATCCCCATCAGACTGGCCGTGACCGCATCGTCCGACGTCGCACGAAAGGCGCGGCCGAGTTCGGTGCGATAGAAAAGCTGATTGAGGGCCACGATCACTAGAACAGCAGAAATGAAGGTCAGGAGAGGGAGGACGCCGATATTGAGGCCGCCAAGGTCGATCGAGGCGGTTGATATCGCCCCCGTCGGCAGGCGCCGGCTGTCCGCGCTGAAGCCTTCGAGCAAGGCATTTTGTAGCGCGATCGAAAGCCCGAAGGTCACCAGGAGCGGCGGGAGGATGTCCGTGCCGAGCGTTCGGTTCAGGAGGTGGCGCTGCAAGAGCCAGCCGACGCCGTACATAGCGGGGGCTGCGATCAGGGCGGCGACGAAGGGGGAGAGGTGAAGCAGGGAGACCAGGAGAAGAATGAGATAGGCAGCAAAGACGATCAGGTCGCCATGGGCAAGGTTCACGAGGCGCATGATGCCGAACACAAGGCTCAGACCTGCGGCGAACAGGGCATAGAGCCCGCCCAGCAACACGCCCTGGATCACGGTGTCGAGCCAGATCATGCGGCGGCTCCAAAATAGGCCTCATGGATCGCTTCGCGGCTCAGGCTTTCCGGCGTGCCGTCAA
>JBCCIN010000569.1:0-2194 GCA_039028235.1 Pseudomonadota bacterium
GAGGAAAGAAGCGATGACTCGGTCACTTGCGGCAGCGCTCGGTATCGTCGGCGGGTTCATGGCAAGCGGTGCCGCGGCCGAGCCCGTGTTCAATCGCATCGCCTCCTTCGCCGTGCCCGGCAACCTGCAGGCGGACACGGATCAGGCGACCGAGACGTCGGCCGAGATCATCGCGGCGACTGAAGACGGCATGACCCTGGTCTACACCGACAGCCCGCTCGAAGCGGTCGGTTTCATCGACATCACCGATCCCAAAGCGCCTGCACCTGACGGTGTCGTCATGCTGGGGGGCGAACCGACCTCGGTCGCTGTCTCCGGCGGGAAAGCCTTTATCGGGATCAACACGTCCGAGAGCTACACCGAACCCTCCGGCCATCTCACCGTCGTCGACATCGAAACGAAGTCGGCCGCGCCGACCTGCGATCTTGGAGGCCAGCCGGACTCGATCGCGATCAATGACGACGGGTCCATGCTCGCGGTGGCGATCGAGAACGAGCGGGACGAGGATCTGAACGACGGCGTGATCCCGCAACTCCCCGCCGGCAACGTCACCATCATTCCCATCAGCGATGGCGTGCCGGACTGTGAAGGCATCATCACGGCTGATCTCACCGGCCTCGCCGAGGTGGCGCCCGAAGACCCCGAGCCCGAATTCGTCGACTTCAACAGCGCCGGCGAGATCGTGGTGACCCTGCAGGAAAACAACCACCTCGCCATCATCGACATCACCGGCGCGGTGATCGGTCACTTTTCGGCCGGTGCGGTTGATCTCACCAATGTCGATCTCGACGAAGAGCGGGCGCTCACCTTTGATGGCGAGCAGCTCGGCCGCGTCCGCGAGCCCGATGCGGTGAAGTGGATCGACGACGAGCGCTTCGTCACCGCTGACGAGGGTGACTATGAGGGCGGGTCGCGCACCTTCACCATCTTCAACAGGGACGGCTCGGTCGCCTACGATCCCGGCCTCTCCTTCGAGTATCTGGTCGCCCAGGCCGGCCACTACCCCGAGCGCCGCTCCGGCAACAAGGGCGTGGAGCCTGAGGGTGTCGAAACAGCGGTCTTTGGCGATCAGGGCTACATCTTCGTTTCCAGCGAGCGTGGCTCGATCGTCGGCGTCTACAAGGATACCGGCGCCGCTCCCGAGTTCGTCCAGCTCCTCCCTTCCGGCATCGGCCCGGAAGGCCTGCTCGCGATCCCTGCGAGAAACCTCTTCGTGGTCGCTAACGAGGTCGATCTGATCGAGGACGGCGGCGTTCGCGCCCATGTCATGCTGTTCGAGCTTGCGGACGGCGAGCCCTCTTACCCGACGCTTATGTCCGGCACCGATGACCAAGGTCGCCCGGTCGGCTGGGGTGCGCTTTCCGGCCTCGCGGCCGACCCCGAGGCCGCCGGCACACTCTATGCCGTGAACGACAGCTTCTACGGCATGCAGCCGACTATCTTCACCATAGACGCGACGCAGACGCCGGCGATGATCACGGAGGCGACCCGTGTGACCCGTGCCGGCTATCCGGCCCAGAAGCTAGACATGGAGGGCATCGTCGCCGATGGCGAGGGCGGGTTCTGGATCGCCTCCGAAGGCCGCACCGACCGCGTGATCCCGCATGCTCTCTATCACGTGGATGCCGACGGCGAGATCCAGGAAGAAATCGGTTTCCCCGAAGAGCTGATGGGCGTCGAAAAGCGCTTCGGCTCGGAAGGCATCACCAAGGTCGGCGAAGGCGACGAGATGACCCTCTGGATCGCCATCCAGCGGGAATGGCGGGACGACGAAAAGGACATGGTGAAGCTCGTCTCCTACACGCCTGCAACCGAGACCTGGGGTGCGGTCGCCTATCAGCTGGACAAGGGTCAGCAGGGCTGGGTTGGCCTTTCGGAGATCACCACTCACGGCGATCATGTCTACATCATCGAGCGTGACAATCAGATCGGCGACGCGGCGAGAATCAAGAAGCTCTATCGCGTGCCACTGTCCGAGATGCAGCCGGCCGAGCTCGGTGGCGAGCTTCCGGTTGTGACCAAGGAGGAAGTCCATGACTTCATCCCCGATCTCCAGGCGTTCGGCGGCTATGTCGTCGACAAGGTCGAGGGCTTCGCGATCGACGCTGCAGGCGACGCCTTCGCGGTCACCGACAATGACGGCGTCGATGACAGCTCCGGCGAGACCTTCTTCCTGAAGCTCGGCAAGCTCTGA
>JBCCIN010000570.1:0-2180 GCA_039028235.1 Pseudomonadota bacterium
ATGCCAGCGGCATCCGCCGTCGACGAGCCGGAGATGCCGGCGAACAGCATGCTGACGGTGACGTTGATATGACCCAATCCACCCGGCAGGTGGCCAACCATGGCCTGGGACAGGCGGATCAAGCGGTCGGTGATGCCGGCGGCGTTCATAAGATTGGCGGCAAGCAGGAAGAACGGCACGGCCAGCAGGACGAAGGCATTATAAGATTTGAACATCTCCTGCATGAGCACGAAGGGTGTCAGCCGATCGTCGATGAAGAAGACGGGAATGCAGGCGAGGCCAAGAGCGAAGGCCACGGGCACGCGAAGGATGACGAGAACGCCGAAGGTAGCGAATAGGATGAGCGCAACATCTCCCGGGCTCATTCGGCGCTCGCCGGATTGTCGTCCGCGGGCGGCGGGATTCTGCCTCTGAGAATTCCAACATCCTCGACGACTTTCTCGCCGAGGAAGGCGAGCCACGTCAGGCCGGCGAGCGGCCAGGCGATGTAGATGGTGAGCATCGGCAGGCCCGCGATCTCCGAGGTCTGGATCGAGCCGAACTTCGCGAACTGGTAGCCGTAGGTGACGAAGATCAGAGCGACCGCGAGCATGACGACATGGGTGAAGAGACGAAGGATCGCGTCAGCCTTCCGTCCGAGCTTGGGCAGGACGTCGACATCGAAATGGGTCCTGTCCCTCACGGCGATCATCGCACCGATCATCACGATCCAGATGAAACAAAAGCGCGCGATCTCCTCGGTCCAGATGTAGCGCGGGATCAGGCCGGTATAGCGGGACAGGATCTGCAGCGTGACCGGGACCAGAAGGCCGGCCATGAGGATGGTCAGCAGGATCTGCAAGAGACGGTAGTAGCCGCCCAAAAGCTTGTTCAGCATCAGGAAAGATCGGACGGAGACCGCAGCGCTCGACTGCGACCCCCGTCCTCAGCCTCAGCTATTGAACGGCGTTGACGGCATCGAGCACAGCTGTCGCGCCGAGCTCTTCGGCATAGGTCCTCTTCACCGGCTCCGCGAGCTCGAGAAGCATGGCGCGGTCGGCAAACTCATGGGTGGTGAGCCAACCCTTTTCCTCCATCGCCGCAAGCTTCTCGCTGTCCTGCGAGCTTTCGATCTCGCGGCCATAGGCGCCGGCCTCTTTGCCGGCTTTCAGGATCGCTGCCTGAAGATCCTCCGGCAGGCGCTGGAAGGTCTTGTTGGAGAAGCAAAGTGGACGAACGGTGATCGCATGCTGGGTAAGACCGATATGCGGGCCGACCTCATAGAACTTCATTTGCTCGACGCCGGCTGCCTCGTTCTCGGCGGCATCGATCACACCGGTCTGGATGGCGTTATAGACCTCGCTATAGGCGATCACAGTCGGCGCCATCTTGATCGCCTCGAAGATGCGCGTCTGGATGGGCGCGCCCATCACGCGGATTGGGACATCCTGAATGTCGTCCATCGAGGCGACTGGTTTGTTGACGATCAGGTTTCGCGTGCCACCGCCGGCATAGCCGATCAGATGAACATCGGCTTTCGTCAGAATGTCGTCGGCAAGTGGTGCTAGCGCATCGCCGTCCAGAACCTTGTTCCAGTGATCAAGGTCACGGAACAGGAACGGCATGTCCATCAGCGGTGCCATCTGCGAGAAGGTCGACATATGCGAGGGTGCGACGACCGCGTAATCGACCGAGATGCCCTGGCTCATGTAAGCGAAGTAGTCCTTCTCCAGGCCGAGCTCGCTATTCAGATGCAGGACGAATTCCAGCTCGTCCGGCCCCTGATAGTATTCCTTCACCAGCTCTTCGAACTTGCGCATCGTCTTGGTGAAGGCATGGTTTTCGTCAAACTGGCTGGCACCATTGAGCGTGATGGTTTCGGCAGTCGCGAAACCGGTCGACAGGACCAATGCTGCGGCGGCAGCTGTCAGCTTGAAGGCGCATCGCATGACGTTCTCCCCGATTGTTGGTCATTCTTTGCCAATGGCATGGCATTCGATGGCGTGGCGTTGGTGACGCCGTCCATTAGCAATTAACTATAGTACGGCTTTCGACCGAAGACAGAGATAGTCGCGAACACTCGACCGAACGCCGTGCCTTAGCGGCACACGCATCCTCGTTCAGGACCTCGATCGCTAACTGATGCGCAGCCTCACGTGAGCTTCATCCTCAGACCTTGCGGATCGAAGGCTGCGGCGTCC
>JBCCIN010000571.1:0-2145 GCA_039028235.1 Pseudomonadota bacterium
GCCTTTTGGAGCCTCCCGGCGGCGAACTGACGCCCGAAGCCGAGCAGGTCCTCGATAGCCTCGACAAGCTTCGAGCGATGAATGTCGAGCTTCTCGATGAGGCCAAGCTCGTCTTTGAGGGGGTCTTTTCGGACAGCCCTGGGGAGTACTACAGCGAGGCCATCGCGGACCAGATCGTCACGCTCGACATGACGATCGATGAAGTCAAAGACACCAACAACCGGGGGCGTACATGAGGGAGCCGACGCCAGCATCGGAAATCTACCGCTGGCACGCCGGTGCGCTCGGCTGTGAGCGTGCGCCAAAGTTCGAGGGTCATGTCGAGGCTGGATGGTTCAAGCTTCGTCTCGTAAAGGGTGGGCCCTGGATTCCGGTGCACATCTGGCTTGAGCAGATCACGGACGGCGAGGGGCGGCTCGCTGCGCCCGAGGAGTATCGTTGCACCGTCAACGGCAAGACGCGCAATCCGCATCGTGTGTTCTTCGACAAGAACCTGATCCCGATCGCGGTGGCTGAGTTTGATCGAATGGCTGCGCACATCGAATGGTGCGGCAGCAATCGCCCGCTTGACCCGGTGATGTTCCCTGACAGTCCCGTACCGATTTCGAAATCCCCAACTTTGCCAGGAGCGTAGAATGACAGATCAATCCCCCGGCCTCGGCCACAACAGCGGTGACAGCTTTGATCAGTTGCGCACGCGAGCGAATGAGTTCGGCGCGGCATCCAAGAAGTGGGGCGAACACGGCTGCGACAGCGACGATGATGCTGATAAGCTGAACAGCTTCATCGCCGAGGCGCGCCAGCTTTACAAGGAACTGGACGCGCTGCGCAAAGGCGAGAAGAAGGTTCACGACGAGGCGTGCAAAGCGGTGCAGGCCAAGTTCAAGCCCCTTATGAGCGCGGTGGAGAGCGCCGGAAATCTTGCCAAACGCCTCATGACCGGCTGGTTGCAGAAGAAGCAGGCCGAGGAGAAGGAGCGCGCGCGCCGTGAGGCCGAGGCCGCAGCGGAAGCCGAAAAGGATGCGCTCGAAGCAAAGGCCGGCGCCGAGGCCCGCGGAGATTTCGTTGCCGCCGAAGAGGCCGAAGAGAAGGCTGGCCTCCAAGCGAAGAAAGCCGAGGCGGCATCGAATCCGGATCGGGCGGTTAGCCGGTCCAGCACCGGAGGCCGCTCCATCGGGCTGCGGACCATCAAGACGGCGAAGATCAACAATCCGAAACTGGTTGCGCTTCATTTCATCGCCCACCCCGACATGTTGTCGCTGCTTGAGCGGTTGGCGACAGCGGAGATCCGGGCGGGTCGAGAGGTTCTGGGCACAACCATTAAGGAAGAGCAGGTGGCGGCATGAGCGCACCTTTGCCAGTTGAGCGCCCCGCCGCATCCAGATCGATCCTCCTCAACGAGAAGGATTTCGAGTTGGCCCAGCGGTCGGGGAAGGTTCTGGGCATGTCCGCGATGTTCCCGGCGCACCTGAAGGACCCCAACAACGATCAGATCACGATTGCAAATGCCATGCTCGTTATCGATATGGCCGCGCGCATGAATGAGCACCCGCTGATGATCTCGCAGTCGATCTACTTCGTCAGCGGCCGACCCGGCTGGGACGCGAAGTTCATGATCGCCAAGGCTAATGTGGCTGGCGTCTTCAGGGGTCGCGTCCGCTGGAGAGAAAAGGGCGGGGGGGATTCACTCGAAGTCACGGCTTACGCAACCCTCAAGGACACCGGCGACGAGGTCACCGCAGAGGCCAGCATGGCGATGGCAAAGGCCGAAGGCTGGACCAAGAACCCGAAGTACAAGTCCATGCCGAAGCAGATGTTGCGGTATCGCTCGGTAACGTTTCTTGTTCGTCTCTACTGCCCTGAGGTGCTGCTCGGCCTTCCCACTTCCGACGAGGTCGAGGACATCAACTACGCTGTGCGCGACATCACACCAGGACCTGAAGAGGCCGCTCCCGTTGCCGACGCGGCACTTGATCCAGTCGAAGAGGCGGAGATCATCGAGCAGCCGACGCAGCGGGGCAAGAAGGCGAGTCCCGGACCCGCCGCAGAGTCGCGGGAGGATGGTCCCGGCGAGGACTGCGAGGAAGATGCAGAGCTTACCCCTGAGGTCGCGTCGTTGGTCAAGTCCTTCGTAAACTCGATCGA
>JBCCIN010000572.1:0-2142 GCA_039028235.1 Pseudomonadota bacterium
CCCTGCCAGGCCCTGGTCGACGGTGAGATCGGCGAGGTCGCACCGCTCGAAGGGCTGGAATCCTTCGCCGTCGACGGCATCGCCTACGAGGCGTTCAACACCTCGGGCGGCCTCGGCACACTCGCCGAGAGCCTGCAGGGCAAGGCGCGGAACGTTGCCTACCGCACCATCCGCTATCCCGGCCACCGGGACATCATCAAACTTCTGCTGCACGATCTCGGGCTGATCAATCGGCGCGATCTCATGAGAGACGTGTTCGAGACCGCGCTGCCGATGACCAGGCAGGACGTGGTGGTGATCTTCTGCACGGCGTCGGGGTGGCGCGGCGATGTCCTCGAGGAAGAATCGTTCTTCAACTGTGTCACCAGCCGCGAGGTCATGGGCCGGCACTGGAGCGCCATCCAGATCGCGACCGCCGCTGGTGTGACCGGCGTGGTCGAGCTGATGCGCCAGGGACGCCTGCCACATCAGGGCTTCGTCCAGCAGGAGGACGTCGCCCTCACCGATTTCCTGGCGACGCCGTTCGGCGGCCTCTACCAAGGCGGCGATCTCGACCATACCACCGCCGTAGCCGCGGAATAGAGCGCACCATCGCCCAGCCGATGGGTCGATTTCGGCCGGCGCATCATCAATCCTCAGGCTTCACCCGGCCGCATGGGTGATCCGCACTTTCTAAGAGTTCTTCTGATCGGGCGCATCGCGATCAAGCCGCCGAACCGCTTCGACAAGCGTTGACAGGACGGCATCCGCCATCGCCTGCGCGCCCTCGTCGGTGAAGTGGACGCTGTCGACGAAATGGACGGCATCACCCGGAATTTCCTCGGCGATATCGGCCATCAGGACATCATCCAGATCACGGATCACCCGATTATAGCGATCAAAGCCCGTGATCAGTGATTCGGGCGTCATGTAGGGCATGTAGTAGAGGGAGGTAACCGCCGAGGCGAGTTTCTCCTCTTCGTTCTGCTCCGCCCTGATGCGCGTGGCGAAGGTCGCGACCACCGGCTTGGCGCCCGCTTCGCGGATGGCGGCGATGAGCGTGTCGAGATCGTCCGCAAACGGTTCGGCGATGGTTTCCGGATCCATCCGATAGTCGTGTACAGGATCCGTGGCGTCCTGTTGGCGGTCCAGAACCCGGAGGTTCTTCACGACCAAATAAGCCAACAGCGAGTAATCCGTTATCCAGGGGAGGCTCTGATCCCCTCGCAGACCGTCGAAGCCCTGGGCTTCGGCCGCCACGCGGGAGTTCCGCGAGAGATCGTTGGTGGCGTGGTACACCATCACGATGTCGGGCTTCAATGCAGCCACCTGGGCCTTGAAGCGGGTCAGGGACGACGCGACGGTAAAGCCGGACACGCCTGCATTGACATAGTCGAAGGCACGATCCGGATAGGCATCGCCGAGCGCTTGCATGGCCAAGAACGGCCATGTCTTGTCATCACCCGATACCTCGGCGCACAAGGTCGTGGAGCCGCCGACAAACGCGATCCGGGTGGTGCCTTCGGGCTTCTCGTGGGGAATCAGAGGGCCGCGAAAACCGTCCTCGTTGATCGTCATCTTGCCGGATCGATAGCCCGGCTTCGGCAGGCGAAGACCGGTCGCCTCGTCGATGTAGGAGATGTTCTCGACGCGAAAGAAGGCATCGCCGTGCTTGAAGTAGGAGCGAACGCGAATCGCCGCTTCGGCGAGCAGAAACAAGGAAAGAACGAACGCTATGATCAGCGCGACCGCCAGCAGAATTTGATGGCCCTGCTTCATGGCCTCGAAACGATTGGTACGTTCCAATGAATGCGCCTCGATTGTTAGAGCCCGTCTTGAAAATTGGAGATGCGGTCGATCCAGCCGTTGCGGGTTTGAATGACACGTCCGGGCGATCGTTCACCTTTCGATCCAGACCGGTATCCCCCCGGGATAGCTAACGAAATCGGAAAAGAACCTCAAGAGTCAACAACTTGAAACCGCACGGTCAGCCGGCCCTCGGGCGTCGGGTCAGGGCCTGAGAAATCGCCAGAGATCAGCCACATCGCGCGGGCACAGGAGCAGGATGGCAGCGCCATAGCCCAAGGCGCCCACTCCGACCAATGTGACGAGCCGCAAGATGCTGTCGACCGGCAGCGGCATGAGCCCGCCGGCACCCAGCAC
>JBCCIN010000573.1:0-2132 GCA_039028235.1 Pseudomonadota bacterium
ACGCCGCTGTCGAAGGTCTCGCGAATGATGTCGCGGCAGCCGGCGGCGTAGAGATCATAGACATGCTGACGATCGATCGCGCGCGCCACGATGTGCACGTGGGGATGTTGGCTGGCGACGTGGCGAACAAGCTCGGTCGCCTGTTCGCGGCCATCGATCGCCACCACCAGCATGCGCGCGTCCTCGATGCCGGCGGCGTGCAGAAGATCAGGGCGCGTGGCGTCGCCGAAGAAGGCGCGAAATCCGAAGGAGCGCAGCATGTCCAACTGCGCCGAGCTATAGTCGAGCACGGTTGGTTCATAGCCCATGCCGCGTAGCATGCGATTGACGATGCCGCCGAAGCGTCCGTGACCGGCGATGATGATCGAGCCCTTGTCGGGCACATCAGCCTCCCGGCCTTCGCCGTCGCCGGCAAAGCGCGGGGCCAACAGGCGTTCGTAGAGGATGAAGAGGGCGGGCGTGAGCAACATCGACAACGCGACCACCAGGAGAAGCTGATCGGCGAGCACCGGTGGGATCACGCCGTTCGCCACCGTGAAGGAAAGCAGCACGAAGCCGAATTCGCCCGCTTGAGCGAGGCCTAGGCTGAAGAGCCAGCGATCGGCGCCGCGAACGCGGAAGATCACCGAAAGGGCCAGAAGCACCCCGGCTTTGAGCGCGATCAGCCCGAGCGTCATCAGGAGGATGGGGCCGATCTGCGCGAACAAGAGACCGAAATCGATGCCGGCGCCGACGGTGATGAAAAAGAGGCCGAGCAGCAGCCCTTTGAACGGGTCGATATTGCTTTCAAGCTCGTGGCGATAGTCGCTGTTCGCCAGCACCACGCCCGCAAGAAAAGTGCCGAGGGCAGGGGAGAGTCCGACCAGCGTCATCAAAAGCGCGATGCCGATCACCCAAAGCAACGCGGCGGCAACGAAGATTTCGCGAAGCCTGGCAAGACCGATGAAGCGGAACATCGGCTCGGTCAAGCGCGTGCCGCCGACGATGATGACGGCGATCGCACCCAGCGTGATCAACGCCTGCTGCCAGCCAGGCAGCCCGTCGACCAGGCTCATCCCGCCGCCATGGCCGTGATCGTCGTGAGCTTCGCCGCCATGGCTGTCGCCACCCTGATCGCCGGACGCGGCGGCTTCGCCGACATGGCCGACGGCATCGGTCAGTTCAGGAAGGGCGAGGAGCGGCAGGAGGGCGAGCATGGGAATGACGGCGATGTCCTGGAACAGCAACACGGCAAAGCTGCTCTGGCCGCCGTCGCTCTTCATCAGGCCCTTCTCGTTCAGAGTCTGAAGCACGATCGCCGTCGACGACAAGGCAAGAACGAGGCCGATCGCGAGGCTGATCGTCCAGGGCTGGCCGAGCAGCATGGCGACGCCCATGACGCCTGCGGTGGTGAGCCCGACCTGAAGACCGCCCAGGCCTAAAAGCCGGCTTCGCATCTGCCAGAGCAGCCTCGGCTCCAGTTCGAGGCCGACCAGAAACAGCATCATGACGACGCCGAATTCCGCGAAATGCTGGATGCTGACGACATCGACGTCGAAGGCAGCGAGCAGCGGGCTGATGGCGATGCCGGCAATCAGGTAGCCGAGCACCGAGCCAAGACCCAGCCGCGAGGCGATCGGTACCGACAGAACGCCGGCACACAGGAAAACGAACGCCAGAAACAGGATCTCGCCCATGGCTAGCGTTCTCCCTTGATCGGCAGCGTTTCGTGGGTGACGAGCGGCATCTCATGCGCTTGGTCGAAGTCGTAGGCGTCGTCACGGACAGCGGAAAGAAGTCGGCGGTAGCCCTCGACATGCGGAGGCAGTGCACCGGAGCCGGGCGCTTTGAGCGATGAGAACAGGACATAGGGGGCTGAAAAGCGCATCTGACAAAGTCTGGCCGTTTGTTCGAGCGGCGTGAGAAAGGTGCGCAGCGGATAATGCTGATAGCCGCTTTCGGTATAGGCGTCGTCAGGGCCCGCAGCGGTGATCGCAAGCTGCATCACCTTGCCGGCAAGACGGTCGCCGCCGGCGCCATAGGCAAAGCCATGCTCGAGCACCAGATCCTCCCACTCCTTGATCAGCGACGGCGTCGAGTACCAGAAGAGGGGAAATTGGAACAGAACGACGTCACTCTCGATCAGGCGCGCC
>JBCCIN010000574.1:0-2123 GCA_039028235.1 Pseudomonadota bacterium
CCGATAACGTCTGCCCAAGCACAAGGCAAAACCGATTTCAGCATCGCCTGGTCCATTTATGTCGGCTGGATGCCGTGGGGCTGGGCGGCGGATGAGGGGATCGTTCAGAAATGGGCGGACAAATACGGCATCACCATCGAAGTGGTGCAGATCAACGACTACATCGAATCGATCAACCAGTTCACCGCCGGCGCCTTCGACGGCACCGTCATGACCAATATGGACGCGCTGACGATCCCTGCGGTCGGCGGCGTCGACAGCACCGCCCTGATCGTCGGCGATTTTTCGAACGGCAATGACGGTATCGTGTCGAAGTCAGCCGCCGACATCGCGGACTTGAAAGGTGCGAGCGTCAACCTCGTCGAGCTCTCCGTGTCCCACTATCTGCTGGCCCGCGCCTTGGAAAGCGTCGGTCTCGCCGAGCGCGATCTCACCGTGGTCAACACGTCCGACGCGGATATGGTCTCGGTCTTCACCTCGACCGACGACGTCGAGCATGTGGTCACCTGGAACCCGCTCCTGGCCGAAGTCGCCGCCTATCCCGACGCCACAAAACTGTTCGACTCGAGCCAGATCCCGGGCGAGATCATCGACATGATGGTGGTGAACACTGAAACCCTCGAAGCGAACCCGGACTTCGGCAAGGCGTTGGTCGGCGCCTGGTACGAGACCATGAGCATCATGGCTGGCGACGACGGCGACGCGGTCGCAGCGCGTACGGCGATGGGCGAGGCGGCCGGCACCGATCTCGCCGGTTACGATGCGCAGCTGGCCAGCACGGAGATGTTCTTCGAGCCTGCCGATGCCGTCAGCTTCACGCTTAGCCCTGATCTCATCACCACCATGGACAACGTTCGAAAATTCTCGGACGAGCATGGGCTGATTGAGGGCGGGATGGATTTCGTCGGCATTGCTTTTCCCGGTGGGGATGTCTTGGGCGATGAAGCCAATATCAAACTTCGCTTTACCGAGGACTACATGAAGATGGCGGCGGACGGCGCGCTCTAGGCGGCGCCGAGCCGGCGCATGCGTCGTTTCATCAATCGTCGACCCGGACCGCACGCGGGGCTGCTGCTGGCGGCCCTGCCTTTTCTCCTGCTGATCGGGATCTATCTCGCTGCCTCCAGCGCGAGACTGGCGGAAAACCCGAAGGACAAGCTGTTGCCAGCGCCCTCCAGCTTCGCGGAGGCCATGCAGGAAATGGCGTTCGAGGAGGATAAGAGGAGCGGGCAGGTGCTGTTCTGGGCGGATACCGGGGCAAGCCTGAAGCGTCTCGGCATCGGCATCGCGGTCGCCGTTCTGATCGGGCTTACGGTCGGTCTGACGATCGGCCTCTTCCCCTACGTCAACAGAGCACTCGATCCGTTCGTCGCCGTCCTCTCGATGATCCCGCCGCTCGCGGTGCTGCCGATTCTCTTTATTACCTTTGGTCTGGGTGAGCTTTCCAAGGTGGTCTTGATCATCGTCGGCATCGCCCCCTTCCTGATCCGGGACGTGGCCTTTCGCGTGCGCGAGTTGCCGGAAGAGCTGCTGGTGAAAGCTCAAACCCTCGGCGCGTCCTCCTGGCAGATTCTTTTGCGCGTCGCCGGACCTATGGTGCTGCCGCGTCTGATCGGCGCCCTTCGTCTCTCCCTCGGCCCCGCCTGGCTGTTCCTGATCGCGGCTGAAGCGATCGCCGCGACCGAAGGGCTCGGCTACCGCATCTTTCTGGTGCGGCGCTTTCTCGCGATGGACGTCATTCTGCCCTATGTCGCCTGGATCACGCTGCTGGCCTTTGTGATGGACTGGGCGCTGGCCCGTCTGTCCAAGCACTATTTCCCCTGGGCCGAAAAATGAGCGCGGTCGTCGTCGAAAAGCTGGAAAAATCCTATGACGGCTTGCCGGTGATCGAGGGGATCGATCTTGACATCGAGACGGGCAGCTTCGTCACCATCGTCGGCGCGTCCGGCTGCGGCAAGAGCACGTTTTTGCGTATGTTGCTCGGCCAGGAGCAGCCGACCCATGGCCGGATTCTGGTCGACGGCGAGCCGCTCCCCGACGAGCCCAGCCCGGAGCGCGGCATCGTCTTCCAGCGCTACTCTGTCTTTCCCCACCTCTCGGTGCTCGGCAATGTCATCCTCGGC
>JBCCIN010000575.1:0-2110 GCA_039028235.1 Pseudomonadota bacterium
ACGAGCCGTGCCTGACCATGCAGCCAGCCATGCAACAGCCGCTTGTCATGCATTTTGAAAAGCTCGACGGCGTCTTCGAAACATTCGACAGGTGCCATCGGTCCGGCGCGGACGTCGTTGACGGGTCCAACGCGGACGTCGTTGACGGGAGTCTCGCCCGCAGGTTCGGGCTGCATTTTGGGAGGTTCAGGGGCTGCGGAGGCGCCGTTCAGCGGCGGTTCGGCGCGAGGTTCAGTTTTTTTTTGTGCCGCGGGCACCTCGCCGGTTGCTTCTCGCGCGGCCGGGACGCCGCGTTCAGAGCTTTCCGTCTCTTTTTCCTCGGACAAAGTATCGCCGGCACCATTGGCTTCGGTGATCTTCAAGAGCATCTCTGCTGTCGGCAGGTCGGCGGCGTGGGCGAGACGGACGATAAGCATCTCGGCGGCAAGCAGTGGGCTCGGCGCGATGCGCAGGTCGTCCAGACCCCTCAGCAGCATTTGCCAGGCGCGAGAAATCTCGCCATGGGAAAGCCCCGATGCCATGCCCCGGCCGCGCTCGCCGTCCCACGCGGATGCCGTCACCTCGTTCGGGTCGCCGGCGACCTTGAGGCGGGTCAGCCAGTGGGTGATCTCCAGGAGATCCTGGACGACAGCCTCGGGCTCGGAGCCACGCTCGTAGAGATCGCCGAGACCTGCGAGTGCCTCCTTCAGCTGGCCGCGCATGATCTGCTCATAGAGGTCGAGCATGCGCTTCCTGTCGGCGAGGCCAAGCATGTCCTGCACCTGCTCCGCCCCGATATCGGCCCCGCCGGCAAGGGCGATCGCCTGATCGAGGAGCGAGAGGCCGTCGCGCACCGAGCCCTCTGCCGCACGGCAGATCAGGGCGAGCGCCGCATCGTCGATCGTGATCTCTTCCCGTCCGGCGATCGTCCGAAAATATTTCGCGAGGACATCCGCCTCGATGCGCCGAAGGTCGAAGCGCTGACAGCGGGAAAGGACGGTGATCGGAACTTTTCGAACTTCGGTCGTAGCGAAAATGAACAGGGTCTGCGGCGGCGGCTCTTCGAGGGTCTTCAAAAGGCCGTTGAAGGCCTTTTCCGAGAGCATGTGGACTTCGTCGACGATGTAGACCTTGTAGCGCGCCGATGTCGGCGCATAGCGCACGCTGTCCACCAGCTCGCGGATGTCGTCGATGCCAGTATGGGTGGCGGCGTCCATCTCGAGCACGTCGATATGGCGGCCATCGGCGATCGCGATGCAATGCTCACAGACGCCGCAGGGCTCCGGCGTCGGCCCGCCCTTGCCGTCCTCGCCGATGCAATTGAGCGCGCGGGAAATGATGCGCGCGGTCGTGGTCTTGCCGACGCCGCGAATACCGGTGAGCAGAAAAGCGTGGGCTATGCGCCCGGTGCGCATGGCGTTGGAGAGTGTTCGGACCAGCGCTTCCTGGCCAATCAATTCGGAGAACTTTTGGGGGCGATAGGCCCGCGCCAGCACCCGATAAGTGCTGGCAGCACCTGCTTGACCGGGAGCCCGTTTGTCGGTCGCCGGTTCGCTATCGGGAATGAGGCTTGGCTGCGGGTCCGACAATATCGGTGGCCTAGGTTTGGGACGGTGCCCTGAGATCTCCTGACTTTTTCACCAGGCTCGGACACAAAGTGAACGCTGCCGGGCGTCCCGACACGCTGTCAGGCGCACCTGACGAGGGAGTTGAACCAACGACCCGATCCGAAACTCGTTACGGCTGCTTCCTTCCGGACCTGACCGGGTTGGCGAGAGGACCGTCCGCGGCCAACTCCCCTGGCGCAATATCGGTTTTTTGAAGACGAAGTGCAAGGGCAGTCTCACTGGCCGCTTGTGGAAGCCTGGACTAGTGCATGCCTGCCGATTTCGGCTAGAAGATGAGCCCCATCGACAGAAAAGCCAAAAACGATGCGCCGTCTTTCCAACCCTCCCCCTCACGTTTATGCCGGCGGCAGCTTCGATCGGGTCGCCAAGGCGCGGACGGACGCCGCCTGGCTTCGAGACGAGCGGCAGGCCCCGCGCACACGCGTGCTCCTGATGTCCGGCCTCAAGGTGATGGTGCTGGACGAGGCGGATCCGCCCTGCGCGCTCTGGCTGACAGTGCGCGA
>JBCCIN010000576.1:0-2104 GCA_039028235.1 Pseudomonadota bacterium
CACTGGATCAGGCCTTTGGGCGCGCCCAGTTGCTCTGCCGTCTCGGCGAGGATTTTCGTCGTCTCGAGGCCAGAGCGCACGCCGCGTGGATGGGGAGCGCAGACGATGGCGTTTCCGGCCTTCACCGCGGACAGCACCTTGGAGATGATGGTCGAGGTCGGGTTCGTCACCGGTATCAGGGCGGCGACCACGCCCATCGGTTGGCCGATCGCCGCGACCTTGGTGGAGTCATCACGCCAAAGGAGGCCGAGCGTGGTCACATCGCGAAGATAGTCGGCGACCGAGAGCGCGTTGAACGGATTTTTGACCCGTTTGTCCTCGACATTGCCATAGCCGGTTTCCTCGACCGCGACTTCACCAAGACGCTTGGCCTCCGGCTCGATCGCCCGCGCCATAGCGTCTACCACCTGGTCGATGACCGCAGGATCGGTGCCGAGGAATTTCTGATAGGCATCGAACGCCGTTTCGGCGGCGCGCCTAGCAGCGGCGATGGAGGCGAGATCGGCGTCCATTAGCCCGCCCCGCTCATCACGTCATCTATCTGACGCCTGATCTGATATCTGACGCCTGATCTGATCGACGTCGCCAGCGCCGATGCCGATGGTCTCCAGCTTGCGGCCGGCGCTCCCGATGTCCGCGACCAGAACTGAGGAGGCAAGCGTGATCAGCGACCGGGTCACGGGCACGTCCCGGCCGGCGACGTCATCCGCGGAGGCGAGCGGCACCAGTGATCCGATGACTGCATCACGTAGGAGCGATGTCGCCTCGTCCGGCGTTGGAATCGGTCGCCTGCCGTCGCCTTTGGAGGCGCCTGCATAGTGAATGACCCAGGCCTCGGCATCGGGCAGATCGCGAATGCCGAAAGCACTGGCGACGCTCACCCGCTCGGCGGCGAGGGCTTCGATGACGGTCCGGTGCTTATTGCCAATCAAGTTGCGAAAACTCTCATTCTCAGGAAGCGGTTCGCCGCCCATCGGGACATGCGGACGGCCATCGCCGATCAGGGGGCCGCCGAGCAGCAAAGCCGGCACCTCGACCACGCCGCTGCCATCCGCGAAGCTCGCCTGCAACGTACCGAGCGAGAGCAACGCGCCACTCGTTGACTGGAGGAGGTTTGGGAGGAAGGGCTTCAGCCCTTCCAGGACGCGCGGCCGGCCAGCCGGCACCGCTCCGGCGACGACGGAGCTGCGCGGTGACAGATGCAGCCGAGCACCTCCGGCCCGGCACCAGAAGGGCAGGCCCATTACCTCGACGATGGTGATGTCAGCCTTGCAGCCGCCAACCCGAAGCAGCCAGGCCGCCTCCAGGGCCGCGAAGGTGCGGGCGGGCGCGATCACCTGGACCTGGCCGTCCCGCAGGTCATCGGCGAGGACCATGGCGTAGGTGCGCTGCTTGTGGACGGGTCCTGTCAGGAAAATGACCTCGGCCTCGGCAACCGCACGGTCCAGCTCCATGGTGGTCCTGATGGACGGCGCGTCTTCGCGGTCGATCTGATAGGTGCCAAGGGGTCCGTCCTCTCGGATCGCGATGCTGCCAGCGCTGCGCATCTCGGCGTCATAGGCGGAGAACAGGGTGACCTCAACGCCCTCGGCAAGAGCGATCGCCGCCAGCATCCGCGCCTCGGTCCCCCCGCCGAGTATGGTGACCCGTTGTTACGCGGGCGGAGTGACTGCTGCAGGCCGTGTCTGCTGTGAAGCGACGGCGTCGACAAAGTCCGAGAAATGGCCGGCGGTCATGGACCGACCCGCGGCGGCAATTTGTAGGGATCTGCTCTGCCCGCCATTAACGAAAACTTAACGCGCGAGCGGTACAATCCGGGATCTGGTCCATGCGATCCTGGGAGTCCGCCCGCTGGCAGGAGATTTGGGCGAGGCTCGGACTCCCAGGCTCGAGTTTTCTTGTTCTACACAGGCCGCTGCTGCCAGAGAGTGTCGGCGGAAATTACTGGAACACGGCAAGATCTTTTTTCTTTTTTCTCCTTTTCAAGTTCATTCAGAGTTGGCAAGGCTGACATCGACCGCTCTGCTCTCTCGACGATCAGAAAATGCACTGCTTTCTGAGCACGAAGAAATCACCTTCGACTCGCCACATACAAGACGAAGCG
>JBCCIN010000577.1:0-2099 GCA_039028235.1 Pseudomonadota bacterium
CGGCACCTTTACCGGACATGGTATGCGCGACCGGCACGCCGAAGGCCTCGGCGAAACGCTCCACGGCCGGAGAAGCTCTCGAAATATGCACGCCGCCACGCGCGCGCGGCCGAACACTGCCGGTACGCCGCTTCTAATCGACCCATTTGATCACGGTCGAGGGCGCGACGCTGACAAGCTTCGCCGCCGAGCGCCGCGACATCCCGCCTTCAACAGCCGAGATCAGCCGTTCGCGCAAATCCATCAAAAGAGGTTTCGGCATACAGGCTGGCCTCCTTCACCAGCCTGCATCTTGACTCACATGAACGACGAAATGGGAATCCCCAATGATTCCATTAGGTTAAAAAATGCTCTAGTGGTGCGACCACTTCGTAGACTCTGACGGCAATAGCCTGGATCGGCTGTATACCGCCCAGTTTTCGAAGATTGTCCGTCGAGAATGTCTCCGTCAGGATCTGGTCGTGATATCGGAAAGCACAGCCATCAGGGCCAGACACCGCGACAGCGTCAAGGTCGCCCCCCTGGCTGCTTAGTCGACGAGGGTGAGGTGGATGCGGCGGTTGTGGCGGCCTTTGCTCTCGATCTTGCCGACCGTGACGCCGCCGATTTCGCCAGTGCTGCGCACGTGGGTGCCGCCGCAGACCTGAAGATCGATGCCTTCGATGTCCACCAGTCGGATCTTGCCGTCGACCACCGGCGGTTTGACGTTCATGGTGCGCACCAGTTCCGGGCGCCGCCGGATCTCGTCGGCGTCGACCCATTCCTCGCGGATGGTGCGGTCTTCCGCGATCCAGTCTTCGATTTTCTCGCCGATCTCGGTCTTGTCGAGCTTGACGTTCTTGACGTCGAAATCCAGACGGCTCTTGTGCTCGCCGACCTGACCGCCGGAAACGGGCTGATCGACCGCCGCGCAGAGAAGATGCAGGGCCGAATGCATGCGCATAAGCCGATGGCGCCTCGGCCAGTAGACTTCGGCGATCAGCCGCGTGCCGACATTGGGACGGGGGGATCTGTCCGACACCCGATGCACCACATCGAAGCCATCCGGGCTCTTGATCGTGTCGACCACGTCCAACGAGCTACCATCCGACAAGAGCAGCCGTCCGCGATCACCGGGCTGACCGCCGCCGGTTGGAAAGAACACGGTGCGGTCGAGGCGGAGACCAACATCGCCAACGGCGATGATCTGGGCATCACATCGGCGGGCATAGGCATCTTGGCGGAACAGTTCGATGGTCATGGGCTTCAAGCTGTTGTTTCTTTATGGTTCAGCGATCGAGCAGATGGCCGCTTCGAAGCGCCTTGGTTTCTAGATAGGCTTGGTTATGCGGGTTGGCAGGCATGGCGTGGCGCACCCGCTCGACGACGTCCACGCCCTCCAGCGCCAACGCCTCGACTTTGACAGGATTGTTGGTCATCAGACGGATCTTGTCGATTCCTAGATGTCTGAGCATGCAGGCGGCGGCCCGAAAGGATCGCTCGTCCGGATCGAATCCCAGATGTTCATTGGCATCGACCGTATCCAGGCCACGATCCTGGAGCTGATAGGCACGCAGCTTGTTCATCAGCCCGATGCCGCGTCCCTCATGGGCCAGGTAAAGCAGAATGCCATGGCCCTCCTGACCGATTCGCTCCAGCGCCCGGTTCAGCTGCGGGCCGCAATCGCAACGCAACGAGCCCAGAATGTCGCCGGTGAAGCATTCGGAGTGCAAGCGGCAAAGCGCGGGTTGGTGGTCCTTCGGATCACCGATCACGATCGCAAAGTGCTCGGCCCCGCCGTCTGCCGGCCGAAAACCGATAATGCGAGCGTTCTCTGCCGCCGCCAGCGGCAGGCGTGCTTCCGACACCGGGCGAAGGGTGTCCGCGGAAAGCGTCGTGTAACGGGCGATCGCCTCAGCCTCGACCCGAGGAAGGTCGCGGTTTGCCGCCGCTCCGTTCAGCCGCTCGAACCAGTCGCTGCCAAGGGGAATCGTGACCGCAGCCGGCAGCATCTCGGCGAGCTTGGAGAGGCGGATCGCGGCTGAGGCGCAGCTTTCGTCATCCGCTTCGAGCAACGCGATCGGCTGCGGCAGAAGAGGCGCCGAGGCCACTCTCGACAA
>JBCCIN010000578.1:0-2084 GCA_039028235.1 Pseudomonadota bacterium
GATCAGATCATCGATCATCGGATAGCGCTGCATGAGCCTGGCGTCGGCGATCATCGGGCCATCTGCACGCTTCGCTTCCTGCGCAACCGGCAAACGCGGGTTTCCATGGCCAAAGGTCCTGTGACGGGAGGCTGACGGTCTCGTCTTCGGTATTTCGTCGATGATAGCCGGTGCTGAAGGAAAAGTCGCCGCGGATGATCGATCCCCAAGAGCGACCCAAAGTGCCTTCGTGCGTCGAGCTCGACAATGTCGTTACCCTTCTGGCGGGGAGTGGGAACTATCTGTATGAAGAGGGAATAAGGCGGCGATGGCCGTCGACAATAACCAAGCCTGATCGCAGCAGCGGTCGACCAAAGCTGCCGCGCGAGGACGCCGAGCCATGCCTTGTCTGACGATGATTGAGAGCAACGAGTTTCCGCCTTCGAGGATTCGACCGTGAGCGCGGAGAAGCCTGCGAAGGTCGCGATTATCGGCGGCGGCTGCGCTGCGCTGACGACTGCGTTCGAGTTGACCAGGCCCGAGCATCAAAGCCGCTACGACGTCACCGTCTATCAGCTTGGCTGGCGTCTCGGCGGCAAGGGCGCTTCAGGACGCGAAGAGGCGACCAAGCGGATCGAGGAGCATGGCCTCCATCTGTGGATGGGGTTCTACGAGAACGCTTTTCGCATCCTTCGGGAGTGCTATGCCGAACTCAATCGGGACAAGGACT
Organism: Pseudomonadota bacterium; assembly: GCA_039028235.1. Classification (GTDB taxonomy): domain Bacteria; phylum Pseudomonadota; class Alphaproteobacteria; order Geminicoccales; family Geminicoccaceae; genus JANQPX01. The sequence goes on from JBCCIN010000578.1 coordinate 710, forward strand.
GCCCGATCCGAGACTGGGAGGACGCGTTTTTCGCCGATGCCTGGGTCGGTGTCACCGAGCAGCTGGATAAGGATGCCTGGCAGAACTGGATCGCCCATTTCCCGCCGATTGCCGGCAAGCCAGGCGATCCGTTCGAGGACAGCAATCCTTTCACGATCAGAAGCTATCTGCTGCGCTGCGCCGTTCTCCTGAAGACCTTCTTCGCGTCGGTGCAGGACCGCTACCCCGACGTCGACGCGGACGAAGGGAACGACGGGAAGGCCGCGAAGGAAGATGGTGCGCTCGATGCGCTGACCGATCTGATCAAGAGCCTCGCGGGCGACGGCAACCCGATCGAAGCCGCGAGCCGCTTCTTGAGCTATGGACAATTTGCGACCATCGCCGGGCTGATGAAGGCAACCGAAGCCTTGATGGCGATCATCGAGACGGTCTCGCCGATCCCAGACAAGCTGGTCTCGCCCCTCTTGGCGCGAATCGCCGATGGTGCACGCCAGCAGCTCGACGCCATGACCGCGGGAAGCACCGAACTTCGACGCATCTGGGAGATCGTCGATATCGTGCTCGCCATCATGCGTGGCTGCATTGCTGACGGCATTATCACCCATCCGCGCGGCTTCGAGATCATCGACGACCAGGACTGGTGCGATTGGCTGATGCGTCACGGCGCTGCCGAGAGTTCGGTCCGCGCCGCCTTCATGCGCGGCTCGTATGATCTGCTTTTCGCCTATGAGGAGGGCGACGTCACACGGCCACGCATGGCGGCAGGTCAGGCGCTGCGCGGCGCCTTTCGCATGTTCTTCACCTATCGCGGTGCGCTCTTCTGGAAGATGCGCGCGGGCATGGGCGATGTCGTGTTCGCACCGCTCTACGAAGTCTTGAAGCGGCGCGGGGTCCGTTTCGAATTCTTTCATCGGCTGGAGGACGTGAAGCTGTCACGCGATGGCACCCATGTTCACCAACTGGCGTTTGACGTCCAGGCCAAGGTGAAGGGTGGGAAAGACTACAATCCGTTGATCGATGTCAAAGGCCTTCCCTGCTGGCCATCGACACCGAACTACAGGCAGCTGGTCAATGGTGCGAAGCTGAAGCGCGACGGATGGGATCCTGAATCCCACTGGGATCGCCACGCCGCCGGCAAGCTGACCCTCCAGGTCGGCAAGGACTTCGACTATGTCGTCCTTGGAATCGGCCTTGGCGCCGTACCGCATGTCTGCAGCGAACTGATCGACCACAACGCCGCCTGGCGGGAGATGGTCGACAACGTCAAGACCGTCGCCACCCAGGCCTTTCAGATCTGGCTGAACCAGCCGATGGACAAGCTCGGCTGGTCGCTGCCGCCCATCAATATCTCGGGCTTCGTCGAGCCCTTCGATAC
>JBCCIN010000579.1:0-2081 GCA_039028235.1 Pseudomonadota bacterium
CCACCGATCTTGATCGATCCATCGACGATGCGGCCGGGCGGGTCGACCAGGCCGAGGATGGAAAAACCGGTGACCGTCTTGCCGGAGCCCGACTCGCCGACCAGCCCGACCAGCTCGCCCTTGCCGATGGCGAAGCTGATGCCGTCGACGGCCTTGGCGACACCCGCTTTGGTGAAGAAGTGGGTCTGCAGGTCCTGGACCGCGAGGACGGGTGCTTCGCTCATCGCTGCAGCCTCGGGTTCAGGACATCGCGGAGCTGATCGCCGACCAGATTGATGGAGACGATGGTCAGGAGCAGTGCCACGCCCGGGAAGACCGCGATCCAGTAGCGGCCGGAGAGCATGTAGTCGAAGCCGTTGGCGATCAGGAGGCCGAGGGATGGCTCGGTCTGCGGAAGGCCGACGCCGAGGAAGGAGAGGGTCGCCTCAAGCGCGATCGCGTGCGCGGTCTGCACCGTGCCGACCACGATCAGCGGCGGCAGGCAGTTGGGGAGGATGTGGCGAAACAGGATGCGGCTGTGGGAAAGGCCGAGGCAGGCTGCCGCTTCGACATAGTCCTTGCTGCGCTCGACCAGGGCGGAGCCGCGCACGGTGCGGGCGTAATAGGCCCATTGGGCGACGATCAGCGCGATAATGATCTTGTCGATGCCCTTGCCGAGGATCGCCAGCAGCATGAGCGCGACCAGGACCGCGGGGAAGGAGAGCTGCAGGTCGACCACGCGCATGATCAACGCATCCGTGCGTCCGCCGGCATAGGCGGCGACCAGGCCGACCACCATGCCGACGATGAGTGCGATGAAGCCGCTCATCACGCCGACCGACAACGAGATGCGGAGGCCGTAGAGGATGGCGGACCAGAGGTCGCGCCCGGCGCCGTCGGTGCCTAGCCAGAAGGTGTAGCCGTCCATCGAGACCTCGCCCGGCGGCAGACGCGAATCGAGCACGCTCACCTGGCCGAGATCATAGGGATCCTGCGGCGCGATCCAGGGCGCGAACAGGGCTGCCAGCATGATCAGGACGATGGCGACAAGGCCAAACGTCGCGATCTTGCTCTCGAAGAAATCGCTCCAGAACCGCCGAAAGGGGCCATGGCCGTGCGACGGCGGCGTTGACTCAGCTGCCGTCGTATCCGGGATGGGATCGTCCAGAACAGCCTTCATGACGCCTTATCCTGCAGGCGCACGCGGGGATCGAGCACGGAGTAGAGGATGTCGACGATCAGATTGATGACGACGAACAGGAAGACGATCATCATCAGATAGGCGACGATCACGGGCCGATCGAGCTGCTGGATCGACTCGATCAAAAGCTTGCCCATGCCCGGCCAGGCGAAGACGGTTTCGGTCACCACGGAAAAGGCGATGAGCGAGCCGAACTCCAGGCCGAGGATGGTGACGACGGGGATCAGAATGTTGCGGAGCAGATGCACGAAGACAATGCGCCCCGACTTCAGCCCCTTGGCGCGCGCGAATTTGATATAGTCCTGATGCACCGCCTCGCGCGTGCCGGCCCGGGTCAGGCGGATGACCAGCGAGATCTTCAAGAGCGCCAGATTGAAGGCCGGCAAGAAGAGGTGACGAAGCCCATCCCACGTCAAAAAGCTCACTTCAATACCGAAGACGGCGACCGTGTCGCCGCGGCCGGTGGAGGGGAGCCAGCCGAGCATGACGGCGAAGACCATGATCAGCATGATGCCGACCCAGAAGGTGGGCAGGCTGAAGCCCAGGATGGAGCCTGACATGATGATCTTGGATGACCAGGCCTCCGGCTTGAGACCGGCATAGAGGCCGAGCGGGATGCCGATGACGATGGCCATCAGGAGCGCCATGAAGGCGAGTTCGAGGGTCGCCGGCATGCGCTGCAGAATGAGCTTAAGCGCAGGCTCGCCGAAGACGAAACTTCGCCCAAGATCGCCTTCGAGCGCGCCGAGCACAAAAAAACCATATTGTTCGTGGATGGGGCGATCGAGGCCGAGATCGCGGATCACCCGCTCGATCTCGGCCTGATCAGCATCGGGACTGACGAACATATGCACCGGATCGCCGATCACGTTGACGCCGAGAAACACGATCAGCGACATCG
>JBCCIN010000580.1:0-2028 GCA_039028235.1 Pseudomonadota bacterium
ACGCTCAAGTGAGGATTCCGAACATCAAACCAGATGCCCTGCCCGCGGAACCTGGCGCCTATCTGCTGATGCTTGCTTTGGAGAGCGCCACGACCCTACCGCCACGCTTTGACGGCCTCGTCCTGACCGATGGGTTCTACGTCTATACAGGAAGCGCCTATGGTCCCGGCGGCATCCGCGCGCGCTGCCGACGCCACATCAGTCGCCCAAAGGCCCGTCACTGGCATGTCGATTGGCTGACATCAGCCGCAAACGACATCAGCGTCGCTGCCTTCCCGGGCAAGACCGAATGCGCGCTGGTGCGGAGCCTTTCAGGACTGCCCGGCGCTCAGTTTCCGGTACCCGGCTTCGGCAGCAGCGATTGCCGACGGTGCCAGGCGCATCTTCTTCGGTTCCCGGACCCCAAGATCGTCAAAACGTTCTGCGAGAGGCCCCGCTTAGATAGACATCATTGAGCACCATTTGGATCGAGCCGAATACGAAAGTCGTTTCTGCCAGAGACATCACGCCCGCGCAGCAGAAAGATGGAGTGATGCGACATGTCGAGCCCGCCGCGTTCTGCATGGCGCCGAGCCGCCAGTTCGCGGTCGTAGACGGACGTCGTGGGCATCAGGCGAAGGGTCATTCCGCGCCTCGGATGCGGCGAACGATTCTCGTCGGAGCCATGCGCGATATAGACGTCGTGAAAGGCCATGCCGCCAGCCGGGAGGATGAGATCCTCAGCTCGGCTTTCGTCATATTCAGTGTCTAAAAGCTCACGATTCAACGTGTAGTTCGGATCGTCCCTGACCTCATGGACCATCAGCCGATTTGCCTTGTGCGAACCTGGGATATAGCGAAGACAGCCATTCTCGACGGTTGCCGCGTCCACGGCGATCCAGACCGTGCAGGTCGCAAGCGGCCGGATCGGCCAATATTCGCCGTCCTGATGATAAGGCGTCTTCTTGCCGTTCAAGGCTGGCTTGGCAAAGAAGCTCATGTTCCAGAGACAGATGTCTTCGCCGATCAGCTGTGCCACCATGTCGAGAATGGTTTCATCGCGCGCGTAGTTCAAAAAGCCGAGATCATGGTTCAGGAGTGCCGAGCAGTTGTCCCTAAATTCGGGGTGCTTGACCAGCAGCCGATCATGATCCGCCCGGATCCGCTCCAACGTTGCCTTCGGCAGGCAATAGTTCGGAACGACATAGCCCTTCTCATGATAAGCCTCGATCTCTGCCTTGGTCAGCATATAGCCCTCCCCTACCGTCGATTAGCACCGTAGCCGCTCGCAACAACGATAGCCCCTGCTTATGGTCTGGCAACTTGACCTTGGCGGTCGAGGCCATCACGGTCGAGGTTAGAAACTCATCAGGTAGGCATCGAGGATTTTTTCATGAGCAAACCGAAAGTGATCGTGACCCGCCGCTGGCCGGAAGCTGTCGAACAAGCACTAAAGGAACATTTCGACGTCGAGCTGAATCTTGACGATGTGCCCTTCGATCAGGGCGCGCTAAAAGACGCGCTCGGCCGCGCTGACGCTCTCTTCCCAACGGTCACCGACAAGGTCGATGCTGACGTACTCGCCGCCGAGCCACGCCGCTGCCGGCTGATCGGCAATTTCGGCGTCGGATTCAACAATATCGACATCGAAGCCGCCAAGGCCAGAGGGATCGTGGTCACCAACACCCCGGACGTCCTCACAGACGCCACCGCCGACCTGGCCATGGCACTGCTCCTCGCCATCGCCCGACGCGTCGGCGAAGGTGAGCGCCACGTTCGCGACAAAGCGTGGACCGGCTGGCGCCCGACCCACATGATGGGCACCCAGATTACCGGCAAAACCCTAGGCCTGATCGGCATTGGCCGCATCGGCGGGGCGGTCGCCAAGAAGGCAAGCCGCGGTTTCGACATGCAGGTTCAAGCCTACGATCCTTTTCCGCCCCCAGGCGAGCGCCTCAAAGAACTGGGCGTCACGTTGGTCGATAGCCCCGAGACGATTTTTCAAACCAGCGACTTCGTCTCGATCCACTGCCCCGCCACCCCGGAAAA
>JBCCIN010000581.1:0-2028 GCA_039028235.1 Pseudomonadota bacterium
CCCATCTGGCCAAGAAACTCGGTGAGATCGGTGTGCGCCTCGCCGAGGCGCGGGTGGTGCCGGACGACGAGCAGGAGATCGTCGACGCGGTCAATAGCTGCCGGGCGAAGCATGACTACGTCTTCACGACAGGCGGCATCGGGCCGACCCATGACGACATCACCTCAGCCGCGATCGCCAAGGCCTTCGGCCGGCCGTTCGGCCGCCATCCCGAAGCGGAAGCGCTGCTTCTCGACTACTACCCGCCGGAAAAAGTGAATGAGGCGCGCATGTCCATGGCGGACATGCCGGAAGATGCTGCGCTGATCGCTAATCCGGTGAGCATCGCACCCGGCTTTCGCGTCGAGAACGTCCACGTGCTCGCGGGCGTGCCCAGGATCATGCATGCCATGCTCGACAATGTGCTGCCGACGCTCGAAGGCGGTGCCGTCGTCTTGTCACGCTCGATCACCATGTTCATGCCCGAAGGCGAGATCGCCCTTCATCTGAAGACGCTGCAGGATGCGCATCCCACTCTGGATATTGGCAGCTATCCCTTCTTCGGCTCAGGCGGGCCAGGATCGAGTATCGTCTTTCGCGGCACGGATCAGGGCGAGGTCGATCAGGCCGCCGAAGCACTTCTGACCATCGCTGCCGACCTCGGCGTTCGCACCATCGACGGCACGGCACGCTCGTAACCGGCATCGGAACTCGTCCCGATCTTGTATGTCCACGTGATCGGCAAAAAAAGCGGCGAAACGATGGAAGACGACGCGCATCTAAAGCGTATCCGATCAGGGTCCGCTCCGCTGATCGGACGGACGTGACAACGACATCGTCCCGTGCACGATAACACCCCCTCCGATCGTCGACTTCGCAACCTTTCCTTAATCTTTGCCTGGCAGGATAGCGATCTGGTCCATGCGACCCTGGGAGTCCGCCACCACCCAAGAAAGGTGGGCAAGGCTCGGATTCCCAGGATCGCATGGACTTGCGAGACAGTCTGTTTATTGGCGAAGCGCGTTAAGGAAACGTTACGCCGGAGCAGCAAAACGGCCTGCCGGCATAAAGCGGGGAGCGGTCAGGTTGCTTTTCCAAAAAAAAGAGGCCCGGCGATCACGCCGGGCCGAAGTCTTGGGGTGGGGTAGAAAGCATGCAGAAGAACGACAAAGCTCCTCTCAGTCAGCCTTCATCGATCGGCGGCGTCCGCTCGGCGCCATGCCGGTTGGGCAAACCGGCGCTACGGGGGAGAAGCGGGTCATGGCACCCATGTCGTGGACACCGCCAATCATGGAGACAGACTAAATTGTGCGGATTGAACCTATTCTGAACCTGCCGTTTATCTGGCGTTCAGCTTCGCACCTTCGCCCGGGCCGCTTCGCCGGCTGGCAGCCTGAGCCTTGCCGACAGTCCGCCGAGAGCGGCATCACCAAGCTCGAAACCGCCGCCATAGAGACTGGCGAGATCGACCACGATGGAAAGGCCGAGGCCGGTGCCGGGCACGGACTCGTCCAGCCTTCGGCCACGTTTCAGCACCTCGTCGCGCTTCGAGGGCGGTAGGCCATCGCCATCGTCTTCGATGGTGAAGAAGATCGTGTCTTCGCGCCGTTCGGCCTGAACCCGAACCCGGGACATCGCCCATTTGCAGGCGTTGTCCATGAGATTGCCGAGCATCTCCTCAAGATCGTGGCGCGCACCGCGAAAAACGAGATTCTGCGGGCTATCGACCTCGATCGCGATACCGCGCTCGCTATGAATGCGCTCCAGCGTCCGTTTGAGATCGTAGAGCACCGGCACGACTTCGCTTCGCGCACCCAGGATGTTACTGGTCGCCGCCGCCCGGGCGCGGGACAGGTGATGCTCCACCTGCTGGCGCATCAAGGTGGTCTGGCGATCGACGAGGTCGCCTAATGATGACCCATCGTCCCGCGCCTCGTTCGCGAGGACGGAAAGCGGCGTCTTCAGGCCATGGGCAAGATTGCCGACATGGGTCTGCGCGCGCTCGATCAGGGTCTCGCTATGGTCGATCAGCGCGTTGAGCTCGCGGGC
>JBCCIN010000582.1:0-2002 GCA_039028235.1 Pseudomonadota bacterium
ACCTTTCCCCTGAAGGCGGATGAGGCGAGGCAGGCGATCCAGACGGCGGTCGAGGTCGGCTACCGTGCCTTCGACACCGCGCAGATGTACGGAAACGAGGCGGAAACCGGCGACGCTTTGAAAGCCACCGGCATCGCGCGAAATGATCTCTGCATCACTACGAAGGTGCATCCGGACAATTTCGACGAGGCCCGGTTTATTCCCTCGGTCGAGCAGAGCCTGAAGGCGCTTCAGGTCGATGCCGTCGACGTGCTCCTTTTGCACTGGCCACCGATCGGTGGCGACGTTGCCCCGCCGCTTAAATTGCTGCAGCAGGCCTATGACAAGGGGCTCGCGAAGAACATCGGCGTCTCCAACTACACCATCGCCATGATGCGAGATGCGGTCTCGATCGTCGACGCGCCGATCGTCACCAACCAGGTCGAGTTCCACCCGCTCCTGAACCAGGACAAGCTGCTTGCCGGTGCCAACGAGGTCGGCATTCCTCTCTCCTCCTATTGCTCGGTCGCCCGCGGCGAGGTGTTCAAGCATCCCGAGTTCGCCGAGATCGGTAGGGGCTATGGCAAGAGCGCCGCGCAGGTGGCGCTTCGCTGGATCATCCAGAAGGGCGTGAGCATCAACACCATGTCCACCAAGCCTGAGAACATCCGCGCCAATTTCGACATCATGGACTTCACGCTCTCCAGCGTCGACATGGCGCGCATCGAGACGCTGACCCACACTGGCTATCGCATCGTCAGCCAGGGCCTCGTGCCCTGGGCCCCCAACTGGGACTAGGCCGGCGCGGGCCGACGCGGTCGGCGGCGGTTACGGGAGTCTGTCTGTGGGAACGACAGGTCGCATCGATTCGGAAATCCGACAAACGGCGTCTGATTGACATCAGGGGCTCGAAGCCAAAGGTCTTCCATCGGCGCCGAAGATTTTGCGTTCGGCGCTGTTTACCCTCCTTGAGGAATGTCAACAGATCTGGGGTCCGCGCCCATGTACGCTCTCTCCCTTTCCCGCCGTCTCCGGCGCACCCCTTTCAGCGACGGCGTCGAAGCCGCTGGGGTCAAAGCCTATACGGTCTACAACCACATGCTCCTGCCGACGGTTTTTCGCTCGATCGAGGAGGACTATCGCCACCTCAAGGAGGCGGTGCAGATCTGGGACGTGTCCTGCGAGCGCCAGGTCGAAATCCGCGGACCCGAGGCCGGCAAGCTGGTGCAGATGCTGACGCCGCGCGATCTGCGCCGGATGCTGCCGGGGCAGTGCTGCTACATGCCGATCGTCGACGAAACCGGCGGCATGCTGAACGACCCGGTCGCGGTCAAGCTCGCCGAGGACCGTTGGTGGATCTCGATCGCCGACAGCGACCTGCTCTACTGGGTCAAGGGCATAGCTTATGGCTACCGCCTGGATGTCCTGGTGGACGAACCCGACATCTCGCCGCTGGCGATCCAAGGGCCGAAGGCCGAAGACCTGATGGCGGCGGTGTTCGGCGACCGGATCCGTTCAGTGCGCTTCTTCCGCTTCGGCGTCTACGAGTACCGGGGACGTGACATGGTGATCGCCCGTTCCGGCTATTCCAAGCAAGGGGGATACGAGATCTATCTCGAGGGCGGCGATCTGGGGATGGCGCTCTGGAACGAACTGATGGAGGCGGGAGCGCCCTGGGATGTGCATGCCGGATGTCCGAACGTGATCGAGCGGATCGAGGGCGGGCTCTTGTCCTACGGTAATGACATGACCGACGACAACACGCCCCATGAATGTGGCCTCGGCCGCTTCTGCAACACCGAGACGGCGATCGGCTGTATCGGCCGCGATGCGCTCCTCAGGGTGACCAAGGAGGGTCCTGTCAAGGAAGTTCGCGCCATCGCCATCGAGGGTGACGCCGTGCCGCCCTGCGATCGCCACTGGCCGATCATCGACCGAGGCGAGAAGGTGGGCCGCGTGTCGTCCGCCGCCTGGTCCCCGGATTTCGACACCAACGTCGCCATCGGCATGGTGCGCATGACCC
>JBCCIN010000583.1:0-1928 GCA_039028235.1 Pseudomonadota bacterium
CGGGAAATGCTCGACCGGCTGCGCTAGTTCCGGACGCGCGATCACGGCGTAGCCTTCGTTGTACATCTGGTTGGCGACCGCGATCGTCAAGGGCACGGATGATCTGGAAGCAGCACAGACTCTCGTCGACTGGTCGATCACCGAGGCCGCCAACCAGATGTACAACGAAGGCTACGCCGTCATTGCGCGTCCTGAGCTGGCGCAGCCCGTCGAGCATTTCCCCGAAGGCATCGCTGATGCCATGATCGACAACGACTTCGAATGGGCCGCCCAAAACCGCGAGGCCATCCTCGCTGAATGGCAGTCCCGTTACGACAGCAAGTCCGAAGCACAATAGTGCTGCCGGCACTCGGTTGAGTGCGGCCCGCACCTGGTTGACTTGGGTTGGCGCTGCTGGTTGTGATGGAGAAAATGTCACGACCGGCGGCGGCGGCTCAAAGCTCCATGACTGATCCAGCGCCATCGACCTTCCTCAGGATCGAAAACGTCACCAAGCGCTTCGGCACGTTCGAGGCGTTGAAGAACGTGTCGCTCGGCATCGAGAAGGGCAAACTGGTCTGCTTTCTCGGACCATCGGGCTGCGGCAAGACCACGCTGCTGCGCGCCATTGCCGGGCTCGACATCCAGAGCGAGGGACGCATCTGGCAGGACGGTCAGGACATCTCCGCGCTCCCACCGGAAGAGCGCGACTTCGGCATCGTCTTTCAGTCCTACGCGCTCTTTCCCAACCTCTCCATCGAACGCAATGTCGGCTATGGCTTGGAAAACCGAGGAGACAGCCGTGAGCAAGTAAGGAAAAAAGTCGTCGACCTTCTGGCATTGGTTGGACTCGGCGATCAGGGCAAGAAGTACCCCTCCCAACTTTCAGGCGGCCAACAACAAAGAGTCGCCCTCGCCAGGGCCCTCGCGACATCGCCGGGACTGTTGCTGCTCGATGAGCCACTCTCCGCGCTCGACGCCAAAGTCCGTGCGCATCTCCGTCACGAGATCAAAGACCTGCAGCGGCGCATCGGCGTCACCACCATCCTGGTCACCCACGACCAGGAGGAGGCGCTGACCATGGCGGACCGGATCGTGGTGATGAACCATGGCGTGATCGAACAGATCGGCCGGCCGGAAGAGATTTACGGGAGGCCTGCATCCGCCTTCGTCGCCGACTTCATCGGCGCCATGAACTTCTTCGACGGTCGCCTGGTCGCCCCGGATCGCGCGCGCATCGGTGATGTCGACCTTGCCTGCGCTGCCAACGGTCTCTCCGGTGCAGCGGCCGTGACGCTGGCGATCCGGCCTGAGGACATCTTGCTGCGGGATGTGACAGGCGACGAGGAAAACGCGCTTCAGGTTGTGATTCGCGATCTGGAGTTCCTGGGCTCCTTCGTCCGCGCGCGCCTCGATGCCGAAGCGCTCGGCGGTAAGACGCTGGAGGCGGATCTGTCGATCAACCTCACCCGTGCCAGAAATATGGCGCCCGGCCAGACCCTGCCGATCGTTCTGCCGAGCGACCATCTGCTGGTCTACCCGGCCGGCGGCCATGGCTAGCGTTGCAGAAGCGCCGCCCGCCGCCCGTCCCATTCGAGCCAAGCTTGGAAAGGACGACTGGACACTCCGCCTTCTGATCGGCCTGGTCGCTCTCTATCTCCTCGCAACGCTGGCATTCCCGCTCTACGCCATCCTCACCAAATCGGCGACCGTCTACGACTTCCAATTCGCCGAGATTGGCATCGAGGAAGGCGCCGACGGCACCTGGGAGGATCTGGGCACTGCCGCCGACTGGGTCGACCAGTTGGCGGCGCCAGTCAATGATGGCCGTTTGCCGACGGCACGAACCCGGCTTCCCGCGCGCGACATCTTCCCGAAAGATCATTTTTCAGACGGTGCGATCCTTCGATTCCAGGACCGCTCGGCGAGCGGTGGGCTCCTTCTTTACG
>JBCCIN010000584.1:0-1905 GCA_039028235.1 Pseudomonadota bacterium
CCGCTGACCAACGAAGCGACCACCACCATCCGGTCGGCGGATCTGTTGGCGTTCATCGAGGCGATGGGCCACAAGCCTGATGTGATCGACCTCGATGCCGAGGGAATCGATCGGGGCTGAACGCTCCAACGCACCTGATTCCGCCCTGTTTGCCCTGAATCGTGAAGATCCGCCTTGACGCCGCACCCGGCGCAAGCGAGCCTTTTCCTGCTGATCCAGCCAGGCAAGGAGCTTTACCTTCAGGGGAGGGGCCGGCCATGACCGTCGAACAGCTGCCATCCGTCTGTCCGCATGATTGCCCGAGTGTCTGTGCACTCGACGTCGAACGTCTGGAAGACGGCCGGCTCGGCCGCGTGCGCGGATCGAAGCGCAACAACTACACGGCGGGCGTGGTCTGCGCCAAGGTCGCCCGCTATGCCGAGCGGTTTCATCACCCGGATCGCCTCGGCGAGCCGTTGCTGCGCACGGGCGACAAAGGTGATGGCCGCTTTGCGCCAATTGGCTGGGACGAAGCGCTGGATCGGGTCGCCGATGCCTTTACCACGGCGGCCGCATGTCATGGTAGCGAGACGGTCTGGCCCTACTTCTTTGCCGGCACCATGGGGCTCGTTCAGCGCGACGGTATCCAGCGCCTTCGCCACGCTATGCGCTACTCCGGCCAGCATTCGACCATCTGCACGACGCTCTCTGAAATCGGCTGGCGCGCCGGCTACGGTCAGTGCTGGGGCATGCCGGCCGAGGAGATGGTCCGGTCGGATCTCATCGTCATCTGGGGCGGCAATCCGGTCTCGACCCAGGTCAATGTGATGACCCATGTCGCGCGGGCCCGAAAAGAGAACGGTGCAACGCTCGTGGTGGTCGATCCCTACCGCACCGGCACGGCCGAACAGGCCGATGTCCATCTCGCCCTTCGTCCCGGCACGGATGGTGCGCTCGCTTGTGCTGTGATGCATGTGCTGTTTCGCGACGGTTATGCCGATCGCGATTACCTGGCTGCGCATGCAGATGATGTTGCGGCGGCTGAAGCTCATCTGCAAAGCCGCACGCCGGAATGGGCGTCCGGGATCACCGGTCTTGACGTTGATGAAATCGAAGCCTTCGCCGCGCTCTATGGCCGCACGAAAAAATCCTATATCCGCTTCGGCTATGGCTTCACCCGCTCGCGCAACGGTGCCGCTTCGATGCATGCGGCGAGCGCGCTGCCGATTGTGAGTGGTGCCTGGCAGCACCCGGGCGGCGGTGCTCTCTACAGCCAGCGTGACATCTATCGCTGGGACAAGACGGTGATTGAAGGGCTCGACCTGCGGGACACGTCCATCCGCATGCTCGACCAGTCGCGGATTGGTCCCATCCTGACCGGCGATCCGCGCGATCTTGGCGACGGGCCGCCGGTCACTGCCCTGTTGATCCAGAACACCAATCCCATGGACGTGGCGCCGGAGCTTGCCAAGGTGCATGAAGGCTTCCGGCGAGACGATCTTTTCGTCTGCGTGCATGAGCAGTTCATGACCGAGACCGCGAGGATGGCGGACATCGTTTTACCGGCGACCATGTTCCTCGAGCATGACGACATCTATCAGGCAGGCGGCCACAGCTCGCTTCAGATCGGCAAGAAGCTCTTCGAGCCCTATCAGAACTGCCGCACCAATCATTTCGTCATTTGCGAGCTGGCGAGGCGACTTGGGGCTCCTGATCACCCCGGTTTTCAGATGACCGAGTGGCAGCTGATCGATGACCTCCTCACTCGTTCCGGCTGGCCCGATGCCGCGACGGTTGATCAGAAGGGCGGGCATGATGCCATGGCCGACGAGGACATGGCGCATTACCGAAAAGGCTTTCCCACCGAGACCGGTCGCTTCCAGTTCAAGCCGGATTGGGCCGGCTTCGGCCCTGACCATGCGGTCA
>JBCCIN010000585.1:0-1905 GCA_039028235.1 Pseudomonadota bacterium
GCCAGCTTCATTTCGCTGCGCACCGTGCTGCCGGCGAGCCTGGCCCTGGTCCGCCAGGAAGGCTGGCTGATGGCGCTGATCAAGCCGCAGTTCGAGGTCGGGAAGAGCGAGGTCGGGAAGGGCGGCGTGGTTAAAGACGAGGCGCTGCATCGCCGCGTCTGCGAGGAGATCGAGCGTTGGCTCGCGGACGATCTCGGCTGGTCGGTGCTGGGCATCACGCCCAGTCCCATTCTCGGACCTAGGGGTAATCGGGAATTTCTGATCGCCGCCCGGTGTTTTTCTGCTATATCACCCACTTGACAGCTGAGCGTGATCTCTTAAATCCAGGCGCAAATTGGCTCGCCCATCAGCCACACCCATCTCGTGATCTGGCCATTCGATCGTGTCATCGATCCGAGACGTGTTGCGCGCCGATTGGCTGGATGTTGGGGCGTCGTCGTCAGGTTTGAAGCAACATGGGGGACAGGTTCGGCATGGATAGCCTGCTGGACATTCAGGGTCTTTCCAAGACCTTTGGAACAATCAGAGCGGTCGACGATGTCGATTTCAAGGTCGGCCGCGGTGAGGTGCTCGGCTTTCTTGGGCCGAACGGCGCCGGCAAGTCGACCACCATGCGCATGGTTGCCGGCTATCTCACCCCGACGGCCGGCAGGATCGAGGTTTGCGGGTTCGATGTGGCAAGCCGGCCGATCGAGATCCGAAAGCGCCTCGGCTATCTGCCGGAGGGAGCACCCGCTTACGGCGACATGACGCCGTCGAGCCTTCTCGGCTTCGTCGCGGATATCAGAAAGATCAAAGGCGACGAGAAGCAGCACCGGATCGATCGGGTCACCGAGCGTCTCGAGCTTGGCGGCGTGATGAACCAGCCGATCGAGACGCTGTCCAAGGGATTCAAGCGCCGCGTCGGCCTTGCCACGACGCTGCTGCACGATCCCGACGTCCTGATTCTCGACGAGCCCACCGACGGCCTCGATCCCAACCAGAAGCATCAGGTGCGCACGTTGTTGAGCGAGCTTGCCGCTGATAAGGCGATCATCATCTCCACGCATATTCTGGAGGAGGTCGACGCGATCTGCTCGCGGGCGATCGTCATCGCCCGTGGTCGGATCGTCGCCGATGCCAAGCCGGCTGAGTTGCTCGCCCAGTCGAGGCTGCACAATGCCGTGGCGCTCCGCCTCAAGCGCCGCTATTTGGAGCCGGCACGCGCAGCACTCGGCGGTATCGCCGGCATCGCCGACGTCAAAGAGGCGGATGCGGGTGACGATCAGGTGCATCTGGTTGTGCTGCCCAAGGATGGTGCCAGCCTGATCGAACAGATCAGGAAGAAGATCGGCGAGGGCGGCATCGCTCTTGAGGAGCTGTTCCTCGAACGCGGCCGGCTCGACGACGTGTTCCGTGATTTGACCAAGGCGGCGTAAGGGGGCTGGCCATGCACTCGATCCTGACCATCACCAGGCGCGAGCTCAGCGGCTATTTCAGCTCGCCGCTCGCCTATGTCTTCATTGTCATCTTTCTCGCCCTTGCCGGCGGGATGACGTTCTACCTCGGTGGCTGGCTGGAGCGCGGCCGCGCCGATCTGAACACCTTCTTCAACTGGCATCCCTGGCTTTATCTGTTCCTGGTGCCGGCGATCGGCATGCGCCTTTGGGCGGAGGAGCGGCGCACGGGGACGATCGAGTTTCTCACGACCCTTCCCGTAACGACGACGGAGGCAGTTGTCGGCAAGTTTCTCGCGGCCTGGCTGTTCATCGGCATCGCGCTGTTCCTGACCTTCCCGATGTGGCTGACCGTCAACTATCTGGGCAATCCGGACAATGGCGTGATCCTGGCGGGCTATATCGGCAGCTGGCTGCTCGCAGGCGGCATGCTGGCGATTTCGACGGCGATCTCGGCACTCACCAAGAA
>JBCCIN010000586.1:0-1897 GCA_039028235.1 Pseudomonadota bacterium
CAGGCCGATCAGGCTCTGGCTACCGGATAGCAGTTCGAGTGCATTCACCGCAAAGTCGGCATTGTTGGCGATCGGGAGCGTCACGCGCTGGCCAAGCAGATCCTGCTGACGCACCCAGTTCTGGTCATGCAGCATGTCGGCATCGGCGACGATCACCAGGCTGAGCGGGGCCTCTGCGTCGGCGAGATGAGCCGCAGCCAGCTCTTCGTCTGCCCCCTCCGGCGGCCCGTCCGCGAAGGCCGAGCGGATCGGACCGGTGACCCTGGCGGCGAGCGTGTAGGTCTCGCCGGACGGCTGGAACTCGGCGATCAGCTTCGCAGGGTCCGGCGCCACACGCAGTGGCTCCGCTTCGATCTCCATGGCCTCGGCGCTTGAGATCAGGAGCGGCTCGATGGTGGTGGTCGCCCCCTCACGCGAGCGTATCGAACCTGCACTGTTGAGCGTCACCCGCTCCAGCTGCGCGGTGACGACGTCGCCTTCGGCAAAGTTCTGCTCGCCGAGGCCGAGCCAGGGCAGGTACTGAACCGCCACTTGGCGGCCGTTGACCCGCGCGCCGACCTGCTGTGCTGCAACGGCATCGCCAATCACCATACCGTCGGTCATTTCGATGCCCCAGGCGGCAAAAAGCGGCTCGAGCGCCGCGATCGCGCTACCGCCCTCTGGCGTGAACTGGTTCGCCCCGTTGATCATGCTCTCGGCAAGGGGATCGATCATAGCGAACACGCGCCCGCCGCGCATCACGAACTGATCGATGGCGTAAAGGCTGGGCAGATCCAGATTTTGCGGCTGCGCCAGCATCAGGACGTCGACCTCCTCGTCGATGGTCTTGTGATTGCCGCCGAGGAAACGGACGTCGAAAAACTGGAACATCGCCTCCAGAACCAGCCAGGGCTGGCCCTGGTTGAACTGCGAGCCCATCAGCGGCAGATCACCAAGCACACCGACGATAGGTTTGTCGGGATTGCCGAGATCGTAGACCATGCGGGTCAGGTCATATTCGAGGAAATTCGCGCGCTCCGGCGCCAGATAGGCGAGCACCTCGGTATCATCTGTTGTGTTGCGCCCCGAGATTCCGAAATAGGCGAGATCACCGCTATTGGAAAGCGGAAGGCCGCGCACACCCTCGGCGACCGCCAGATCCTCCTCCGGCGAGAACGGCTCGGGATCGAGACGCTCGATGCGGACCTTGCCGCCGGAAAGGCGCCGATATTCCTCGAGAAGCTCTTCAACCCGCCCTGCATGGGTCGAGAAATAGGCGCCGGCCGCATCGAGGCTGCCGCTGTAGTAGAAGCGGAGATCGATCGGCTCCTCGATGCCGGCGAGCATGTCCCTGGTACCGTCGGAGAGCGTGTAGATTCCCTCTGAGGTCAGGTCGAGCCTGGTCGAGGTGAAAACGTTTCTCGCCAGCAAGTTCAGCGAGAAGAACAGGATGATGGCCAACCCGATGCCGATCCAGGTCAGGCGGCCGCGGTCCAGCTTGGTCAAAAAGCCCATCGCTCAGGCTCCCTTCTTCAGGTCGACCAGGGCGACGTTGACGAAAAGGCTGATGCCGATCAACGAGCCGAACAGGATGAGATGGCGAAGGTCGATCACGCCGGAGACGATCGCGTTGAACGAGGTCAGGAGGCTGAGATTGGAGACCGTGTCGACAACGCTGTCGGACGCCCAGCTGGAAAACAGCGCCTGCACGATCTCGACACCACTCATCAGGAACAGGAAGGAGACGGCGGCGGCGAGCACGAAGGCGATCACCTGATTCTTGGTGAGTGCCGAGATCGCCGTCGAAATCGCCAGCATGCCGCCTGCGAGCAGCCAGCTGCCGATATAGCCCGCCAGGATCACGCCATTGTCCGGATTGCCCAGATAGTTGACGGTCAGCCACATCGGGAAGGTCAGG
>JBCCIN010000587.1:0-1862 GCA_039028235.1 Pseudomonadota bacterium
ACCAACCTCCGGTCCTTTCATCAATGACGTCGAGTGATGCCATCGATCTGCCGATGCCGCCCATGCCCTGGGGAGGAATCGTCGCCGCTTCCCTGGCATCGAGCGTGCTCACACTCGGCCTGCCGATCTCAGTGCTACAGGTCTACGACCGTGTTCTTCCCAACCAGTCGATGTCGACCTTGGGCATTTTGGTGATCACGCTTGTCGTCGTCGTCATCGTCGATGCCATTCTCAAGATTTTCCGTGGTCAGCTTCTAAGCTGGACGGCGGCCAAATACGAATATCAGCTCGGATGCGCCCTGACGTCGTCCCTGCTGAACGGCCGGCTGGACACCCTCGAACGAGACGGTCCGGGTACCCAGTCTCGACGTCTCACGGCGATCGACAATCTCAAGGGCTTTTATTGCGGTTCCGCTGCGACCGCCGTCTTCGACCTGCCTCTCGTGATCATTTCACTCGCCTTGGTCGCCCTGATTGGCGGTTGGCTAGTCATGATTCCCATCTTGCTCACCGCCATTTTTCTGCTCACTGGCTGGTTGGTGGGCAACCGCCTGCACGCCGTCCTGTCAGATCGCAACATCAATGACGATCGGCGCCAGAACTTTCTGGTCGAGCTCTTCTCTGGAATCGATTCCGTCAAGGCGCTCGTGCTGGAAGAACAGATGAGGCGCCGCTACGAACGGCTGCTCGATGCAGCCGATCCGCTGGTCCACCGCGCCGCGCAACTGACAGCGGTCGTTCGTGGCATGAGTGATGCCTTCGCACAGATGATGGTCGTCGTCGTCGCCTCCGCGGCCGCCTGGTTGGTGATCAACGGTGAAATGAGCCTCGGCGAGATGGCAGCCTGCACCCTGCTCTGCGGTCGCACCCTGCAGCCTACTCTTCAGACGCTTGGCCTCTGGTCTCAATATCAGGCGACCCGAATTGCGAGAGAGCAGCTCGCCGCAGGCCTCTCCATACCGGCGCAGGCCTCCGGCTGCCTTCAGCCGGAACTCAAGGGGGCGATCAAGCTGAAGGGAATCAGCTATCGCCATCCCAAGACGGACGCGTCTCTGTTCAACGGCCTTGATCTCGAGGTCGAAGCCGGCGAACTCATCGGCATTCGTGGTAGCGACGGTTCGGGAAAATCCAGCCTCGTGCAAATCCTCATGGGCATGGTCAGCCCCGACGGCGGCGACGTGGCCTTTGATGGTATTCCGATCACGGACATCGATCTCCGCTGTCTTCGCAGTCAGATCGGCGTGGTCAGCGAGCGAACCCCTCGGTTCAACGGCACGCTGATGGACAATCTTACGCTCTTTCAGGGCGAAGATGTTGCCGTCGACGAAGCCGAACTTTTGAGGCTCTTGGGCATTGAAGAAGCCGTCGCCAAGCTCGCGCAGGGCTACTCCACACGCGTCCATGCCGGCGCCACAGATGCCTCCGAAAGCCTGTTACAGCGTGTGGGGATCGCGCGGGCTCTTCTCAACCGACCCAGAATTCTCATTCTCGACGAGGCAAATAATGGTCTGGATCAGGAGGGCGATCGCCATCTCGCTGATCTCCTCATCCACCTCAAAGGCAGGGTGACTGTCCTTTTGATCACCCAACGTCCTTCTCTGCTCGACATAGCCGACCGCAAGCTCGAGCTCACCTCCGGCAAACTGGCGGCATTTCAAAAGCCCGGTGTGCTCGAAACCCACCCGAAGGCTGCCCAAACCGCAGCGGCCGACATTCCAAGAAACAGAGCATGAGCGCCGTTCTTAGCGCCGAACGCTGGGGTGGCGACCAGTCGCCGGATCACTTCGTTCGTGCTCTCGCTCACGGAGATCGTGACGCGCTCGAAGCGGGATCCGCTTACGCAAGATGCCTGCCGCCACTGC
>JBCCIN010000588.1:0-1855 GCA_039028235.1 Pseudomonadota bacterium
CGTCTCGCCGTCGACCTTCACGATCTCCGTGCCCATGACATGCTGGGTTCGTTCATAGCCCGGCAGCACCGTCTGCCAGGCATCGACGATCTGCTGCGGCAGAAGCGTCGGCAATGCGTCCGACGTGCCCGCGGACGCATTAGCATAGGATGTATAGTCGAGCACGGCTCCATCAGGGTGAAATTGTTCCGCGACGGCATCCCAGTCGTTCTGGTCAGCATAGAAGCCGACGGAATTGATGACGTTGATGATCTGCCGATCGCTACTCATCTCGGCCGCTGCCGAGCTAACCGCAGCACCGAGCGCCAAGGCTGCAGCCGCAGCCTTCGACTTGATAGCCATGTCCTATACTCCGTCTTGGAAAGGGAACGTTCGGGCCTTATTCGGCCAGCCGCTCCGGGATGGGCTTGAGCTGGTAGTTGGACCAGAAAAAGGCGTTGGCGGCGTCCTGGTCGGCAGAGAGGTTGGTGGCTTCGACGATCTTGCCGTCCTCGATCCGGTAAATGAGGGCCCAGATCGTATCGACGTTCGGTGCACCTTCGACATTCGACCAGCCGCGATGGACATCGACGACATGGGTCTCATCGGCGCCGAAATAGATGGGCTCGGCCTTGAAGTTGGCCTTGCCAAGCTCGCCGAAGAACGCGATCACCTCGTCCCGGCCAAGCTTCTCGCCGGATAGCGGATGACGCCCCGGAATGCGCCAGACGATGTCGTCGGCCATGAAGCTCGCGAGCTTCTCGAGGTCGCCCTCGCCATAGGCACCGAAAAAGCCCTGGACCACCTTGAGGTTGTCCTCCGGCATCTCCGCCATGGCTGCCCCTCCAAGGGTAAGCATCACGCAAGTCGTAAGCGCGACTGATCTGATCGTCATCCTGATGGCTCCGTCTTTAGGCCGCTTCCGCGCGGCGCTTGGCTTCCTCGTCGAGATCGGTATTGCCGAGTTTGTATTTATTGAATGGTCACGATCTCGATCCTTCCGTGTTCTCGATTGAGAAACCCTAAGCCGCCTGAAAAACGCTGTGTAGACATTGAAATTTCATCAGATTGCTGAAAAAATTCGAACAATGAGCAAGCTTCCGATCCTTGGCCTCGACGTGTTTCTGGCCGTCGCCCGTCGCGGCTCGATTCGAGGGGCGGCGACGGACCTGCAAGTTCAGCCGTCGACGATCAGCCATCAGCTAAAGTCGCTCGAGACCCGAATCGGCGTCACGCTGTTCGCACGCACCACCCGATCGGTCAGCCTGACCGACGCAGGGCGCGTTCTGCTCCGATCCGCCATGCCGGCCTTCGAGCAATTGGAGCAGGCGGTCGAGCAAGCGCAAAAGACCCATGGCGTCCTCCGCGGTGAGCTTCGCATCAACATGCCCTACATCGCCTATCAGATCGCGCTCGCGGAGCACTTGAGCGATTTTCAGCGAACCTATCCGGAGATCGGACTCGACTTCACCATGTCGGACCAGCTGGTCGACATCGTCGCTGAAGGCTTTCATGCCGGCATCCGATTCGGCGGTCGCGTGCAGCAGGACATGATCGCCGTCCAGATCTCACCGCCGAACGTAGCTACGGCGTTTGCGTCGTCCGCCTATTTAAGGGCGCATGGCGAGCCCGAGACACCGGCTGACCTCCTGGCCCATAACTGCCTTCGCTACAGGTTCATCAGTTCGAAGCGCCTAGCCGATTGGGACTTCGATGGCCCGGACGGACCGATTGCGGTCGAGGTCAGGGGAACGCTTGTCACCGATTCGCAGATCACGCTCGTCAATCGAGCCCTTGCCGGGCATGGCGTGATCCATGTGCCAAGCCGCTTCGTCCAGGCGCATGTCGACGACGGCGCGCTCGTTCCCATCCTGAA
>JBCCIN010000589.1:0-1805 GCA_039028235.1 Pseudomonadota bacterium
GCAGAGGTCGGCGGAGCCTGGTGTGGGGAGGTCGGCCTTGGGCTCGAATTCTTTGCCGAGTTCATGGAGATTGATCTTCTGCGACCCGTAGTGAAGCGCCACGCGCTCCTGGTTCGGGCCGAAGCGCCGCGCCTCCATGCCCAGCCCGTCACTATAGAAACGAACCGTCGCTTCCAGATCCCGCACAGTTAAAACGAGATGGTCGAGCGCCTTGATCAAAGTCAACGCTCCAGCGCGTCGCTGGCGCGTCCGTGGGGAAACTCTATATGCTCCATGTCGTCGTCCGTGAGGCCGAAATGGTGGCCGATTTCGTGGATCAGGGTGTTTTCGATGATGGCGGCGAGCGAGAAGTCGTGGTCGCACCAGTAGGCGAGTAGCGGCTGACGGTAGAGGAAGATCATGTCCGGCTGCTCGGGTGGTGAGTGAAAGCCGTGCTCCTGGCCGACCGGGATGCCGTGATAGAGGCCGAGCAGGTCGTAGGGGCTCTCCAGTTCCATCGCTTTTTGGGTCGTCTCGTCAGGAAAATCCTCGACCTTGATGACCACGCCGCCGAGATGGCGGGTGAAGGTTTCGGGTAGGCCTCGCAGAACCTCCTCGCCGATGCGCTGAAAGTCTTCGAGCGATGGCGGCGGATGATCGAAAGCCTGATAGGATGAGGTCATGACGGACCGGCAAAAGGAAAGGCAGTTTCGGACATGAGCAGACCGACCGCTCTTAAAGGCGAGGAGCGCCAGGCGGCGCTCGCCGAACTTTCGGACTGGCAGGACACGCCGGGCCGCAACGCCCTCTTCAGGACGTTCACCTTCAAAAATTTCAACCAGGCCTTCGGCTTCATGACCAGATGCGCCCTCCTTGCGGAGAAGATGAACCATCACCCCGAATGGTTCAATGTCTACAAGACCGTCGAGGTCACGCTGACCACCCACGACGCCGACGGCGTCACCGAGCTGGACGTGAAGATGGCGAAGGCGATGGAACGATATGCGGCTGAGATGCCAAAAACATAATACAACCTTTGCGATAATTTTCTGGACAACAAACAATCAAAGATTAAATTGGCGCCTCGTCCATCCGGGGAGAGGTTCATGCGTCAACTCATCTGCGCTCTATGCCTGCTGCTGCCGACGATGCCGGCTCACGCGACCATCATCGACTTCTTGCCCGGTTTCGTGATCAGCAATTTTTTCGGACCGCGGAATTTCACGATCGAAAACTTCTCGATCGTGTCGCGCAGCACGGCCACCTCTGCAAACGGAAGCGGCAGTGCCCTCGCGATCGTCAACGATTGGAATAGCGCCGAAATTCGCGTCGCCTTGGGCGATGGCCCCGGACAGGCGCAAGCGAGCCTCACCAACATCGCGACGTTTGATCTGGTTTTTGACGGGCCCGATGAGGTCGGGCTCGATGCAGGATACGGGATCAACGGGCCCATCGAGATCGATCCCGGCGATTCAGGCTTCGCCAATTATAGTATTTCGATCGATGTCGATGGTCTGGTTCTGGAATAAAGTAATGCGATCAGCTGCATAGGTGATCCCGCATCCGACATCCCTCCTTGTTTTGGGTTTTTGGACGACAGCGTCGGTTCTTTTCCGTTCGTGCCTGGCCTTGATCGCCGGCTTTCAGTAAGCACCAGCATGGTCTTCGACATCGGCGTGTCACGGGCAGCCATCGCTGTGGCGGAGCCTGGCGCCCTCGTGATGATGCTCATGTCGCTGGTCTGGCTTGGTCGGCGGCGTCTGGTCGCAAGCCGAGGCTGACGACAGGATCGACGCGTTTAGTGCGCGTCGTCCCAATTGGCACCC
>JBCCIN010000590.1:0-1786 GCA_039028235.1 Pseudomonadota bacterium
GGAGCTTTGAGCCGCCGCCGCCGGTCGTGACATGTTCTCCATCACAACCGGCAGCGCCAACCCAAGTCAACCAGGTGCGGGCCGCACTCAACCGAGTGCCGGTGGCACCCAGGTGCGGGTCGCACCTATTGGGCTTCGGACTTGCTGTCGTAGCGGGACTGCCATTCGGCGAGGATGGCCTCGCGGTTCTGGGCGGCCCACTCGAAGTCGTTGTCGATCATGGCATCAGCGATGCCTTCGGGGAAATGCTCGACGGGCTGCGCCAGCTCAGGACGCGCGATGACGGCGTAGCCTTCGTTGTACATCTGGTTGGCGGCCTCGGTGATCGACCAGTCGACGAGAGTCTGTGCCGCTTCCAGATCATCCGTGCCCTTGACGATCGCGGTCGCCTCCATGTCCCAGCCGATGCCCTCGGATGGCACAACGATCTCGAGCGGCGCTCCTTCGGCCTTGGACTTAGCGCCACGGAAAGCGAAGGAGACGCCGATCGCCACCTCGCCGCGCGCGGCGTCCTTACAGGGCTTTGAGCCGGAATGGGTGTAGTATGAAATGTTCTCGTGGAGGGCGTCCATATGGGCCCAGCCTTCCTCTTCGCCCATCATCTGCAGCCAGCTCGACACGTCGAGGAAGCCGGTGCCGGACGAGTTCGGGTTGGGCATGGCGACATGGCCGGCATATTCGGGCTTGGTGAGATCCTCCCATGACGTCGGCATCGGAAGCTCGTTCGCTTCGGCCTCATAGGTATTGACGCAGATCGAGGCGACCCAGGCGTCCATGCCGGTCCAGGATGGCGGGCTGTCGCCGTCGACGAATTTCGGATCGAGCTCCTCGACGCCCTTCGGTGCATATGGCTCAAGCATACCCTCATTCTTCAAGAGCATCAGCGAGGTCGCAGCGAGACCCCAGACGACATCGGCCTGCGGGTTGTCCTTTTCCGCGAGCAGCTTCGCCGTGACGATGCCGGTGGAATCGCGTACCCATTTGATCTCGATATCGGGGTGATCCTGATTGAAGCGCTCGGCATATTTCTGCAGATCCTCGGCCTCGACCGCGGTGTAGACGGTAAGCTCGGCCGCCTGAGCTTGCACCGTCAGCATCGCGAGCGCGGCCGCACTGCCAAGGAACATGGATTTCTTCGTCATCGTTACCTCCCTTTAGTTTGCGCCGACTTTGCGGCGGAGCCGATTATCACAAATCTGCCATAATCCGTTAGAGACCGTAAGCGACAGATCTGTGACAGTCCCTGATTGACCCCCTCACCCCGGCCAGGGGAGTGAATAGGTCTTGACGTTGGTGAAGGATTTCATCGCCTCGATGACACCCTCCTTGTAGCCCAGCCCGCTGTCCTTGATGCCGCCGAAGGGGGACATTTCGATGCGGTAGCCGGGGACTTCCCAGATGTTTACGGTGCCGACGTTCAGGCCGTTGACGTAAGCCGTCATGCGATCGAGATGGTTGGTGCAGACGCCGGAGGACAGGCCGAACGCGGTGCTGTTGGAGATCGCCATTGTTTCGGCGTCATCGTTCGGCACGCGGATGATCGGGATCACCGGGCCGAAGGTTTCCTCGACGACCAGCTCCTCACTGTGGTCGACGCGGTCGACGACGATGGGTGCGAGAAGGGCGCCCTGGCGCTGGGGATGATAGTGGATCTCCGCCCCCGCCTCAGCAGCTTTGATCACACGTTGTTCGAAAAGCGCTGCGGCCTCGGCATGGATCACCGTGCCGAGATCGGTCTCGGGGTCCATGGGATCGCCGAACTTGATTTTTTTGGCTTTCTCCAGAA
>JBCCIN010000591.1:0-1735 GCA_039028235.1 Pseudomonadota bacterium
ACGAAACAAATCACCCTCGATTCGCGCTGCTGATTCCTCGACCGCAAGCGCCAAAAGCGTAACGGCACATGGTGTGGCGTCGGCTCGACAGGTCGAAACGTCGAGCGCCGCGATCAGGTGGCCACGATCATCGAAAATCGGTGCATCGACACAGGAAAGTTCGATGTTGCAGCTCCTGAAATGCTCGGTCTGATAGATCGTCAGTGCTCGCTGCTCGGTGAGGCAGGTGCCGATTCCGTTCGTTCCCTCGGCGGCCTCGCTCCAATCGGCGCCGGCCCGAAGCCCGCATTGCCGAAAATGACGTTCGTCACCAGCGCCACTTCGTCCGGCCAAAACGATCCCTTCGGCATTGGTGAGCAAAACGCAGCAGCCAGACGCCCCGACAGCGCGAAACAGCCGATCGAGGGTTGGATCAGCGACGTTCAGCGAATGGCCGGCCTCTTCGCGCGCCTTCGCCAGATGGTGCTGATCCAGCAGTTCAGGATTGCTTTTGCTTTCAGGCGACATGCCGTGGAGTTTCTGGCAGCGCGTCCACGAGGCCACCAACCATGAATGGGCGGCAGCGCCAGCGGTGCCGACCTGTTCTGGAACATGATCGGCATGGCGGTTCGGTCCATGCCTCCTCGCCTCCCCCATGCGCTTTCCCCGGCGACGGCTGATCCGTCGGAAGCTGGTTTGTTGATAGCTTCATAGTTTGACGGGGGAACCTAACACAATTGAGAATGATTCGCATATAGATTTATCGTTGCGGCGCTCTTCCATCGATCTCGGCGACGATGCCGGTGCTAGGCGTTATCTCCCCAACGAAAAGAGCCTGCCGAACAGGCCGGTCTTCGCTGCCGTCTTGGCGGGTTCGAAGCGGTCGGCGAAGATCGCGCCGTGGTCAGCTCCATTGGCTTTCGCCAGCGCCGACATGGCGTCCACCATGACGGGCGGACCGGCGCAGTAAATGACCTGGCCGCCGAAGGAAGCATAGTCCTGGCCGACGGCTTCATGGACATGTCCGACACGCCGTTCCGTGGCTTCTCGCGGCGTCGACAGCACCGGATCAAACTGAAAATTGCCGTTGAGGTCAGCGATCTTCTGAAATTCCTCGAGCACCTCAGAAGATGGCTCGTCGCGGATGCCCAGATACATGTGAATGCTCTGTCGATGGCCTTGTCGAAGTGCCGTTCGCACGATCGAGCGGATGGGCGCGATGCCGGATCCGCCAGCGACGGCGATAATCGGGAGATCCTTGCTCCGCCAGTAAGCATCGCCATAAGGGCCTTTCAGGCGAACACTGTCCCCTGCCTTCAGCCTGGTCGCGACGTGATGGCTGGCGAGACCGTCTGGCATGTGCCGGATCACGAATTCAAGAACGGTCTCGTCAGGCCGATTGGCCATCGAAAAGGACCGCGGCGGGTGATCGGCGAATTGTACATCGGCATACTGGCCTGCGAGGAACTGCATTGGTCCTCCATGCGGCTCGATCCTCACGTGATGCAGCGCCTCGCCAATCTCCCTGATGTCGGTGACTGTCCCTTTGAGCTTCCTGACTGGCGGCAGAGCGTCGAAATCCTCGGCTGTCCATTCGACCCTGATGTCGCTTTTAGGCGTAGCGCGGCAGGCGAGGATCAGGCCGCTTTCACGCTCATCGTCACTCAGCGCCTCCGGGGCAAAGTCCATGATGTCGACGTCGCCGTCGAGCAGGCGGGTCTTGCAGGTGCCGCAGGTGCCGTTTCGGCAACCGTGG
>JBCCIN010000592.1:0-1735 GCA_039028235.1 Pseudomonadota bacterium
CCCTGGCCGAAGGTTGATCGGCACCGTCCGCAACGGGGTCCGCCGAAGCGGCCGGGTGCTTGGTAACGTTTTCTTTACCTTTGCATGCAAGGATACCTGCGGATTTGCGGGTTGCTTGCGGGCATTGACGAGACGCCAGTGCCTTATCCAGCACCTGTCGGCAGGAACGTTGGTATGCATCGATTTGTCACCGTCGCGTCTTTGGCCGCGATTGCTTTCGCATTCGTTGTGCCAACGCCTGAGGTCGAAGCCGCCCAGGCCGACCTGAAGACCTTTAAGAGCGCCCGGTTCGATGATTTTCCGGACAGCGTCGACGCCGCGTTCTCACGCGTCAACAGAGTCCTGGCGACGCTCGACCGTACCCCGACCGACTAGCCGGAGCGGATCATCATCCCCCACTATGCGGCGTCGGCATGTTGACAAGGATTCCATGGCTAGTCAGGCGCGGCCTCTCCGAGAAGATCGCGATCCTCGTCGCACTGCTGGTCGCCGCCTCGCTGGCGACGATGACGGCGACCAACATCTGGAGCGGGAAGCGGCTGCTCGAAGACCGCTCGCGCCAACGCGCCCTGGACATAGCCGCCTTGCTCGCCGATGCGTCGAGCAACCATCTCCACGACCTGCGTGCCGATGTGGTGCAGACCCTCACGGAACAGGTTGAAACGCAACGCGACGTCCTCTTTGCCTACGTCCTCGATACCGATGGCATGCTCCTCACTGGTCATGATCGCGTTGGAGAACACCATGAGTTCATCGCTGATCCACTGAGCCGGCGCGCGCTCGAGGTCGAGGAGACGGTGGTCGACATCGACGAGATTGGGTTTCATGCCGCCGTGCCCGTCTATCTCGGCAGTGAGAACCTCGGAATCGTCAGAATTGCGGTATCGCGCGATTCCCTCGACCGCGATCTTTCCGACCTGATTAAGCGAAGCCTGCTGCTCGGGCTCGCCTTCCTCATCATCGGCCTGATGGCAAGCCGCGCCTTTGTCATGCGCACCGTCCGCCCGCTTCGGGAGCTGACGGCTGCCACCAAGGCGATCGCCGATGGTGAACGCCAGCAGCAGATTTCGATCCTGACCGGTGATGAGGTTCAGGAACTCGCCGATGCGTTCAATCAGATGACGATGTCTTTGAATGCGAAAGATGCCGACCTTACGCGGCGCATCGACGACCTGGCAGAGATGCAGCGACAGCTCCGCCTGGCCAATCAGGATCTTGAAGGACGGGTCGCCGAACGCACCCGGGAACTGGAAACGGCTCTGGTCAGTGCACAGGAAGCGACAAGGCTGAAGTCTGAATTTCTTGCCAATATGAGCCATGAGATCCGGACACCGATCAACGGTGTGCTCGGCATGGCTGAGCTTCTCACGAAGAGTCCACTGGAAGGTAAGCAAAAGCACTTCGCTCAAACCATCCTCAGATCCGCACAAACCCTCCTCGACACGATCAACGACATTCTGGACTTCTCTAAAATCGAAGCGGGCCGGCTCGATCTCGATAGCGCGCCCTTCGACCTGCGTCTCCTGGTCGAGGATGTCGTCCAGCAGCTCGGCGCGATGGCTCATCGAAAGCGGCTGGAACTGATCTGCGACGTCGCGTTCGACGTGCCCACCGCCATCCGTGGCGATGCGCAACGCCTTCGCCAGGTTCTGGTCAATCTGGTCGGCAATGCCATCAAATTTACTGACCAGGGTCAGGTCACCCTCAAGGTGCGCACGCCGCCTGATGGCGAGCG
>JBCCIN010000593.1:0-1683 GCA_039028235.1 Pseudomonadota bacterium
CCTGTCGCGACGCCCACTGCACCGGCCGCGCCGGCCGCGATGTGGTGGATGGTCTCGTAGGGAGCGTGCCAGCCCATTTCGTGGGCCCCATGCACGACGATATTACCGCCGACCCAAAGCATCGCCGCCGTGCCGATCACGGAGATGAACGTCAGCACCTTGGGCATGGCCGAGACGATGCCCTGGCCGAGCGCGCGAGTGAACGAGAGGTTGCCGTCCTGCCTCAGCTTGATGCCGAGATCGTCCGCTTTGACCAGGAGAGCGACGGCGCCGTAGACCAGAATCGTGATGCCGATGGCGACGGCGGCAAGGGTGACGGCAGTGGTCACGATATTGTCGGATTCGATGGCGTTGAGCGCGATGGTCATGATCTCGGCTGATAGAATGAAGTCGGTCTTGACCGCTCCCTTGACCCGGGTCTCCTCCAGATGCGCGGCGTCGAGCGTTTCCGCCTTCTGCGGGCCTTCCTCTTTCTCGTGATGGAGGACGTGCCAGACTTTTTCGGCCCCTTCGAAACAGAGATAGAGACCGCCGACCATCAGGAGCGGCGTCAGCACCCAGGGCAGAAAGGCGTTGAGCAGCAGGGCTGCCGGCAAGAGGATGACCAGCTTGTTGAAGAAGGACGCGCGCGCGATCTTCCAGACGATCGGCAGTTCTCGCGCGGCGGGGAGACCGGTCACGTATTTGGGGGTGACCGCGGCGTCGTCGATCACCACGCCGATCGCCTTGGAACCGGCCTTGGCCGCCTGCGCGCTGATATCGTCGAGCTGGGTCGAGGCGAGCCGGACGATGGCGCTGACATCGTCGAGAAGGGAGAGGAGACCGCTCATTCAACAGGTCCTGATGAGGTACAGTCATGCCGACGCCTAATCGCGTCAGCCGCTCCCCATAGGTGCCATGGATGGGCGTCCGTGCCTAGACGCGGTCAGGCAAGCTCTCTTGGGGCCAGCCCATGCTCCTGTGCGCAGGCGATCGCGTCCTCTTAGCCGGTGTGCGCATGGCGGATGACGCCGGTCGCCGGGTCATTGCAAAGAACCCTTTGCAACCGACGTCCCGCGCCGCCGCCGCCGTGGTGCAACGACACCCAGGCGGCGCCGGATGCCACATTGATCAGCGCGTTCAGGAGCGGCCAGTCGGAAACGGCATCGGAGCCGCCCTTCATCGCCTAGGTCTCGCGGTTGGGCGAGGCGACCGAGCCGGAGACGACCGCCAAGCCCGACCCAGCAGATGCGTGCGGGCAGACCCTGAAAGGCGATCATGTCCAGCCAGTTGTACAGGTGGGCATTGCCAAGCAGTCCGACCGACTTCGCTTTGCCAGCGGCACTCGCCTTACCCGCAGCACTGAAGCGCTCGATCATGGTGAGTGCCTGATCGAGATCGTCGGTGGTCTCGTCGAGATAGCGGCTCTTCAGCCGCATCTCGATACGCGGCGGATTCGCGAAGGCGAGTGGGAGCGCGGCGAGATCATTCCGAACGAGGCTGACCTTGCCGATGCCTTCGGCTGCTCGCGCGACCTTGAGCCGGGCGATGCGCTGTTCGTGATCGAGCGTCTGACCTGGCATGACGACATGGCGATTACCTCGACCCGCTTGGTGTTCGCGGCCGGCTATCGAATACAGACGGTGCTTTGAAGCCGGTGGTGCGCTTTCTTCATTGGCAGGCTTGCTCTAAAAATCGCAGCAG
>JBCCIN010000594.1:0-1668 GCA_039028235.1 Pseudomonadota bacterium
CAGACCGAGATCTCCCGATCCTCCTCGATGGCGATCTGACGAAGCCGGATCGCCGCCGCCAAACCCGAAGGACCAGCACCAACAATCACAACGTCAAACTCCATGCTCTCCCGTTCCATGACGTCACCTATGGTCTCAGCTCAACGATCGCTTGATTTGCAGCACCTGAACGCGGTCAGGCCGCGGCTCGGCCATTCGAAAAAACACGGTCGCGGGCGGCCAGATATTCGTGCTCGAAGCGTGCGACGAGATCCGCTGCGCTGACCACATCCTGGACAGCTCCGATGCCTTGGCCAGCACCCCAGATGTCCTTCCAGCTCTTCGGCTTGGAGCCACTGTCGGAGAAGTTCATGGTCGACGGGTCCCGGTCAGGGAGATTGTCCGGGTCCAGCCCCTGAGCGGCGATCGCCGGCTTCAGATAGTTGCCGAGAACACCGGTGAAGTAGCTGGTATAGACGATGTCGTCGGCCGTGCATTCGGCGATCATGCTCTTGTAACCATCGACCGCATTGGCCTCGTCGGTCGCGATGAAGGCGGAGCCGATATAGGCGAGATCGGCGCCCATGGCTTCGGCGGCGAGGATGGCGTCACCTCTGGCGATCGCGCCCGAGAGGATGAGCGGACCGTCATACCAGGCGCGGATTTCCTGGATCAAAGCGAAGGGTGACAGCGTACCCGCATGACCGCCGGCACCGGCTGCGACGGCGATCAGACCGTCAGCACCCTTCTCGATGGCCTTCTTGGCGAAGCGGTCATTGATGATGTCGTGCAACGTGATGCCGCCGCAGGAACGGGCGGCCTGGTAGACCTCTTCTCTGGCGCCAAGCGACGTGATCCAGACCGGCACCTTCCATTTGACGCAGATCTCGATGTCGCGCTCCAGCCGCGCATTCGAGCGATGCACGATCTGGTTGACCGCGAAGGGCGCAGCCGGCGTGTCCGGATGCGCCTGGTTGTAGCGATCGAGCTCTTCGGTGATGCGCTTCAGCCACCGCTCCAGCTCGATCGGCTCGCCCTCTTTTTCGCGCGCATTCAAGGCCGGAAACGAGCCGACGATGCCGGCCTTGCATTGTGCGATCACCAGATCCGGGTTGGAGATCAGGAACAACGGCGCGCCGATCGCCGGCAGGCGCAGATTTTGCAAAACGGGTGGCAGGCTCATGGCAGAACTTCCATCTGGATCACGCGTGTCTCGATAGCCAATAGCTGACGTCTTGCAAACAACACGCAGCAGGTCGTGGTTATGCCAACCACACAAAGTCTCGACCTATTCTTTTGCGAGCGTGGCCGTCTTCATCTTTCCTTAACGCCTGGCCGCTAGACTTCGACATGTCTTGCTGGTCCATGCGATCCTGGGAATCCGAGCCTCGCCAACCTTTTATCGCTGGTGGGCGGATTCCGAGGGTCGCATGGACCATGACATAGCTTGGCACCGAAACGTTAAAGGAATCCTAAAGGTTAAGAAGAAACCCGCCGCGGCTGTCGTGGCCCCGGAGGCCTATCGATAGAGACTTAGTAAGGTTGGTATCAAAAGCTCTCCTCCTCGAGGGCCATGAGCGGTTTGCTTCCTGCCATGATTTTGGCGAAGAGGGCGGAGTTTTCGGGGAGGATTTTGGTCATGAAGAAGCGGGCTGTTTGGATTTTGGCGTTGTAGAACGTGGCGTCGCC
>JBCCIN010000595.1:0-1639 GCA_039028235.1 Pseudomonadota bacterium
AAGTGAGCCTGTACATGTCACTGATAGAAAAAATCTCTGATCAGGCCTCGACACTGACTCCAAGCGAGCGCCAGCTTGTGGAGAACGTAATCGAGAGCCCAACCGCCGCCGCACTTGGCACGGCTGGCGATCTGGCAAGAGCCGTAGGCGTACACGAGGCGACGGCCTCAAGGCTCGCCAGGAAGCTCGGCTTCGACAGTTACGCGGCCTTCCGCGAAGCGCTTCGCGACGAATTCATCGCCACGCGCGAAACCGCCACCCGGTTCGAAAAAACCATTGCCGAAACCACCTCGGACACGATCCTGGGCAAGCTGGCGCGTGACGAGGCGCAAGCGCTTGGCAGGATCGAGGAATTCGTCAAACCCGATCAGATCGCCGACGTCGCTGGCATGCTCATGAAGGCGAACCGCATCTTCATTTATGGCTACGGCAATGCCGAAGTGCTGGCGTTGATGATGGTCAAGCGGTTCCGTCGCTTCGGCAAGGAGGTTCAGCAGCTCGACACCGACCCGCGGGGGTTGGCCGAACAGATGCTGGGGCTCGAAGCAGGGAACGTGGTGCTGAGTTTTGCGTTCCGCCGCCCGCCCCGCGGCTATGCCGCCCTGATCGAAACGGCGAAGGAGGCCGGAGTCAGGACCATCGTCATCTCAGGGAAGTCGGGAGCACTTCTGGCACCCCGTCCTGACCATCTTCTGGCCGCGCCGCGCTCAGGCGATCGGGACGCATTTCAGACCCTGACCGTGCCGATGACGGTGTGCAACGCCATCGTCATCGCCGCCGGACTTACAGCGAAGGACGAGTCGCTGAAGAAGCTCGATCGGCTGGGACAGTTGATCGAGCGCTTCGAATAATGAGGAACCCAAGGGAGGATGACATGAAGGTTCTGTACGCAGCGCGCATGAGCGCGATCGGTATTCTTTTTTCGACGGCGGCCATGGCTGATGGCCACCTGAATGAAATGGGGCCGGCCGAGCTTCTGCCCCTGGCCCAAGAAGAGGGCACATTGACGGTGTACTCCTTCACCAGCCGGATCGGAAAGGTCGAAAAGGCATTCGAGGAGGCATATCCCGGAATTGATTTGCAGGGTTTCGATATCTCTTCGACCGAGCAGATCGCTCGACTCAAGGCCGAGGCGGAGGCAGGCGTCACCAATGCCGACGTGATCTATATCTCCGACACACCGGTGGTTCTGACCGAGCTGTTGGAGGCCGGGATCGTCGCGGCTTATGTGCCGCCGCGCGTCGCCGATCGGGTGCCCGAGCAATATAAGAGCCCGCTCCTGGCGCAGCGTCTGTCGACCAAGGTGCTGATGTACAACGAAGAGGCCAATCCCGATGGTGCTCCGGTCAGCAACCTCTGGGAACTGACGACTGATGACTGGACTGGACGCGTGGTGATGGTCGATCCGGTGCAGCGCGGCGATTACCTCGACCTGATGACCGAGATCGTGCTGCGTTCGGACGAGATGGCCGCGGCTTACGAGGCACAGTTCCGACAGGCGATCGACCTCGATGGCGCCGCCAATGCAGGCGAGAAGTTCATCGCGGATCTCTTCGCCAACGACGTGATTCTCGTGGGCTCTACCGACGATGTGAACGCCGCCGTTGGTGCTTTGGGACAAGAGAACCCGCCGGTCGGC
>JBCCIN010000596.1:0-1635 GCA_039028235.1 Pseudomonadota bacterium
CCGCCGCCGACGACCAAAAGATCCGCGTCCGTCCGGCCATTGAGCGGCGCTTCCGGCGCTCCGATGTCGCCCCGGTCCAGCCAGAACGGCGCGAAGGTGACGTCGGCGAGCGCGCTCCCGGCAAAGCCTTTGCTGTCAGCATCTTTGTCCAATAGGGTCCTCTTCTGCCTGCATGCCCGTCTTTCGGGCATTGAACCTGATGCAACCAGATCCTTATATCCTTGCAGACGCTGATTTTCCTGGAAAGGCGACCGCAGATCATGACCGCCGACAATACGCCACGCTTCAACCAGCCTTTGGGCGGCAACGAGATGCCGCGTTTCGGCGGTCCGGCCACCATGATGCGCCTGCCGACGCAGACCACCGCCGAAGGGCTCGATGCCTGCTTCGTCGGCGTGCCCATGGACATCGGCGCGTCCAACCGGGCCGGCACGCGCCACGGACCCCGAGCGATACGCGCAGAAAGCTGCATGCTTCGGCCGTTCAACATGGGAACCGGAGCAGCCCCCTTCGAGAAGATGCAGGTGGCAGACATCGGCGACGTCGCCATCAACACGTTTAATCTCAAAGCAACGGCGGACATCATCACATCGGCGTACGAGGAAATCCTCGCCCACGACTGCATCCCGCTCACCCTCGGCGGCGACCACACCCTCACCTATCCGATCCTCCGCGCCATCGCCAGAAAGCACGGCCCCGTCGCCCTGATCCAGGTGGACGCCCATGCCGATACCAGCGATGCGATGTTCGGCGAGAAGATCGCGCACGGCACCCCCTTTCGCCGCGCCTTCGACGAGGGTCTGCTGATCAATGAAAAGGTGTTCCAGATCGGGCTTCGCGGTACCGGTTATTCGCCGGGCGACTATGATTGGGGCCGCGAGCGCGGCTTCACCGTGATCCCGGCGGAAGCATGCTGGCATAAGCCTCTCGCTCCTGTCATGGCCGGCATCAGGGAGAAGATCGGCGACGCCCCGCTTTACCTGACCTATGACATCGACAGCCTCGATCCGGCCTTCGCGCCCGGCACTGGCACGGTCGAGATCGGTGGGCTGACCACCATTCA
This sequence comes from Pseudomonadota bacterium, assembly GCA_039028235.1. Classification (GTDB taxonomy): domain Bacteria; phylum Pseudomonadota; class Alphaproteobacteria; order Geminicoccales; family Geminicoccaceae; genus JANQPX01. The sequence continues at coordinate 1,064 of JBCCIN010000596.1, forward strand.
GGCGCTGGAGATCATCCGCGGTCTGAAGGGAGCCAACCTGATCGGCGGCGATCTGGTCGAGGTCTCTCCCCCCTACGACACCACCGGCAACACCGCGCTTATCGGCGCCAACCTCCTCTATGAGATGCTCTGCGTCCTGCCGAAAACGCTGGGATGAGGAACTGAGACACAAGATGCCGGACGATACGTTGCGGGAGCCACAAGAAATCCTCGCGGTCGCGCCGATGATGGACTGGACCGACCGTCACTGCCGCTATTTTCTGCGGCTGATCTCGAAACGCGCCTGGCTTTACACCGAGATGGTGACCACAGGCGCGATCCTCCACGGCGACAAAGATCGCTTTCTCTGCTTCGATGAGGCCGAGCATCCGATCGCCTTGCAGCTCGGCGGGTCAGACCCGAACGCCTTGGCGACGGCTGCCGTCGAAGGTGAGCAATTCGGCTATGACGAGGTCAATCTCAATGTCGGCTGCCCCTCCGATCGCGTGCAGAACGGACGCTTCGGCGCCTGCCTCATGGCCGAGCCCGAACTGGTGGCGCACGCGGTAAGGGCGATCGGCGAGAGTGTCAGC
>JBCCIN010000597.1:0-1615 GCA_039028235.1 Pseudomonadota bacterium
AAAGACGATCATGCCAAGGCCGGCAACCAGGGCGAGGAGGCCGGGAACGTCGATCCTGACGGCTTGCTCGCGGGGCGGGTCACGCCACATCGCCAGCATCACCAGCGCGATGACAATCACGATCGGCGGATTGATCCAGAAAATCCAACGCCAGGAGAGGTATTCGGAGAAGAAGCCGCCGGCGAACGGCCCCATAGACAAGAAGAAGGTTCCGATCGCCCCGTAAACGCCAATCGCCATGCCGCGTTGTTCAGGCGGAAAGGCGTGACTGATGATCGCCAGAGAGGCCGGGAAGATGATGGCCGAGCCCACACCCTGGACGGCGCGCGACGTTATCAGCCAAGCGCCGCTTGTAGCGAATCCCGAAGCCAGAGACGCAAGCCCGAAGATCGCGAGGCCGACGATGAAAAGCATCCTCAAGCCGACGATATCGCCAAGGCGCCCAGCGGCGGCCGCGAGAACCGCAAAGACAAGCAGGTAGGAATTTACCACCCAGTGCGAGCCGACGACGGATAGATCGAGATCCCGGATCATCGTCGGCAGGGCAACACCAACGACGGTTTCGTCGAGCAGGACAACTCCGAGCACCGCGCCCATCGCCGCAAGGACCCAGTACTTTCTTGCCCCCTCCGATACCAATGCCATCGATCTGTCCTGCCCTATCCGCTCTTAGACACCGTTCGCGGTAAAGAAATCATCGACGGCATTCATCAAGGGGTGTCGGATCTCATCCTTTTCCATGAAAAGCTCATGCTTCGCGTCGGGATATGTCTTCAATTCACCATTGGGAAGTCGGTTTGCGGCTTCGGTCATCGCCGCATTGTCGACCAACGCCTCCTTGCCACCCTGGGCGATCAGCACGGGTATCTTGATCTGCTCAAGATAACCAGCCATTCCCATGCATCGAACGGTTCGAAACGCCGCGTCAAGCCACCCCATGGTCACGGATCCAACCCTCAACTCGGGATAGTCCTCGAAGTAGTCCATGCGTACTTGATAGCGTTCTTGATCACTGGTCAGGACATTGCCGTCGAATGGCTCCTTCGCCGGATCAAATGGATGGCCGCCAATGGTGTACCGATCGGCAAGTCCGATGCGAACGGCCGCCCAGGCAATCGAGCGCACAAAGGTACGGTGCAGCGGGCCAGTCCTAAATCCAATCATTGGGGCCGAAAGAGCGGCGGCTCGAACTGGCGGCGATCGATCTGCCATGAACCGGAGGGCAATGTGGCCCCCCATCGAATGAGCGACGATTCCCACAGGACGCCCGCCTGCATTTGGCTGAACTATTTTCTCAAAAAATACATCCAGGTCTTTAATATATCGGTCAAAGCTATCAATGTGCCCCTTATCGGTGCCTAACAGTGGTCGCGTCGATAGGCCCTGTCCTCTCCAATCCAAGCTCAGAACATCGAAGCCGAGTGCTGCAAAGTCGCGCGCCGTCTCATCCCATTTTTCGAGGAACTCGCTACGTCCGTTCAACAGCAGCAGGACGCCGCGCCGCTCTGCTACCTTAGATTTCCAGCAATACCAGCGTAGGCACGCCTCGTCTGGCAAATCGAGCCACTCAGCGTCCAGCAACGGCCTTCGATCAGAAGATGGCTCCATTGCGTTC
>JBCCIN010000598.1:0-1568 GCA_039028235.1 Pseudomonadota bacterium
CGACCCACAACCAAGAGTTTAGAAGGCCAGTCTATCAATCATGAGTGTAGTTACAAGGTTTGCCCCTTCGCCCACAGGCTTCCTCCATATCGGAGGCGCACGCACGGCGCTGTTCAACTGGCTTTATGCGCGCCATGCGGCCGGCCAGTTTCTTTTGCGTATCGAGGACACCGATCGCGCACGTTCGACCGAGGAGGCGATCCAGGTGATCCTGGACGGCATGGGCTGGCTTGGCCTGGAAAGCGATGCGCCCCCGGTTTTTCAGTCGCAGAACCAGGCCCGTCACGTCGAGGTGGCGGAGGCGATGCTGGCGAGCGGCCACGCCTATCGCTGCTACTGCACGCCGGAAGAGCTCGCCGAGATGCGCGAACAGGCCAAGGCCGAGGGACGGCGCATGCTTTATGACGGTCGCTGGCGGGATCGCGATCCGTCCGAGGCGCCGGCGGGCGTGGATCCGGTGATCCGCCTCAAGGCGGAGCAGGACGGTGAGACGGTGATCGCCGATGAGGTCCAGGGCGAGGTCAGGATCGCCAATGATCAGCTCGACGATCTGGTGATGCTGCGCTCGGACGGCACGCCGACCTACATGCTGTCCGTGGTGGTCGACGATCATGACATGGGGGTGACCCATGTGATCCGCGGGGACGATCATCTGGTAAACGCTGCACGCCAGACTCAGATCTTCCGCGCCATGGGCTGGGACGTGCCCAGCTTTGCTCATCTGCCGCTGATCCATGGCCAGGACGGCGCAAAATTGTCGAAGCGGCACGGCGCCTTAGGGGTCGATGCCTATCAGGAGATGGGCTTCTTGCCGGAGACCATGCGCAACTATTTGCTCAGGCTCGGCTGGAGCCATGGCGATGACGAGATCATCTCGACCGAGCAGGCGATCGCATGGTTCGATCTGGGCGGTATCGGCAAGTCGGCAGCGCGCTTCGACATGGCCAAACTCACCAATCTCAATGCCCACTATCTACGTGAGACCGAGGATCGTGCGCTGGTCGAGCTGGTCACGCCGCTCCTTCATGCCGAGGGGCTGACCATCGGCGAAGGCGAATCGAAGCGTCTGGCCGCGGCGATGCCCGGTCTCAAGCCGCGGGCGACCACGCTGATCGATCTCGCAGCAGCCGCCAAGTTCTACGTGGCCCCCCGTCCGATCATGCCGGATGACAAGGCGGCCAAGCTCCTCACCCCCGAGGCGCGTGAGCGTCTCGGTGCTGTGGCTCCGGCGTTGGACAACTTGAATGGGTGGGATGAGGCGTCGATCGAAGAGCTTGTACGCGCGGCGGCCGAAAAGGCGGATCTGAAGCTCAGCAAGCTCGCCCAACCGCTGCGCGCCGCTCTCACCGGCTCGACGGCGTCCCCGGGGCTGTTCGAGGTGATGGCCGTGCTCGGCAGGGAGGAGACGATACTTCGCCTGCAGGATGCCGCAACTTCTACTGATGCTGCGTTGCATCAAAAGGATTGATGTTCCGCGTCCAAAGCCTTATGGTTGCATTCGGAGAAATCCATCAACCGTGAGAGTTCATCTCCGGTTCAGCGCATCGGTGCTTCTTTGCCCTGGTCGA
>JBCCIN010000599.1:0-1550 GCA_039028235.1 Pseudomonadota bacterium
CTCGATATCCCGCGCCTTCTCGGCCTGGCTCCGGTGCAGATTGCGTTCGATATCAGCCAATTCTTCCTGTTTGGCCTTCTCGATCAGGGCGATCTGCCGGTCCTTTTCGGCTTCCTCCAGTGCAAGGTTGCGTTTGATGTTGGCCAACTCCTCTTCGCGAGCCTTCTGGATCAGCGCGATTTGTTTTTCGCGCTCCTCGGCTTCGACAGCCAGCCGGCGCTGGATCTCGCCCTGTTCGCGTTTCTTGAGCTCTTCGGAGACGGCGAGTTCGAGATCGGTGCGCTGGCGCTCCAGTTCGACCTCGTTGGCGATTTCCTGCTCTTCGACGGCGCGGCGCCGGTCCAGCAGGAAGATCTGTTTTTCACCCAGTTGCTGAGCCTCCTCGTTCGCGACATCCTTGTCCTGGGCCGCGTTGGCGAAAGCCTCCTTGCGCTCGATCTCCAGCAATTCCAGTTGCGTATCGAGCTCCTTCTGCCGGATCGCCAATGTCGCGTTCTTTTCGGTATCATGCACCTTGCGTTTGGCATCGCTGGTGATCTCGGTGATGATCTTCAGGCCTTCTGCATCGAAGATGTTGTTGGCGTTGAAGAATTCCTTCGACGACTGTTCCAGCGAAACGATGGTCACCTCTTCGAGTTCGAGCCCATTCGCCGCGAAGCTTTCGACCACGGCGCTTTGTATCTCCTTCGCAAAAGCGTCGCGGTTCTCGTGGAGTTCGGTGAGCGTCTTGGTGGCCGCATAGCTGCGAATTGCCCCGACAACCTTTGCCTCGAGCAGGTTCCTGACCTCGTCTGCGTCAAAGGTCTTCTCGCCAAGACTGCGGCTCGCGGTCAGCAGCGCCTCTTCGCTGCGGCCGACATGTGTGTACATCTCGGCAACCACGTCGACGCGGATCTTGTCAGCTGTCAGGACCGCCTGGTCCCGCGACCGGTTCACGATCAGCTTCATCGTTTCAAGTGAGATCCAGCTGACCTCGTGAAAAACGGGCAGGACAAGGGCGCCGCGACCGAGGCAAACCATGGTTCCCATCCACCCGGTCCGGATGAAACCCATATTCGCCGGAGCGCGCTTGTAGATCCAGATCGAGATCACGTAGAGCACGGCGATGATGACGACCGCCGTGAAGACGATCCCAATCCAGACTTCGAGCATGGTCTTGTCCCGTCCTTCGTCCCTGTCCTGCCGTCACCCTAAGCCTGATCGCCACGATCAAACAATGTCGGATGTGGCCTTTCCCGCCTCAAACCATCGCGCAGCGCATCGGTCGCGCGCCGGTCATTCTCCGACGAATGCGGGGCAATGACGACACCGTAGTCGCGACCTGCGGACTCAACCGTGAGATGTCCCGTCTGGACATCGAAGCGGACAAGCGCAGGATCCCGCTCCAGAGGGTCGCCGCAGCCGCCGCCGCCTGCACTGCGAAAGACCAGCCTGTCGCCCGGACCAACGTCGAGTCCGTCGATTTTCGAGGGAAGCGTCTCACGGCCGCCTTCGGCGCGCTCGATCCATTTCTCTGAGCGCGAGCCGGCCCCCCCGCCATTGACGCCCCA
>JBCCIN010000600.1:0-1535 GCA_039028235.1 Pseudomonadota bacterium
AAAGGCCTGCCAGGAACTCGGCATCCCCTACAACCCCGACTTCAACGGCGAGCAGCAGGCAGGCTCCGGCGTCTACCAGACCACCACCAGGAACTATCGCCGCTGCTCCGCCGCCGTCGGCTACCTGAAGCCGGTGATGCAACGGCGCAATCTCAAGGTCGAGACCGGCTGTCTCGTCGATCGCATCACCTTCGAGGGCACACGCGCGACTGGCGTTCGCTATTTCAACGGCAAGGAGAGCGTCACGGCCCGTGCGGAAAGCGAGGTCATCGTGACCTCAGGCGCCATCGGCACGCCTAAGATCATGATGCTCTCCGGCGTCGGCCCGGCGGCGCATCTGAAAGAGCACGGCATCGACGTAGTCCACGATCTGCCGGGCGTCGGCGAGAACCTGAACGACCATTTCGGCATCGACATCGTCGCCGAGCTGACCGGCCACTACAGCCTCGACAAATACAACAAGTGGCATTGGGCAGCGCTTGCCGGTATTCAGTACTACCTCTTCAACTCCGGCCCCGTGACCTCGAATATCGTCGAGGGCGGCGCCTTTTGGTTTGCCGATCGATCAAACCCGATACCCGACCTTCAGTTCCACTTCCTGGCCGGCGCCGGCGCCGAGGCGGGTGTGCCGAGCGTGCCGCAGGGTTCATCGGGGATCACGCTCAACTCCTACACCCTTCGCCCCAAAAGCCGGGGCACGGTGCGTCTGCGCTCAGCCGATCCTCTCTATCCTCCGATCGTCGATCCCAACTTCCTGGCGGAACCAGATGATCTCAAGACCTCGGTCGAGGGCGTGAAGATCAGCTGCGAAATCTTTTCCCAGCCGAGCCTCAAGAAATACGTCAAGGCGCTTCGCTTTCCCGACGACAAGGTCAAGACGCAGGCGGACTTCGAGGCCTACGCCCGCCAATATGGCCGCACCTCCTACCACCCGACCTGTACCTGCAAGATGGGCGTCGACGACATGGCCGTGGTCGACCCGCAACTCCGCGTCCGCGGTCTCGACGGCATCCGTATCTGCGACAGCTCGATCATGCCAAGCCTGATCGGCTCCAACACGAACGCCCCGACCATCATGATCGCCGAGAAGGCGAGCGATCTGATCCGCGGGAATCAGTGACGCGAGCCGCGTCGAGCATCACCTGGTCAAAGCCAGAATTGTTCCTGCACGATCGCCTCGCGCGGGCCGTCCGGTGTTTCGACCGTAAGCTTCGTGCCCGGATCCCAATGGGTCATGCGCACCATGCCGATGGCGACATTGGTGCCGAAGTCTGGAGACCAGGCGGCGGAGGATACGCGGCCCACCCTCTCGCCTCGGTCGATGATCGGCCAGTGGCGATCGCAGGGCGGCACGGCGTCCCCCTCTATGGCGATGGCGCGAACTTCCTTGACCGGACCCTCCTTGGTCACCCTAAGCAGCGCATCGCGGCCGATACAGCCGATCGCCGTCTCGGTGTTGCAGAAGCGGCCGAGGCCACATTCATGGGGCGTGTTGTCGTCGGTCATGTCATTACCGTAGGACAAGAGCCCGCCCT